>JADLGL010000010.1 GCA_020849325.1 Bauldia sp. | reverse complement strand
CGCCGCAGCAACCCTGACGGGTCGCTTCCTCGACGTTCATGTCGGGGCGGAATTCCCAGATGATGACGCCTTCGGCGTTGAGGTCGAGGGCGTAGACGTAGTTCGGCTTCGGCGAGGCGATGTACATCGTGTCGCCGATCACCAGCGGCGAGGCCTCGTGGCTGTCGAGGATACCGACCTGCCAGGTCCAGGCGATCTGGAGCTGGTCGACATTGTCGAGCGTGATCTGGTCGAGCGTCGAGTAGTTCCAGCCATTGTAGGTGATGGACGGCATCACGACGTTGCCGGGATCGGCAACGAGCGCCACGACGTCGTCATTGGCGAGCGCGGTGCTGGAGAGGCCGGCGCCGGCGGCGACAGCCGCGAGCGAAGCCGAGACCTTCCAAGTCTTCCGGGAAATCATCTCTTTCTTTCCTCCTACGTTTCCTGCAGTCGACAGGTTTCTTGTTGTTGGGTAGCCCGGCGCCCCGCCGATCGGCTCCCCGCCCGCACGGTCATGCGACCGTGGTTGAGCGACGAGCGATCGGAAATGACAGGACACTGATTGGTCAGGCCCGCGGCTCGGTAAGCCGGATCGTGAGCAAGGCGGTGCCTCGCGGTTCCGGCGCCCTCCCCTCGGGCTTGCGGTGTCGGACTCCCTCACCACCAACAACGTACCGGACGCGCCAGTGTTGACCCCGGCGAAGTCTGGGACGTTCCGTGGCGACACTCGCGCAGAAAAGTATAACTGTGTCAATCCGCACATATACGTGAATACATGTTCAGCCTGTACTGTAGGACATACCAAGAATATTCGGAGCTGCTTCGGCGCCTGATACGAGTCGTCGAGCGGATTACTCTTTGCATTGAGCCCGACGACACGTCGACGGGCCCGCAGACACGCTCGCCAAAGACGCCGTCGAGCCGCTCCAGGACTCCAGCCTGTGCGTGTCGTGTTTGCTGAGGACTTCGCAGGCGGCTGGTCGACGCTCTGCATCGGTCGAGTGCTAGTCCACCACCGCCCGCGAGGGCTCGAATGCATTGACAATCGGGTCGAGCGGATGCCACCGTCGCGCCACCGGACCCGCCGTTCCTGGCACGGCGATCCTGTTCGGGCGGTGCAGTGGGGGGCAGGGAGGGTAAATCGGTCTCTCCCCCCACTGCGGAGCCTCTCAAGCCTTTGTCACCTCACGCTTAATTCTCGCCGCCCGTTGTCGGCTGGCCAGTGTTTCCGTACCGTTCGGCATGCCCGGATGATTCCGCCGAACCGCCGCAATGTCGGCCAAGAGATGTCACAATCCGGCCCCTAGATGCGTGGCGAGAGAGCGGGGAGAGGCGACCGGAGGACACACCCCGGCGCCTCTTCGGAGAAGGTGAAGGTCGCAACCGAGGCCGACGAATCCGGCGACGCCCCCGAGGCGACGCAGTCCTTGCGCGTGTCCGAAACCCTGGCTGGCGGCAGGAGCGTAGCGTTTGATGGGACCGGCGCCGGGGCAATCCGCGGCAGACGACGGTGGACCGACGGAGGCCGCGGCAGCCGGGCAGGGCCCGGCGCCGTTCCCCGACCTCGACGCCTATGTCGATCTCGTCTCCGAACTCGAAGAGATCCTCCGCAGCGCCGCGGCTGAACCCGCCCCGTTGGGGGAGATGCCCGGCGAAGACGCGTTCGCGGCGAACGATCCCGACGATCGCGCCGACGCGCTCGACCCCGCCGAAGCGATCGCACCGGAGGCGGCCACGCTCCCCGTCGCCCAGCCGGCCCCGCCGCGCGCAGCGCCGCTGCGGGTCCGCGCCCGCTCGGTGCCGCCGGAGCCGCCCTCGCCCGTGCGGTCACGGCTGGAATCGGCCGATCCGGACGAGGCGGACGACCCGCCGCCGCTCCCGTCGAGTTTTTGGCAGGTCGACGACGCCGCCTGGGCCGCGGCGCCCGCCTGGCGCGAGCCGGCGCGAGCGCGGAAGACGGACCTCCTCATCATCGGCGCCCTGGTCGTCCTGATCGCCGGCGGTGGCGCCTATTCGGCCATCCGGTTCGGCGACGATGCAGCCGCTCCCCGCGGCGAGACGGTCGCGGACGCGTCGCGGGCGGAAGCAGGGCTCGGCGTTCCGTTCGCGCCGGTCGGCCGCACCGCCCTCCTCCGCGACGACCCCACCGCCCCCGTGCCGAGCCTCGAGGCCGCGATCGCCGGACCCGAGGTGACACCGCTGCCGGTCATCGTCGAGCCGCCGGTCGAGGTCACCCAGCCCATCTTCCTCGCCGATGCCGCGCCCGCCGCCCCTGTCGACACACCCGCCGGACCGGCCGGCGCCGATGTGCCGCCGGCCGGCGGGGTCGGCGGCCCGATGGTGCCGCTCGATCCCGTCGTGGCCGAAGCGGGCGTCCCCGTCGGCATCGTCACCACGGTCACGACCTGGGTGAACATGCGCGCCGGGCCCGACAACGCCGAGCCCGTGGTCGTTGTAGTGTCGCCCGACACACCCGTTGCCGTTCGAGCCTGCGACTACTGGTGCCGCGTTTCCGTCAACGGCCAGGACGGCTACATCTTCAGGGATTTTCTCGTAGACCTGCCCTGAGGGCGCCGGGGCGGGCCGACCTCCGTCCCTTGCCTTGACAGGCAAACCGGCTCGTTGCCACACATGCGCCTAGAGAGCGTGATCCGGAGAATTGGATGCCGGTTCTCCGAAGAAGATCATGCCCCGTCGAGGAATGGGCGGAGAGCGTGATCCGGCCTGAACGGATCACGCGTTCCGGTCCGGGGGCTTTGTCCATGCATATCCGAGCCTTGCGATTTGCGGCCGTTGCGGCGCTGGCCGTGGCGATTGCGGCCGGGCCCGCCGCCGCAGCCGACGTGACCGTGATCGCCGGCCCGACCGAAACGCCGGCCAGCCCGGTGACCTGGGATTTCGCCGCGGCGACGACCCATCTCCTCGCGATGCAGGACGAACTCCTCGGCAAGCAGACGCCGCCGAAACTGCCCGGCCCGCTGGCCGGCATCGCCAACTACACCGGCAATGATTCCTGCCGCTGGGCGAACGACGGCGAGTGCGACGATCCCGGCATCGGCACCGGCGCGTGCCAGCAGGGCACCGACTACTCCGACTGCTGGCGGATCGTGACGCAGCGCGAGGACGATTCCTGCGAATACGCCAACAACGGCCACTGCGACGAGCCGCGGTTCGGCAGCGGCGTGTGCACCCAGGGCACCGACCGGACGGATTGCGGCATCGTCGTGATGCTGCGCTTCGAGGACGATTCCTGCATCCATGCGTTCAACGGCGTCTGCAACGAGACGGCACGGGGCGGCGACGGATCCTGCGATCGCCGCACCGACCGCAGCGACTGCATTGGCCGCGACCGGCCGCTGACGATCGACGACCACTATTTCGGCCGCGACGACCGCATGCTGATGGATACGACAGTGGCGCCATGGAACGTGATCGGCCTGCTCGTCGGCGACTTCGGTGGCTGCACCGCGACGCTCATCGCCGTCGACGTCCTCCTCACCGCCGCGCACTGCATCGAGACCGAAAACGGCGTCAACGCCGACCAGGTGTTCGAGACCGCTTTCGGCCCCGGCGGCGGCGGCGTCAGCGCGCGCGTGACGGCATGGCTTCTCGGGCCGACACGCGCCAGCGACGTCCGCACCGACGACGAGCCGTCGCAGAGCGACTGGGCGCTCCTTCGCCTCGACACGCCGCTCGGCGAGAAACTGGGCTTCCTCGAGGTCCGCGGCTTCGAGGCCTTCGGCGACGGCATCCTGCAGATGCCCGTTTCGCAGGCCGGCTACAGCTGGGACACCGGCGACCATCTGTCGGGCAATGTCGGTTGCTCGTTCCTCACGATCGAGGCCGAGAACACCGTCCTGCACAATTGCGACACCACCAACGGCGACTCCGGTTCGCCGCTGATGGTCCGCGACGGCGACGCCTACGTCATCGTCGCGGTGGATTCGTCGTTCCGCTTTGGCCAGCCGGTGATCAACGTCGCGACCCGCACCGACGCGGTCGTTCCGTTCCTCGCCGACTTCATCGCCGGACGGACAGGGAATACGGAGCTGATCGTCGCCGGCACGGCCGAACCCGGCAAGAAGTAGCGCCGCGCATCAGCGAAGGAGAGCTGCCATGACCTACCGCTTCGCGCCGGGACTGCTCGCCGGCACCGTCCTGATCGGGGTCCTGCTTCCGCCCGGCGCCGCGGCGCAGACCGTCGAGACGGGCATCCGTATCGTGCTCGCGGACCGGCTGCCCGGCATCGACGCTGCCAATGGCGGATTCTGGTCGGTGATCCACGCCGGCAGCCTCAGCCGGAAATGGACGGTGCGCAGCACCGCGGATCTCGCCGCCATCCCGCCCGGCAACTACGACCTCTACTGGATCGCCGATGCCGACCACATCGATGCCCCCCTCCTGATGGCGGAGGACGTCGTCGTGGCGGCGGGGGCGATCACCGAGCTGCGCATCCAGACCGGCATCGTCCTCGAACGTGCCGACTGGGTGCCGCCCCTCGATCCCGCGGCGGGCCTCGTCACGGCCGTGACGGCCGAGAACAGGGCGCCCGCGAACTGGACCACGGGCGCCGCGATGGTCCTGCCAGCCGACCGCTACGGCCTCTATTGGGACGTCGACGTCGATGACGACCTCCCGCCGGTGTGGATCGGCACGTATGACGTCGAGGCGCCGTTCGGCGGCATCGGCCTCGAGCTGCGCGCCGATCCGGCGATCACCGTGGTCCGCGCGGTCGACGGCGGCCCGGCGGGAGCGGCCGGCATGCGTGCCGGCGACGTCATCCTCGCCGTGGATGGCACCGACGTGACGCGCATGGCGCTGTCCGACACGGTCGACCTCATCCGCGGGCCATCGGGGACGCCGGTGGTCCTCAGCGTCCAGCGCGAGGGCAATGCCGCGCCGATCGAGGTCACGATCCGGCGAAGCATCGTCGAGCCGCAGAACATCGCGCGGGTCGACGCCGGCATCCGGCTCGTGGTCGATCCGGCGATGCCGCCGCTCGGACCGGGCGGCTGGTGGGGCGTGGCGTTCGGCGGCGAAGACCCGGCCGAGCCGGCGGCGATCGCCCGTGACGCCGACACGATCCTTCTCGTCGGCCACACGACCTACGACGTCTACTGGACCGCCGACGGCAACGCCGAGCCCGTCCTCGTCGCCGCCGGCGTCGAGGCCGACACCGGCATCCTCGAAGTCAGGGTGGCGCCGCCCGCAGCCCCGACGCCGCCGACGGCCGCCCCGCCGAAACCCCGCCCGCCGGGCTAGACGCGCCGGTCTTTCGCGCGTCTTTTTACGCGGCGGTCACCGTTTCACTGCCTTTCGGAGCGACCCCCACCCGGACGCGTGTTGGCGCGCCGGCGGCGCCTGCGCTATTCTGTCGCTCTCCGCGTTTGCTTGCTGCGTTCGTTTCATGTCCTCGTGCCGTCCCGTCGCAGGGAGGACATCGGCCGTTCGGGAACGGCCGGAGACGCACCGCCGCAACCGAATGCGATCCGTTGTTTCATCGTTTGCTGGGGGCAACATGAAGAACACCATCAGGATCGGCGCTGGCATTGCCAGCGTCCTAACGGTCGCGCTCTGGGCTTCCTCGGGCTCGACCGAAACCACCGTCGAGCGCGGCCAGTACCTCGTCGACGGCCTCGTGGGCTGCGGCAACTGCCACACGCCCCGCAATCCGGACAACACCTTCGCCGAAGGCATGTACCTGGCCGGCGGCTTCGAGTTCAACGAATTGCCGGCGTTCCAGACCTACACGGCCAACATCACGCCGGACAACGAGACCGGTATCGGCACCTGGACACTCGAAGAGATCGTCCTCGCCATCCGCGAGGGCCACACCCCCGAGGACGAGACGATCGGACCGGTGATGCCGCTCTTCTTCTACAATCTCATGTCCGACGACGACGCCATGTCGATCGCCATGTACCTCAAGAGCATTCCCGCCGTTCGGAACGAGGTGCCGGCCCCGGTCTACAACATCCCTTATGCGACCCCCGGCCCGGCCCCCGGCGGCCCCACGCCGCCGACCACCGACCCGGTCGTCTATGGCCAGTATCTGGCGACGATGGCGCACTGCTTCGAGTGCCACACGCCGCGTGACGCCACCGGCGGACCGGACATGGCCCGGATGGGCGCGGGCGGGTTCGACATGCAGACGCTCCCCAACGGCGAGGTCGTGCGCTCGGCCAACATCACGCCCGCCGGTATCGGCGACTGGAGCGACGACGCGCTTCGGCGTGCGATCGTCGAAGGCATCTCGCGCGATGGTCACATCCTCTTCCCGATCATGCCGTCGGCCTTCTTCAAGAACGCCACCGCCGAGGACATCGACGCGGTGATCGCCTATCTCCGCACGGTACCGCCCGTCGAGAACGACGTGCCGAAGGTCGACTGGATGGCCGGCCTCGGCATGCCGCCGATGCAGAACGCGCCGGCGATGGAGTAGCCGGGGACCGCACGACACGAAGTCAGCTGCCGGCGCCGATCGCGGCGCCGGCCGTTCCGTTTCGGGCCACGCTTGTGACACCGTGCTGACCTTCTCCAGGCCGAGCCGCCGCCGCTTCCTCGCCGGGACCGCCGCGCTCGCCGGCGCCGCCGGCCTCGGGCTCGCAACCGGCCGCGCCCCGGCCTACGGCCGGCCGCTCGCGGCGCCCGCCGTCCCCGGCACCTTCCCCGACGTCGAACTCGACCTCGTCGCCGCGGAGCGGCCGACCGCGCTTCCTGCCTTCGCCGGCAAGGAACTGCCGCTGTGGACCTTCACGCCGGACACCTGGCTGCCGGTCGTCCGGATGCCTTTTGGCGCACGGCTCGTCACCACGATCCGCAACGCGCTGCCGCGGCCCGAGGAGCACGCCTCGATCCACTGGCACGGCATCCGGGTGCCCAACGACCAGGACGGTGTCCCGTACCTGGTCCAGCCGCCGGTCTTCCCCGGCGACGGCTTTCGCTATTCGTTCGTGCCGCCCGATACCGGCACCTTCTTCTTCCACACCCACTGCAACACCGCCGAGCACATCGGCCGCGGCCTCGTCGGCATCCTCATCGTCGAGGGCGACGCGACCGAGCCCTACGATGCCGACGAGGTGGTGCTCGTCCGCGACTGGCGCGTCGACGTCGAAGCCGGCGTGTTCCTGCCGTTCACGACCAACCGCGGCGCCGGCCGCGCCGGCACCTACGGGCCGCTCCGCACCGCGAACGGCGCGGTGAACCCCGAGATGGCGCTGCCCGCAGTCGCCGACTGCCGGCTCCGTATCATCAACTTCGACCCGACCCGGCCGATCGACCTCGGCATCGAGGGCGCGGACGCCGCGATCGTCGCCATCGACGGCGTCGCCGTGGTGCCATTCCCGCTCGACCGCTGGATCATGGCGCCGGCGATGCGGATCGATGTCGTCGTCCGTTCACCCGCCGACGGCGCTGTGGCGCGCCTCGTCGATTATCGTCCCGACGATCCGCTCGCCATCGCCACGCTCCGCGGCGCAGGCGAACCGAGGCGGACCGGCGCATTCGACCCTGCGCCGCTCCGCGCCTCCGCCCTCCCGCCGCCCGACCTCGTCGCCGCCGGGACCCGCACGATCACCTTTGCCGCGGCCGGCGAGGGCGATGCCGTTCCGCCCGACGACCCCGCCTTCGGCCTCCTCGGCCCGCTGTGCCTCTCGTTCAACGATTTCTGGACGATCGACGCGCGCAGCTGGCCTGGCGACGGCCACGCCAGCAACCCGCCGCCGCTGGCGGAGCTGACGAGGGGCCGGTCGTATCGCTGGCTGCTGCGCAACACGACGCAGCACCTCCACCCCATCCACATTCACGGCCACACATTCGCAGTGCTCGGCTCCGACAAGCGCACGCTGCCGCCGCACCACGCCGACACGGTGCTCCTCCTCGCGGACGAGACGGTGGAAGTCGCCTTCGTTGCCGACAACCCCGGCCGCTGGATGCTCCACTGCCACATCGCCGAGCACCAGGAGACCGGAATGATGGCCTATTTCACGGTGACCTGACGCCGCGCGGGGCGCGGTGGGAGAATCCTGCCATCTCGAGCCTCCCCCTTGCGGTCCCTTGCGGGGAGGTTCAATCGCAGATTGCATCACTCCGAGGTTGCCACGCTTGTCGGCTGCTCTCGACCGAGCGCGCCGATCGCGAGGACCGGGCCGTCAGACCACCACGTTGACGATGCGGCCGGGCACCACGATGACCTTCCGTGGCGGCCGGCCTTCGAGAGCCTTGATGACGAAGTCGAGCGCGAGCGTCGCGGCCTCGATGTCGGCCACCGAGGCGCCGGCTTTCGCCGCGAGATCGCCGCGCTTCTTGCCGTTGACCTGCACCGGCAGGATCACCGTGTCCTCGGCCACGAGCGCCGGATCGGCCGAAGGCCACGCTTCCGTTGCCAGGAGCGAACGATGGCCGAGCTCCTGCCAACAGGATTCCGCGAGGTGCGGCACCATCGGCGCCATCATGCGGACGACGAACTCCAGCGCCTCGCGGATCGCCCATGCGAGCGACGGATCGTCCTTCGACGGGACGGGCAGGCCCGAGCCGCCGATCGCGACGCCGACCGCGTTGACGAGTTCGTACATGCGCGCGACGGCGACGTTGAAGCGGAGCGCGGCGTAGCTCTCCTCGACCGCCTTCAGCGTGCGATGCGCGGTCTGGCGAAGGGCCGTAGCCGGTGCAGTCATGGTGTTCGGCGGCGGCATCGCCGGGCCGGGGAAACCGGGGAGGTCCAGCGCCTCGCCGACGAGGCGCCAGATGCGCTGGACGAAGCGGTTCGCGCCTTCGACACCCGACTCGCTCCAGATCACGTCGCGCTCGGGCGGCGAATCCGACAGCATGAACCAGCGCGCGGTGTCGGCGCCGTAGGTGGCGATGATGTCGTTGGGGTCGACGACGTTCCGCCGCGACTTCGACATCTTCTCGATCGAGCCGATGTCGACCGGCTCGCCCGTCACCCTGTCGATCGCAGTGCGGACGCCGTCCTTCTCCTCGATGCGGATCTCGGCCGGACTCGCCCAGCCGCCGTCGGCGCGCCGGTAGGTCTCGTGGACGACCATGCCCTGCGTGAACAGGCCGGCGAACGGCTCCTCGAGGCCGAGATGTCCCGTCTCCTTCAGCGCGCGGGTGAAGAAGCGCGAGTAGAGAAGGTGCAGGATCGCGTGCTCGATGCCGCCGATATACTGGTTCACCGGCAGCCACTCGTCGGCGGCTTTCCGGTTGGTCGGCGTCGACGCGTGCGGGTCGGTGAAGCGGGCGAAATACCACGACGAATCGACGAACGTGTCCATCGTGTCGGTCTCGCGCCGGGCGTCGCCGCCGCAGTTCGGGCACTTCGCGTGCTTCCACGTCGGGTGCCGCTCCAGCGGGTTGCCCGGCTGGTCGAACGTCACGTCTTCCGGCAGCTTTACGGGGAGGTCGGCCACCGGCACCGGCTGGACGCCGCACTTTTCACAGTGGATGACCGGGATCGGACAACCCCAGTATCGCTGGCGCGAGATACCCCAGTCGCGGAGGCGATAATTGGTCTGCCGCCTCGCCTGCGGCGCGCCGGCGATGGTCGCGGCTTCGAGGCGCCGGGCGACCTCGTCCTTCGCTTCCGGCACCGACATGCCGTCGAGGAAGGCGGAATTGATGAGAATGCCGTCGTCCGTATAGGCCTCGCGGCCGGCGGCGAACTGCTCCAGCCACTCGACGAGCTCGGCGCCCGTCTCGAAGCGGTCGACGGGCGCGACGACCGGGGTGATCGGCAGCTCGTATTTCGTCGCGAACTCGTAGTCGCGCTCGTCGTGCGCCGGGCAGCCGAAGATGGCGCCCGTGCCGTAGCCCATCAGGATGAAGTTCGCGACGTAGACCGGCAGGGTCTCATCCGGCTTGAACGGGTGCCTCGCCCGGACGCCGGTGTCGTAGCCCATCTTTTCGGCCGTCTCGACGATCACGGCGCTGGTTCCGATTCTCCGGCACTCGGCGATGAAGTCCGAGAGGTCGGCATCGTTGCGCGCCAGCGCCGCCGCGAGCGGGTGGTCGGCGGCGACGGCAAGGAAGCTCGCGCCGAACAGCGTATCCGGGCGCGTGGTGAAGACCTCCAGCGTCTCCATGCCGGCCGGCGCCGCCGCGTCGAGCTCGAAGCGGATGCGGAGACCCTCCGACTTGCCGATCCAGTTCCGCTGCATCAGGCGCACGCGGTCCGGCCAGCGGTCGAGCGTGTCGAGCGACTGGAGGAGATCGTCGGCGAAGTCGGTGATCTTCAGGAACCACTGCGTCAGCTCGCGCTGCTCGACGACGGCGCCCGAGCGCCAGCCGCGGCCGTCGATGACCTGCTCGTTCGCGAGCACGGTCATGTCGACCGGGTCCCAGTTGACCTTCGCGCTCTTCCGGTAGGCGAGGCCGGCCTCGAGGAGATCGAGAAAGATCTTCTGCTGCTGGTGGTAGTAGGCGACGTCGCAGGTCGCGAATTCGCGCGCCCAGTCGAGCGACAGGCCCATCAGCTTCAGCTGATTGCGCATCGTCGCGATGTTCTCGTAGGTCCACGCGGCCGGGTGGGTCCTGTTCTGCATCGCCGCGTTCTCGGCCGGCATGCCGAACGCGTCCCAGCCCATCGGGTGCAGCACGTTGTAGCCGCGGGCGCGCATGAACCGCGCCACCACGTCGCCCATCGTGTAGTTGCGGACGTGGCCCATGTGGATGCGCCCCGACGGGTAGGGGAACATCTCGAGCACGTAGTATTTTTGGCGCGGGTCGTCGTTCCTGGTCGCGAAGATGCCTTTCTCGGCCCAGATCTGCTGCCAGCGCCGCTCCGCTTCGCCGGCCTTGTAGCGCTGTCTCTCGGGTCTCTCGGTCATCTTCGGATTCGCTGAATTCCTGTGTCGGCGCACGCGGTTCGGTGCCGCCCGCCAAAAGGCGCGCGACCTTCATCCGAAAACGCGCCGCCGGTCAACGGATCGGCTGCCTAGGTCGCCGCGCGGGCCAATGCGACTGGACGTTCCGCACTCAAACCCTCAACCGAGAGGAGTGGGTCCAGCATCATCGATCCTCGGGGAGCGCGCCGCCAGGCTGGCGGAGGCTTCTCGAGTTTCGACCTGCCCACGCGACGACACCCCACGCAACCTCGGAGCAGACGGCAATACATCCAATGGAGGCGCTGCCGGTCGAAGCGAACTTGGCCTGTGTGTGCGTCTCCGGTAGAGACGCGGCATGATGGGTCAAGCCACCCGCCTCGCCGAAATCCGCACCCGCATCGACCGGGCAATGGCCGAGCATGGCCGCCCCCCCGGCAGCGTCCGGCTGATCGGGGTCACGAAAACGTTTGGCGCGGAGGAAATCCGGCCGCTGATCGCGGCCGGGCTCCGGGACTTCGGCGAGAACCGGGTGCAGGAAGCGGCCGGGAAGTGGCCGGAGCTCCGGGGCGAAACGGCCGGCATCACGCTCGACTTGATCGGGCCGCTGCAGTCCAACAAGGCGGCCGAGGCGGTCGCCCTGTTCGATACGATCCATAGCGTCGATCGGGACAGGATCGCCGCCGCGCTGGCGAAGGAAATCACGCGCCAGGGGCGGAACGTCACCCTCTTCGTGCAGGTGAATACCGGCGAGGAACCGCAGAAAGCCGGGGTTTCGCCGCAGGAGACTGCAGCCTTCGTCGCGCGCTGCCAGGGTGTCCACGGCCTCGCCATCTCCGGGCTGATGGCGATCCCGCCGGTCGAGGAATCGCCCGGGCCGCATTTTGCGCTGCTGGCGAAGCTCGGAAAGCAGCTCGGCCTGCCGCGCCTCTCGATGGGAATGAGCGCGGACTACGAGACGGCGATCGCCTTCGGCGCCACCGACATCCGGATCGGCAGCGCCCTGATGGGCGACCGGCCGGCGGCCCCCGAAAAGGCGGGGAACCTTGCTTCGGGGTAAGGTCGGGGCCACATTGTGGTCACGAAGCGCGACGATTCCGGCGCTGATTTCCGGCCCTTCGGAGGACGAAACGATGGAACGCTCGGTGACGACGCGTCGGATCGTGATCGTGGACGACGACGACATGCTGCGCGAGAGCCTCGTCGAGCAGCTCGCGCTCCAGCCCGAATTCCGCGTCGCCGAGGCGCGCACCGCCGCGTCCGGCGTCGCCGCCGCGAAGGCCGAGCCGACCGACCTCGTCGTGATGGACGTCGGCCTCCCCGACATGGATGGCCGCGATGCGGTGAAACAGCTCCGCGCCGGCGGCTTCAAGGCGCCGATCATCATGCTGACCGCGCATGCCTCCGAAGCCGACACGATCGGCGGTCTCGACGCCGGCGCGAACGACTATGTGACGAAGCCGTTCCGGTTCGCCGTGCTCCTCGCCCGCATCCGCGCGCAGCTCCGCGTCTTCGAGCAGACGGAAGACGCCACCTTCGCGGTGGGGCACTACACCTTCCGCCCGTCGGCAAAGCTCCTCATCGATCCGGCGGGGTCGAAGATCCGCCTCACCGAAAAGGAAACGGCGATCCTGAAATATCTCTACCGCGCCGGCGAGAAGGTGGTGACGCGGGACGTGCTGCTGCACGAGGTCTGGGGCTACAATTCGGGCGTGACCACGCACACGCTCGAAACCCACATCTACCGCCTCCGCCAGAAGATCGAGCGGCGGCCGGCGCAGGCCGAGCTCCTCATCACCGAAGGCGGCGGCTACCGCCTCGCACCGTGATCCATCGTTTCGGGCGTTCGGCGCCGTGAGCCTCGAACGCGACATCGAGCTCCTGTCGGGCATCCCGCTGTTCTCCGATCTGTCCGGGGACCAGTTGCGCCTGATCGCCTTCAGTTCGGCGCGGCGCGACCTCGACGCCGGCCAGCACCTCTTCCTCAAGGGTGATCCGGCCCTGTCCGCCTTCGTGGTTGCCTCCGGGGCGATCGGTCTCGCGACGCCGCTCGCCCCCGACGCGGTGGAAACCTGCGGCACGGGCCAGATCATCGGCGAGCTGGCGCTGTTCGTCGAATCGAAGCGGCGCGTCACCGCCACCGCGAAGGAGCCGTCGGGCGTCGTCGAGATCACCCGCCAGCTGATGCGGCGCATGCTGACGGAATACCCGGAACTCGCGGCGAAGCTCCACGCGCGGCTGTCGGACCGGCTCCTCGGCACGGTCGACGACCTTCAGCGCGTGCAGGAGCGGCTGCGCTCGATCCGGTGACGTCCGCCCGTTGACCTTCCGCCGAGGCGGCGGGAGAAGGGGGCGGTGACGTCGCTCGCCGCTCCCGCTTCGCCGCCTCGCGGCCCGTTCGCTCGCGCCGGCGTCGCGGTGGTGCGGCTCGGGCTCCATCGGCCGGCGACGCTCGTCCTGTGGACGATCGTCATCGGCACGCTGCTCCGGATCGCGACGGCCGCGATCTACGGCTTCGGCAATGGCGAGGGCTATTACCTCGCCACCGCGCGCCATCTCGCGCTCTCCTATTTCGATCAGCCGCCGCTGTCGCTGTGGGTCGCGCACGCGACGATGGCCATCACCGGCTCGGAGGAACCGCTCGTCCTCCGGCTGCCGTTCATCCTCATGTTCGCGGCCACGACGTGGCTGATGTTCCGGCTCGGCACGCTCCTGTTCGGCGCGGCGGCCGGCGCGTTTGCCGCTCTTCTTCTCAATGCGTCGCCGGTGTTCACCGGCATGGCGGGCGTCTGGATGCAGCCGGACGGGCCGCTGATGCTTTTTCTCGTCGCCACGATGGTCTTCGTGGCGCGCCTCGCGCTCGCGCCGGAGGGCGCCCGGACCCTTGGGCTCTGGATCGGGGCCGGCATCTCGCTCGGCCTCGCGATGCTGGCAAAATACCATGCGGCGCTCGTCATCGCGGGCATCGTCCTCTTTGCCGTCACCAGCCCGGCCCACCGGCGCTGGTTCCGCGAGCCCGGTCCCTATCTCGCGGTGCTCGTCGCGGCGATGCTGTTCGCGCCGGTGGTGATCTGGAACGCTGAGAACGACTGGGTCTCGTTCGGCTTCCAGTCCGGGCGGCTCGTCGAAAGCCCCGGCCTGCACCCGGAATGGCTCGGCCGGATGATCCTCGGCCAGATCCTCTACATCGGGCCGTGGGTGTTCGTGCCGATGGTGCCGGCGTTCGTCGCCGCCGTCCGGCGCGGGCGGAGCGACGTGCGGTCGTGGCTTCTGTGCTGCTCCGCCTTCCTGCCGGTGGTGGTCTTCACCGCGGCGTCCCTGTGGGCGCCGCTCGGCTGGCATTTCCACTGGCAGGCGCCGGGCTATCTGATGCTGTTTCCGCTCGTCGGCGCCGCAGCGGTCGGCTGGGCGGCGCGGCGCGGGGGACGGACCGGGCGTTGGCTCCTGGGTTCGGCGATCGCATCGGCGCTCGTGCTCCTCGTCTTCACGACGCAGTCGGCGTTCGGCTGGCTCCGCGCCCTCGTGCCCGACGGCATCGCCGAGGATTTTGCCTACGTTTCCGACCCGACTCTCGAGGGGCTCGACTGGGACGAGCTCCGGACCGCGGTCGCGGCCGACGGCCTCCTCGGCGCGCGAGAAACGTTCGCGGTGGCGCCGATGTGGCACCTCGCCGGGAAGGTCGACGTCCAGCTCGGCCGCGACATGCCGGTGGTTTGCCTCTGCAACGACCCGCGCAACATCGCCTTCGGCTACGACCACCGCGATTTGGCCGGCTGGGACGCCGTGCTCGTCATCCCGCCAGGCTATGTCGAAGACGTCACGGCGGCGTACGGGCCGTATTTCGACGCCATCGAGGCGCTGCCGGCGGTGGATGTCCGCCGGGGCGGCGTGACGGAGATCGTGCTCGGCCTCTATCTTGCGAGCGGCTACACCGGCGGCTACCCGATGCCGCTGCCGCCGTAACGGAGGCCGACCCTGGCCGACGCCTCGCTTCCAGCCGCCGAACGACTGCCGCGCCCGGTGCGTGACGGCGTCTCTGTCCTCGGCCGCCGCCTCGCGCTCGACCCCGGCCGCAGCGCGACGCTGGCGGCGCTCCTCCTGTTCGCGCTCGGCTTCCTGCCGCTGCCTTTCGGCAGCCTCGCGACGCTGCTGTTCCTCGTCGCCGGGCTCGTCGCCCTCGTCGAGGTTCTCGCCCGCGGCGTGCCCTTCCGTTTCGCGGGCGGCGTCCGCTTCGCCGTGATCGCCGCCTTCGCCTACTACGCCGTCGATGCCGCCGCAGTGATCCTCTACGGCAACCGCGGCAGTGCGTGGATGCCGGCGGCGGAGTCGGTCCACTTCCTGTTCTTCCCGTTCCTCCTCGCGGTGGTGGCGAGCGTGCGCGACGCCGATCCGCTGAAGGTCTTCGTCTGGGGGGCGCGGGCGGGTGCCATCGCCGGCGCCGCGATCGCGCTCGTCCAGGTGTTCGACAACGTCAACCGCGTCGTCGGCGGCATGATCAATCCGATCCCGTTCGGCTCGACGGCCACCCTGTTCGCCTTCATCGGCCTGATCGGCTTCAGCGGCGAGGGCCGCTTCGGCCGGGTGATGGCGGTGGTCGCGTTCGCCGCCGGGCTCGCGGCCTCGCTCCTGTCGCAGTCGCGCGCGGCGTGGATGGCGGTGCCGGTCCTTGCGATCGTGACGATCGTCTATGTCGGCGCCCGCTACGGCCGGCGAACCGCGGTGCTCGCCGGCCTCGGACTTGCGGTACTCGCCGCGGTCGTGGGCTTCTTCGCCCGCGATGCCCTCGAGGAGCGGCTCGGCGAAACGCTCGCAATGTTCCGGGGCTTCGAGTTCGGACAGCAGCGCGACCACAACGCGCCGGAATATTCGCTCGACCAGCGGGTGCTGATGGTCGTCTACGGCATGGACGCCTTCGGCCAGCGCCCCCTCCTCGGCTACGGGCCGCAGAACGCCGTTGCCGAGGTGCAGGAACTCGCAGCCGCCGACGGCTACACGATCGGCGGCTTCGGGCACCTTCACAACGAACTGCTGACCGAGGCCGTGGGCAACGGCCTTCTCGGCCTCGCCACACTGTTTCTCGTGCTGGCGGCGCCCGTGGTGGTGGCGCTCCGGGCGCCGCGCGACGGGCGGTTCGGGGCCCGGATCGCGATCGCCGCGATGCTGACCGGCTCGTGGGTGGTTTTCGGGCTGACGGGCCAGACGTTCCGCCACGACATCAGCAACACCGTCTACCTCGCGGTGTTGCTGGCGCTTGCCGCCGATGCGATGCGGAGTGCGCGGCTGGTGCCGGTCAGCCCGCCGTCCGGCGGAGCTCCACCCGCCGCGTGACGCCGATCTCCGCGAGAAAATGCTCGTCGTGGCTCACGACGAGAAGTGCGCCGTCATAGGCCCGCAGCCCCGCCTCCACCGCCGCGATCGAATCGAGGTCGAGATGGTTCGTCGGCTCGTCGAGGATCAGGAGCTGCGGCGGGACCGAGCCGAGGACGCAGGCAAGGCCCGCCCGCAGGAGCTCGCCGCCCGACAATGATCCGGCAGCCTGGAGCGCGGCGTCGGCGCGGAACATGAACCTGGCGAGCGCGGCGCGACAGGCATTCTCGTCCGCCGACGGGTTCAGCCGCCGGAAATTGTCGCGGACCGTCAGCGCCGGATCGAGGAGCCCGACGCGCTGGTCGAGGAGGGCGAACGGCACGCCGACATCGACAACACCGGACCACGGTTCGAGGCGTCCGGCGACGAGGTCGAGGAGGGTCGTCTTGCCCGCGCCGTTCCCACCGGTGATGGCAACGCGCTCGGGGCCGGTGATCGCGAGGCTGAAGGTTTCGATCACCGGCCGGCCGGGCGCGTAGCCGACGGATACGCCATCGAGCGTGAGCACGGTCTTCCCCGCCGAAAGCCCGGTCGGCGGGACGGCGACCGTCAGCGGCACGAGGACCTCGATGCGGGCACGCGCTTCCGCGGCCTCGGCGGCCGCTTCGGCGGCCTGCCGCTCCGCGAGCCGCGCGCCGGCGCCGGCGGTGGCTTCGGCGGCATTCTTCCGGAGACCGGCGAGGAGGCGGGGAAGGTCGCCCTTCGCCTCGCGCTGCCGGCCGCGACGGTCGCGCTGGGCCTGCCGCCATGCGCGGTCGGCGGCCGCCTGCGCGGCGTTGCCCGCGCGACGCCGGGCGTCTGCGAGGTCATGCTCGGCCGCCGCCAGCTCGAGCGCCTTCCGCTGACGGTAGGCGGAGTAGCCGCCACCATGGCGTGTCGCCCCGAGCGAAGTCAGTTCGACGATGGCATCCATGCCGTCCAGAAGGTCGCGGTCGTGGCTGACGACGATCGCGCCCTTCGGCCAGCCGGCGAGGAGCGACGCGACCGACGCGCGTCCGGCGCGGTCGAGATTGTTGGTGGGCTCGTCGAGAAGGAGGAAATCCGGCCCGGCGAAGACGAGAGCGGCGAGCGCCGCCCGCGTGCGCTGGCCACCCGACAGGGCGTCGAGCGGGGTCGCGGCATCAGCGGTGAGGCCGACGCGCGCGAGCGCCTCGTCGAGCCGCGCTTCGAGCGTCCAGTCCGCCTCGGCGATCTCGTCGGCCGAGGCATGTCCCGCTTCGGCGCGGCGGAGGAGGTCGATGCCACCGGCAACGCCGAAGAGGTCGGCGATCGTCTCGCCCGAACGGCCCTGCACGTCCTGGCGGAGCACGCCGATCGTTCCGGCCGTGGCGATCGAGCCCTCGCGCGGCAGGAGAGTGCCTCCGATCAGGCGGAGGAGCGTCGATTTCCCGACGCCGTTCCGTCCGACGAGCCCGGTCCGCTCGGGACCGAATGCGAGATCGAGTTTCTCGAAGAGGGGCCGGCCGTCAGGCGTGGCGTAGCCGAGGCCGGCGATCGTGATCGAAGTTGGCATGGACAGGGTGATCCCGAAGAACAGAACGAAGAGCTGTCTTTCGGGTCGGGTCCATGGAAGCGCTGCCGGTCGGATTTGCGAGGCGGCGTATCTGGGCCGGATCGGCCCGAAGTGCAAGGGCGAGCGCGTGAAAGGAATTTGTTCCTATTCCGTTCTTCTGGTATCACGGCGCATGGCCCACGCCGCGATTCGTCCCTTCCTCCTCGTTCTTGCCGCAGCAGCCCTTGCGGCGCTGCCCGCGTCGGCCGAGCCGCTGCCCGGACCGGTGGCGGCGACGCTCGTCCGCGTCGTCGACGGAGATACGATCCGCATCGAGGCGCTGGTCTGGATCGACCTGCGGGTCGAGGTGCTGGTCCGCATCCGCGGCATCGATGCGCCGGAACTGAACGGCCAATGCCCCGAGGAGCGGGCGCAGGCCGAGGCGGCGAGCGTCGCGCTCGCGGCGATCGCCCTCGACGGGCCGTTCCGCCTCTTCCAGATCGACGACGACAAGTATTTCGGCCGCGTGGTCGCGGACGTCGAGACGGCATCGGGCGTCTCGCTGGCCGAGTGGATGCTCACGACCGGCCTCGTGCGCCCCTATGACGGCGGCGCCCGCCAGCCATGGTGCCCGCAGCTGATCGGCGCGCTGTAGCGGCGACCTCCGTCATATCGAGCCTCCCCTTGCGAAGCCCTTGCGGGGAGGCGGAAGGCGGCAGGCGGAGCGCCGACGCCTTCGGAGGGGTATCGGCCTCTCGGCCGTCACGTCGCGTGCGTCTCACCCCCCTCCCGAACCGGCAAAGCGCCGGTTCGACGGGCCCCGCAAGGGGGGCGGTTCAGGCGCACGTGATCTGGCCCGGCTCATTGAGCCCAAGGCGATTCTCGCTCTACGAGAACAGGCGGAAGCGCCGCCGCGGCTTCGCTTCCTCGACGGGCGGCGTGGACGGCTCCGGGGCGGGGGCAGCACCGGGGCCGGGGTCGTCGGGCTGGTGCCCGGCCGCGAAGACGTCGATGCCGTTGCCGGGGGGCACGGGCTCCGGCCCGGGCGTCGGCGGGGCTGGAACGGGTTCGGCCGCAACGGCGGTCGCCACGATAGCCGCGGTGACGGGCGGGGGCGGTTCGACGGCGACCGGCTCCGGCGGCAGCGGCTCGTGTGCTGGCGGCGGCTCGACCTGCGTCACCGGGAACAGGGCCCGGCCGGCCACCGGCACCATCGCCCGGCCCGCGGCCGGCGCGAGCGCCGCGGCCTCCGGCGGGAACGGCGCCAGCGTGGTTCCCGCGCCGTCCATGGCGGGCATCGGTGCAGGCAGGCCGGGGCGTCCGTCGTCGCCGGCATGGCGCTCGGCCGGCACCTTCCATTCGAACGCGTCGATCCGGCCCGAGATCGGCGACACCGGCTCCCAGTGATCGAAAACGAAGCCGTCGGCGGTCCATGCCGGGTCGCGCGGCGCGCGGACGGCGCGGCTCAGCCAGTCGCGGGCGCGGCCGATGTCGCGGTGCTCGCCTTCCTCGATCTCGGCCATCATCAGATAGGCGCGCTCGCTCGGATGCGAGGTGGTGACGCTGCGCAGCTCCTCGCGGGCGGTGGCCCAGTCCTGCGCCTCGATCGCCGCGCGCGCCAGCGCGAGCTGTCCCTCGAGGTGGTTGGCGCGGATTTTCACCAGCGCGCGGATGCGCCTGAGCCGGTCACGGCCGGATTCGCCGGGGCGAATGCTCATATAGGCGGCTGCGAGTTCCGGATGCGGCTCGATCCGCCAGCTCGTCTCGATGATGCGGCCTGCCTTCTTCGCGTCGCCGAGCCGGCTGAGGACGCGGCTCGCCAGCACGGCGGCGGGGACGAGCTCGGGCACGAGCTGATGCGCCTCGACGGCGAGATCGCGCGCAGTCTCGGGCTCGGCCGCCTCGAGCTGCTCCGCGCGGGCGGTGAGGAGGATCGCCTTGAGGCGCCGCCCCCGCGCCCCGTCGATCGTGCCCGCCGCCGTCAGGGTGGAGAGCGTCGTCAGCGCCGCCGCCCATTCGCCGTCGGCCGCCTGATAGTCGAGGAGCGCGTTCGCCGCCCAGGCGATGCCCGGTTTCTCGCGAAAACCCTCGTCGGCGAAGCTCCGCGCCGCGGCGTCGTCGCCACGCGCCTGCGCTTCGAGGAAGAGGCCGCGGAGGCCGAGGAGGCGCGTCTCGGGATGCGCGACCATCGTCTCGTAGGTCGTCCGCGCGCCCATCTGATCGCCCGAGAGGCGCGCGGCCTCGGCGCTGAGAAACAGCGTCGTCGGCTCGCCCTTCGCGTAATGGCGGAGCTCCGCCGCGTAGTGGGCGGCGAGCGTCGCGTCGCCTGCGCCGGCCGCAATGAGGCCTTTCGCGAGCGCCTGCTGGCCGAGGTCGCGGCGGCGGTCGCGATTCTGGCGGCGAAGCGCGAACGGCGCCCGGATGAGGAGGCGCGCCACCGCCCAGAGGACGACGAGGGCGAGGACGAGGACGAGGATCGCGATGGCGAGCGCCATCAGCGTCGTCCTCACCTCGTAGCCGGCGACGGTGACGGCGATCTCGCCGGGGTTGTCGGCAAGCCAGACGAAGCCCGCCGCGAGCGCGAAGACGACGATGATGAGGAGAAGGATGCGGATCATGGCGTCGCCGTGGTCCCCATCGCTGCGACGAGCGTCGCCAGGGCCGCGTCGAGCGCGATGCGGGCGGAGGCTCCCGCCGCCCACTCTGCCGACGCGGCCTGGCCGGCGTCCGGTAGGGCGTCGCGTTCCCCGAGCGCGGCGGGGAAATTGCCGGCGTCCGCGGCGGCCTGCATCCGCGACAGGATTGCGGCGGGCGTCGTTCCCTCGATCGGCGCGGTCGGCCGCACGGTAACGACGGTTCGGGCGTTGCCGATGAGGCGTTCGAGGAAGTTCGCGTCGGGGTCGGTGACGTTGGTGGCGGCGAGCACGGCGTCGGCAATGGCGGGGAAACTCGCCGCGAGCTGGGCGGCGGTAGGCGGCGGCTCGGTGGCATAGGCTTCGAGGGCGTCGAGCGCGGCGGGTGCAACGCCGAGCTGGCCGAGCACCGCAAGCTGCGCCGCGAAGGGTTCGCCGCGGGCGATCGCCGCCTGGAGGCCCGACAGCGCCAGGGCGCGGGCCGCCGCTTCGGTACGGTCGCGTTCCGCCGTGTCGCCCTGAAGGGCCGTGGCGGTGGTCGCGAAGCCCGCGATCTGCCGGGCGAGATCGTCGACCCGGCGCTGGAGCGTGGCGATCTGGGGCGGCGGTCCCGCCCGCTCGAGCGCACCGATCCGCTGCTCGAAGGCGGCAAGGTCCTGGTTGAGCGTTGCGATCGCCGCCGGATCGCCGCCGGCCACCGCGGCCGTCAGCATCCGCTGCTCGAGCGCCGACAGGTCGGCGCCGAGCCGGTCGATGGTCGCCGTCTGGGCGTTGGCGGCCGTCTCGGCATTCGCCGCCGTGCGGGTCGCGTCCGCGATGCCGGTGCGGATGGCGGGAAGATCGGCCGTCGCGGCTTCGAGGGCGGTGAGGCGTGCCGCCAGCGGCGAAAGGTCGGTCGTCGGCACGGCGGCGAGGGCGGCGCGCACGGTTTCGAGTTCCGTTCCCACGCGCTGCGCCTCGGCGAGCGCCGCGGCAGCGGTGCCGTCATCGGTCGCGCCGAGACGGTCGCGCAACGTGAACCAGCCGGCACCGAAGACGATGCCGCCGCCGAGGAGGGCACCGAGGAAGACGCCCAGAAGCAACATGCCCCGGCGCGGTCGCGGCGGCGGCGCGGCGGGGCGGAGCCGGTCCGCGGCGGGGGCGTCGCGGGGCGGCGGCGCTGCGGCCGGACGCGGCGCGTTCGGCGGCTGCGGAGGAGGCGGAGGCGCGGCCGCGGGGACGGACGGCGGGTCCACCCGCTCCGCCGGAAGGTCGATCGTGACGGGGGCCTTCTGGGGCGGACGGCGGCCTGTCTGTCTCGGTCGGTTCTCGCCTTCGGCCATGCTGCCCCTCCGACGCGGGCGCGGCCGGTCGTGTCGTTTTCAGGCCCGGTCGCCGCCGAGGAGCGACAGGATCGCTTCCTCGGTGGGCTGTCCGGCGATCCTCAGCCGGGCGGGATCCGGCCAGGCCGCCGCATCGGCCGCTGCCTTTGATATGGCGTATATCGCCGCCGCCGCCAACGCGTCGTTAAGGCCCGCTTGGGCGACGAGGCCGGCAAACACGGCGGCCGTCCGCGGTGAGTAGAGGAGGACGCCGTCGACCGCCCCGGCGGCGAGGGCCGAGCGGACCGGCGGCGCGAGCTCCGCGGCCGGCGCCATGCGGTAGGCCGTGGCGACGCGGAGGCAAAAGCCGCGCGCCGACAGCAGCCGCTCGAGATCCGGGCGGTGCTCCTCCGCGGCGGGATAGAGGATTTCGCCCGCCGCGGGATCGAGGACCGCGCTGACGAGATCGGCGAGGGCCGAGCCGTCGCCATCGGCGGAGCGGACATCGGCGAAGCCGGCCTCGCGCGCCGCCGCGGCGGTGGCGGCGCCCACGGCGAAGACCGGCACGGAGGTCCAGCGCGCGGCGCTCGGCAGCACGGCGAGGGCGCGGACGCCGTTGCGGCTGGTGAGCGCGATCGCGGCGGGAACGCCGGGAATGTCGAACGGCAGATATTCCGGCGACAGCATCGGCTGGACGAGCGGCGCGTGACCGAGGGCGCGGAGGCGCGTCGCCGTCCGGGCGGCGTCCGGCTGGGGTCGCGTCACGAGGAGCCGCATCTATCCTCCGGAGAAGAAGTTGGGCCCCCCGCGGCGCGCAAGTTCAGCGCCGGCATCGCGCCCGAGTTCCGCGGCGTCGGCGATCGCGCCGGTCCGCGCGGCGCGGTGCGAGCGCGTGCCGTCGGGCGAAACGATGATCCCCTCGAAATGCACCTCGGCGCCGCGCAGCACCGCGAGACCGCCGATCGGCGTCCGGCATGAGCCGTCGAGCGTGGCGAGGAAAGCGCGCTCGGCGTGGAGCGCCGTGGCGGTCGCCGGGTCGTTCACCGGCGCGAGGAGTTCGCGGACGCGGAGGTCGTCGGTGCGGGTCTCGACGCCGATCGCACCCTGGCCGACGGCAGGCAGGAAATCCCACACCTCGATGACGCTCGCGACGTGGCTCCGGAGCCCGAGGCGGTTGAGGCCGGCCATCGCGAGGAGGGTGGCGTCCGCCACGCCCTCCTCGAGCTTCCGCATCCGGGTCGCGACATTGCCGCGGAACTCGACGACGCGCAGATCCGGACGGGCCATCAGCGCCATCGCCTTCCGGCGCAGCGACGAGGTGCCGAGGACCGCGCCCTCGGGCAGCTCGGCGAGCGTCTTCGCCTTGCCGGAGAGGAACGCGTCGCGGACGTCCTCGCGCGGCGGGAAAGCGGCAAGGTCGAGGCCGGCGGGAAGCACCGTCGGCATGTCCTTCGAGGAATGGACGGCAAGATCGATGCGGCGGTCGAGGAGCGCGTCCTCGAGCTCCTTGGTGAAGAGCCCCTTGCCGCCGACGTCCGACAGCGGGCGGTCGGTGACGGCGTCGCCGGTCGTTTTGATGACGACGATCTCGACCTCGCTGCGGTCGAAACCGTGGGCGTCCGCGAGGCGGCCGGCGATCTCGTGGGCCTGCGCGAGGGCGAGGGGGCTGCCGCGGGTGCCGAGGCGGAGAAGAGGCGTTTGCAAGCCGGAGCGTCCCGATGCTAGGGGGGCGGATGGGCGCGCACCTTAGACGATCCGACCGGCGAATGCCTGCGACCTTGCGGACGGCGTTCGCTTCATGATCGTCCTCGGCATCGAGACCAGCTGCGACGAGACCGCTGCCGCCGTCGTCCATCGCGACGACGAGGACGGTCGCGGCGCGATCCGCTCCAACATCGTCCTCAGCCAAATCGAGGAACACGCGGCCTTCGGCGGCGTGGTGCCGGAAATCGCCGCGCGCGCCCATGTCGAGGCGCTGGACGGCGTGATCGCCGCGGCGCTCGGCGACGCCGGCGTGACGCTGGAGGAGATCGACGGCATCGCGGCGACGGCCGGTCCGGGCCTGATCGGCGCGCTGCTGGTGGGCCTCACCACCGCGAAGGCGCTCGCGATGGCGACGGGAAAACCGCTGATCGCGGTGAACCACCTCGAAGCGCACGCCCTCACGGCGCGGCTGACGAACGGGCTGTCGTTCCCGTACCTCCTCCTCCTCGTCTCGGGCGGGCACACCCAACTCCTGCGCGTCGACGGTCTCGGCATCTACCGGCGCTACGGCACCACCATCGACGACGCTCTGGGCGAAGCTTTCGACAAGACGGCAAAGCTCCTCGGCCTCCCCTATCCCGGCGGCCCGGCCGTGGAGCGCGCGGCGCGGACGGGTGACGCGACGCGCTTCGCGCTGCCGCGGCCGATGCGCGGGCGGCCGGGCTCCGACTTCTCGCTGTCGGGGCTCAAGACCGCGGTTCGGCTCGAAGCCGAGCGGCTTGCGCCGCTGTCGGCGGAGGACATTGCCGACATCTGCGCCTCGTTCCAGTTCGCCATCGCCGAAACCGTGGTCGACCGCGTCGACAACGCCATGAAGCGTTTTCGGACCGAAGGCGCGCCGGTCGAGCCGGCGCTGGTGGTCGCGGGCGGCGTCGCGGCGAACGGGATGATCCGGGCGAGCCTCGGCGACCTCGCCGCCGCAACCGGGTTCCACCTCGTCGCCCCGCCGCTCGGTCTGTGCACCGACAATGGCGCGATGGTCGCCTGGGCCGGGGCGGAGTGGCTCGCGACGGGGCGGCGGGACGGCCTCGACGTGGCGGCCCGGCCCCGTTGGCCCCTCGATGCGGACGTTCTAGGGTTCGGCGCCGGAATCAAAGGGGCCAAGGCATGATCGAGCGCATCGGCATCATCGGCGGCGGCGCCTGGGGCACGGCGCTCGCGCTCGTTGCCGCGCGCGCCGGGCGGAGCGCCATCCTCTACGCCCGCGAGCCGGCGACCGTCGAAGCCATCAACCGGCAGCGCGCCGCGCCGAGCCACATGGGCGTCGAGGCGAACGTTTCCGCCTCCGGCGTGATCTCCGACGCCTGCCGGGCCGACATGGTGATCGTCGCCGTGCCGGCGCAGGATTTCCGCGCCGCCGCGAAGGAGGCCGCGCCGTTCATCGAGGCCAACATCCCGGTGGTGATCGCGGCCAAGGGCATCGAGCAGAGCAGCGGGCGGCGGCTGTCCGAGGTGCTGGCCGAGGTCGCCCCGACGGTGGAGATTGCCGTCCTTTCCGGGCCGAGTTTCGCCTCCGATGTCGCCAAGGGGCTGCCGACGGCGGTGACGCTCGCGACGGCGAGGACCGAGATCGCGCTCGAGCTCAGCCGCGCCCTCGCCGGCCCGACGTTCCGGCCCTATGCCGAGACGGACATCGTCGGGGTCGAGCTCGGCGGCGCGCTCAAGAACGTCCTTGCCATCGCCGCCGGCATCGTCGCCGGGCGCGGGCTCGGCGCCAGCGCCAGCGCGGCGCTGATTGCCCGCGGCTTTGCCGAAATCCGCCGCTTCGCCGAGGCGAACGGCGCGAAGGCGGAGACGTTGATGGGCCTCTCCGGCCTCGGCGACGTCGTCCTCACCTGCTCGACCTCGCAGTCGCGGAACTTCTCCGTCGGCCTCGCGCTCGGCGCGGGGCGGCCGATCCCGAACCTCCTTGCCGAGGGCGTCGCCACCGCCGAGATCGCGCACCGCCTCGCGGAGCAGCGCGGCATCTCGATGCCGGTGACGGCGGCAGTCGCCGCCGTGCTCGGCGGCGTGCTGACCGTCGACGAGGTGGTGGAGCAGCTGATGAGCCGGCCGATCCGGCGGGAGAGCGATTAGGAGGCGCAGGTGGCGAACTGGCTGGTGAAGACCGAGCCCGATTCGTGGTCGTGGGACGATCAGGTGAAGCAGGGCGCGAAGGGCGGCGAATGGACCGGCGTCCGCAACCCGCAGGCCAATCGCCACATGCGCGAGATGAAGAAGGGCGACCGCGTCTTCTTCTACCACACGGGCAAGGAGAAGCAGGTCGTCGGCATCGCGGAGGTGGTCGGCGAGGCGCACCCCGATTCGACCGACGCGGCCTATCCGGCCGTCGACATCCGCGCGGTGGAGCCGCTGGCGAAACCCGTGACGCTCGCCGCGGTGAAGGCGGACGCCGAGCTGAAGGACATGGTGCTCGCCCGCGTGCCGCGGCTCTCGGTCCAGCCGGTGACCGACGCCGAGTGGAAGCGGATCATCGCGCTGTCGAAGGGCTGAGCCGAACGCACGAAGCCCGCCTGCCGCGAGGCAGACGGGCCCGTGAGGATCGGCAGTCAGAGGGGGGCGGGAACTGCCGCCGATCCGTTCCTTCCGCGGGTTTTGGCACCGCGGAGATAGCCGTCAGTACGGGAGGGCGTAGCCCTGCATGCAGGCGCCGAAGGCGGCACCCAACCGGGGCTTGTCCCGGTTGGGCAGGAGAACAGCGCCGCCTAGTAGGGGAGGGCGTAGCCCTGCATGCAGGCGCCGAAGGCGGCACCCAACCGGGGCTTGCCCCGGTTGGGCAGGAGAACAGCGCCGCCTAGTAGGGGAGGGCGTAGCCCTGCATGCAGGCGCCGAAGGCGGCGTTGTACTGGGCGTTCCACTGCGGATTGCCGACCGCCGCGCCACCGAGGGCGCCGACACCGGCACCGACCGCAGCACCGATCCCCGGCGCACCGAAGCCGAACCCGCCGACGAGGAAGCCGG
>JADLGL010000009.1 GCA_020849325.1 Bauldia sp. | reverse complement strand
GCGAACTCGCCGGCCGGCCGGCGGCGGCGGAACAGCCAGATCGAGGAGGTGACGAAGCCGAGCGCGAGGACGAGCAGCGCTGCGCGCCAGGCGGCGCCGCTGGCGACAACGGTGGCGCTGCCGGAGGCAGCGTCGGTGAGCGTGTCGGCTTCGCTCTGGGCGATGATGTCGCCGATCTCGCTCGCCTCGCCCGGCGGCTGGGCCGCTTCGTCGGGGATCGCCGCCAGCGCCGGCTCGATGGCCTGCGCCGGCGGGGTGACCACCGCCGCGTCGGCCGGAGTGAGCGCGGCGGTGAATTCGCGGTCGATCGCCTGAGGCGCCGCGGCCGCCGCCTCGGCGCCCGGCAGCCGATCCTCGGCCTTCGGTGGATGAGCGGCCTCCGCGACGGCCGGAGCAGCGAGCGGCACCGCTCCGGCATCGAGGGCGGGGATCTCCGGCTCGGCCGTATCGCCATCCGCAGGGTCCGGCCCGGCCGCCTCCGCGGCGGCGGCGACGCCCTGGGCCAGCGCCGCGACCTCCGGCGTGATCTCGATCGGCGGGGCCAGATCCTCTTCGTCCGGGCGCGGCCGCGGGGTGCCGATATCCCCTGCAATCCCGGGTCCGGCGTCCGCGGCGGCGAAATCGTCCTCGCCGACCATGGCGTCGCCCGCCGCTTCCGGCTCCTCCGGATCGGCGCCGGCAAAGACGTCGCCGGTGTCGATGCCGGCGACCTTGCAGAGCAGCAGGCCGACCGCTCCGGCCGTCGGCTCCCAGCTCATCACCAGCCTGTCGCCGCCCCGGCTGGCGAGATGGATGCGCCCGCCGTCGTCGGTGCGGCTGATGGTTTCGAGCGCCCAGCCGGCGGCGACGAATGCCTCGTCGGTTTTCTGGCGGATGTCGTCCGGCGTTTCGTTGACCGACTGCCAGACGTGGAACTCGGTGGCGCCGCATTGGCTGGCGGCAAAGCCGGCGGCCAGCTCGAGGGTCGCAGCCTTGGCGCCTTCGGGGTCTTCATCCCAGGCGCGCGAGGCTTCCGGAAAGTCGACGCCGGCGAGGTCGGACCCGGTCAGGCGCTCCTGGGCGAGCGACGGGAGCGCCGCCGCGCAGAGCAGCGCCGCAGGCAAAAGGGCAGCAGATCGCCGTTTCGCGGCGCGGATCAGGTCAGCGAATCGCTTGTGTGCCCGCATCGGGTTCCGCCCCTAACATGAGCGGGCGGAGCAGGCGAGGCGGTCTCAGTCGGGGCCAACCACGAGGCGGCCGATCATCCGCATCGAGGACGCCTCGACGACGATGCCGATGGTGGTGCCGCCATCGGCGAAGGAGAGCGCCAGGCGGTTGCCGTCGAGCGCGGTCGAGACCAGCCTCGCCTCCGGCGACAGGCCGGCGCCGGCCAGGCTCAGAGCGCCCACGGCCGGCTCGCCGGATGCCGCCGGGGCGGGGCTGTCGCGATCGCTGACGATCCGGTAGACCATGCCGGCGAGGACGGCGGCGATGCCGAGGCCGAGGGTCAGGCCGCCGATCAGCATCAGCCGCCGCAGCCGGGTCTGGACCGCGAGCAGGGTCGGGTCGAGCGGCGCCTCGTCTTCGTCGTCAAAAGGGGAATTGCGCATGTCGGGTCCGGACCGGGCGGCGGAAGTGCGTGAGGTCGCTGTGACGGAAACGGCAGCCGGGTCGCGCCTCGACGCCTTCCTCGCGACCGCGATCGACGGCCTCAGCCGCAGCCGCGCCAAGGCTTTGATCCTCGGCGGCCACGTGACGGTCGGCGGCGCGACGGTAGTGGAGCCCAAACACCCGGTCAACGCGGGCGAGGCGGTCGCTGTCGGCATTCCCGAGGCCGAGCCGGCGGTTCCGGAGGCCGAGGCAATTCCGCTCTCGGTGGTCTACGAGGACGCCGATGTGATTGTCATCGACAAGCCGGCGGGCCTCGTCGTCCATCCCGGCGCCGGCAACTGGACGGGAACGCTGGTCAACGCGCTGATCGCCCATTGCGGCGACAGCCTCTCCGGGATCGGCGGGGTCCGCCGTCCCGGCATCGTCCATCGCCTCGACAAGGACACCTCGGGCCTTCTGGTGGTCGCCAAGACGGACCGTGCCCATGCCGGCCTCGCCGCCCAGTTCGCCGATCATGGCCGCACCGGCCCGCTGGTCCGCGGCTACCGGGCCCTCGCATGGGGGGCGCCGTCGCGAAAGTGGGGGACGATCGAGGCGGCGATCGCCCGTTCCACCCGCAACCGCCAGCGCATGGCGGTGGCGAAGGAAGGCGGCCGCGAGGCGGTGACCCACTACGAGATCGAGGAAACCTTCGGTCCGGCGGCCGAACCGCTGGTCTCGCTCCTGTCGCTCGGGCTCGAGACCGGGCGAACCCACCAGATCCGCGTCCATCTCGCCTCGATCGGCAATCCGGTGATTGGCGACCCCGATTACGGCGCCGGCTTCGCGACGAGGGCCGCGCGCCTCCGGGAACCGGCCAGGGGCCTCGTCCAGACGCTGGGCAGGCAGGCGCTGCATGCATGGCTGCTCGGCTTTTCGCACCCGGTCACGAGGAAGAAGCTTCGTTTCGAGAGTCCGTTGCCGGCGGACATGGCTTCCATCCTCGCCGCGCTGCGGACGCCATGACGGGGGTCCCGGCTCCCGGAGACGGCTAAACGTTCAAAGGACTTGAATCGCGCTGCGGGGACCCCATATCCACGGTCGGGGAAACTTCCGTTCTGCTTTTTCCGCCATAGCGCAAACCTTTGGAAACTGCGGTCTCGCCACGGACCGCGTTTCAGCCAGAATGCTGTGCGAGGTTTACCTCGCGTTCGGCAACCCTCGCGCACAGCGGGCGTTACGGACTTGAAGAAAGGCTACCTTCGAAATGGCCAAGACCAACCTTCCAGCAATTGCCGCCGGCGAAACCGGACTGACGCGCTATCTCGAAGAGATCCGGCGCTTTCCGATGCTGCAGCCGCAGGAAGAGTACATGCTCGCCAAGCGCTACCGCGAGCATGAGGACCGCGATGCCGCCCATCGCCTGGTCACCAGCCATCTGCGGCTCGTGGCGAAGATCGCCATGGGCTATCGCGGCTACGGACTGCCGATCGGCGAGGTCATCTCGGAGGGCAATGTCGGCCTGATGCAGGCGGTGAAGCGCTTCGAGCCGGAGCGCGGCTTCCGCCTCGCGACCTATGCGATGTGGTGGATCAAGGCGGCGATCCAGGAATACATCCTGCGTTCGTGGAGCCTAGTGAAGATGGGCACGACCGCCAGCCAGAAGCGGCTGTTCTTCAACCTCCGCAAGGTGAAGGGCCAGCTCCAGGCGCTGGAGGACGGCGATCTCCGTCCGGAGCATGTCGACCAGATTGCGACCAAGCTCGGTGTCAGCAAGGAGGACGTGGTGTCGATGAACCGCCGGCTCGGCGGCGACACCTCGCTCAACGCGCCGATCCGCGCCGCCGAGGCCGAATCCGGCGAATGGCAGGACTGGCTGGTCGACGAGTCCGAAACCCAGGAGTCGGTGCTCGCCGCGCAGGAGGAGGCCGACAACCGCCGCCAGCTGCTGCGCGACGCGATGGGCGTCCTCAACGACCGCGAACGGCGCATCTTTGAGGCCCGCCGTCTCTCCGAGGAGCCGATCACGCTGGAAGAGCTGTCCGGCGAGTTCGGCGTCAGCCGCGAACGGGTGCGCCAGATCGAGGTCCGCGCTTTCGAGAAGGTGCAGAAGGCGGTGAAGAGGGGCGCGCGGGAGCTCGAAGGCTCGCGGGAGCTCGAGGCGATCGAGGGGTAGCCGGCAGCGGCCGCCCCGGATCCTCACCCGCTTGGCGGGTGAGGATCAAGATCAGCTCTCCATCTTCAGCGCCTGGATGAACGCCTCCTGCGGGATTTCGACCTTGCCGAACTGGCGCATCTTCTTCTTGCCCTCCTTCTGCTTCTCCAGAAGCTTCCGCTTCCGGGTGACGTCGCCGCCATAGCATTTGGCGAGCACGTCCTTGCGGAGGGCGCGGATGGTTTCGCGGGCGATGATCCGGCCGCCGATCGCCGCCTGTACCGGGATCTGGAACATGTGCGGCGGGATCAGCTCCTTGAGCTTCTCGACCATCGCCCGGCCGCGCTTCTCGGCCTGGCTGCGGTGGACCAGCATCGACAGAGCGTCGACCGGCTCGCCATTGACCAGTATCTGCATCTTGACGAGGTCGCCGGGCTGGTAGTCGGTCAGGTGGTAGTCGAACGAGGCATAGCCCTTGGAGACCGATTTCAGCCGGTCGTAGAAATCGAACACCACCTCGTTGAGCGGCAGGTCGTAGGTGACCATGGCGCGGTTGCCGACATAGTTGAGGTCGGCCTGGATGCCGCGCCGGTCCTGGCAGAGTTTCAGGATCGAGCCGAGATACTCGTCCGGGGTGAGGATCGTCGCGCGGAGCCAGGGCTCGGCGATGTCGGCGATGCGGACCGGGTCCGGCATGTCGGCCGGGTTGTGGAGCTCGATCTCCGAGCCGTCCGTCAACTTGATCTTGTAGACGACCGACGGCGCGGTCGCGATGAGGTCGAGGTTGAACTCGCGCGAAAGGCGCTCCTGCACGATCTCGAGGTGGAGGAGGCCGAGGAAGCCGCAGCGGAAGCCAAAACCGAGCGCCGCCGACGTCTCCATCTCGAACGAGAACGCCGCGTCGTTGAGCCGGAGTTTCCCGATCGCGGCGCGGAGGTCCTCGAACGCGTCCGCATCGACCGGGAAGAGGCCGCAGAACACCACCGGCACGGCCTTCCGGAAACCCTGCAGCGGCTCGGCGGTGGGGCGGCGGTCTTCGGTGATGGTGTCGCCGACCGCGGTGTCGGCCACTTCCTTGATCGAGCCGGTGATGAAGCCGAGTTCGCCGGGCCCGAGCTCCGGCACGTCGACGAGCTTTGGCGTGAACACGCCGACGCGGTCGACCTGGTGGATGGCGCCCGTCCGCATCATCCGGATCTTCATGCCCTTGCGGAGCTTGCCGTCCATGATCCGGACGAGGACGACGACGCCGAGATAGGCGTCGTACCAGGAGTCCATCAGGAGCGCTTTCAGCGGCGCTTCCTCGTCGCCCTTCGGCGGCGGCAGGCGCTTGACGATGGCTTCGAGGACGTCCGGCACGCCGACGCCGGTCTTGGCCGAGATCAGCACCGCGTCCGAGGCGTCGAGGCCGATGACGTCCTGGATCTGCTCCTTCACCCGCTCCGGCTCCGCGGCGGGAAGGTCGACCTTGTTGAGGACCGGGACGATCTCGTGGCTGTTGTCGAGCGCCTGGTAGACATTGGCGAGCGTCTGCGCCTCGACGCCCTGCGAGGCGTCGACGACGAGGAGGGACCCTTCGCAGCCGGCGAGCGACCGGCTGACCTCGTAGCCGAAGTCGACATGGCCGGGCGTGTCGATGAGGTTGAGGACGTAGGTCCGCCCGTCCTTCGCCCTGTAAGAGAGGCGGACGGTCTGCGCCTTGATGGTGATGCCGCGCTCGCGCTCGATGTCCATCGAATCGAGCACCTGGTCGCGCATCTCGCGCTCCGAGAGCCCGCCGGTCATCTGGATGAGCCGGTCGGCGAGCGTCGACTTGCCGTGATCGATATGGGCGATGATCGCAAAGTTGCGGATCGTCGCGATCGGGTGGGAGGTCATGCGGCTGGCCGTATCATCGGCCCCGTGGCGCGGCAAGGACGCGCCGTGTTTTTGCGCTTCGCCGCGCCTCGATGTCCCAACCCGCCCCCCACGCCGGCCCACACCGGCAACGAATTCGACAGCATTCGGAGGTAGCGTAACGGCGACGGGCGATCGAGCCCGTGGGGTTTCCGTCATGCGCGTGGTCCGCGCCGCCCTCGTCGTCGGACTCTGCCTCGCATTGGCCGGCTGCGGTTTCCGGCCGGTGCGGACGTGCCTCGACCACCTCGTCGTCTGCGCGGCCGGGGGCGCCGCCGCGGCCGGTGCGATCTACCTCAGCAACGGCGGCACCATCCCCGACCTCCCGTTCCCCGCACCGTAGGCCCGCGGGCCCGTCACGAGTGCATGTGGCAGCGGTGCAACAGAGCGGCGACAATGTCGCTCCCGGCGTCGCTGTGGCCGGCTTCCGCCCTTGCACAAATTCCTCTGCACCTTCAACGTCATCCTCGGTTAGCCGATCGCGAGATCGGAGAACGGCTTTGCCGAGCCGGGGGGTTCGGCGATGGGGGGCATGCAAGGCCGCGCCGGTCACTCGGCGCGGCCTTCGCTTTTCCGGCGCCGCGCTGGCGCGGGCCTTCGGGCCGTCCCCGAATGCGACACAATTGGGACACGATGTCCGGGAAAGGTCACGCTACCCGGTTGGGGTCCGGATCACGCATTCATCGAGGCAATGGAATGGCTTGGTTCAACACCCGGGCGAGCGCCGCGGCGATCGTCGCGAGCGCCCTGTTGGTCGTGCCCGCGGCCGCGCAGCAGCAGCCGGGGTTCAACCCCCAGACCGTGGAAACCGCACCCAATGACGAGGCGCTCCGCCTCCTCGGCGAGGCGCTCGGCCGGAGCGTCCAGGCGACGCAGACCGACCCCACCATCCCCGACATTCTGGAGGCGATCGACCGCAACATCGCCGCGACCCAGCGCATCCGCGAGCTCGCCGAGACGACGCCGACCCTCACCGACGAGCAGATGCAGCAGATCGGCCGCGAGATCGCCGAGATCGCGCAATCCTTCCAGGACATCGCCAACCTCGCGCCCGACGTCTTCTCGCGCCGCATGGGCGAGATCGGCACGCTCGACGCCATCGGCAATGCCGTCGGCTTCCGCATCGGCGAGACCCGATCGCGCCTTGCCGAGCTCGAAGCCGACAATACCCGCATCCAGCAGGAGCTCGTCGCGGGCGGCATCAACGAGGCGCAGACCGAGATGCGCCGCCTGACCCAGCAGGCCAACAACGCCGAGATCCAGAGCCTCAATGCCGCGATGGCCGCCTGGGACGTTTTCTCCCAGCGCCACGGCGAGGTCATGGCCCGCATGGGCGACCAGACGGAAGACCTCGAAGTCTTCTTCCACGCCCTCCGCGAGAACGCCCGCGTCTACGCCGCCGCGGCGCAGACCCTGAGCCTCGCCAATTCGCTCCGCGCCGCGCTCGCCGACCTCGAGCGGATCGAGACGCTCGACCTCATGCGCTCGCAGATGGTGCAGTCGTGGAGCGACCTGATGCGGATCGTCGGCGAGGTCAATGACGGCCTCATCCTCGCGCCGGGCATGTGATGCGGGTCCGTGCGCTCGTCGTCACCGGCCTCGTCGTCGTCGCGGTCGGCACCTACGTCCTCCTCGACGCCGACCCCGAGGGCCGCGCCGAGCTGTGGAACCGCGTCACCACCGCCTTCGGCGCCGAGCAGGAACCCGAGGCGGTGCCGAACTGGGGCGACGTCGCCGAGCGCATCGGCCAGTTCACCGACGAGGAGCGGGCCCTCCGCGAAGTGCTGACCCCCGCCGCACCGCCGGAGACCCCACCGGCGGAAGCGCCGGCTCCGACCGAAACCCCGGCCGCGGAACCTGCCGCGCCGGCGGCGGGACTGCCCGCGCCTGAAGCCGCGGCACCGAAGTCGTAGCGTCCGGCGTCCATCCAATTGCTCGTCTTTGCCGGGCTCGACCCGGCAACCATGATGCATCGCGCCGCGTGAGAGCGTCATTCGGCCACTTGGGTCACGCCGCGTGGCGAGCCATCATGGGTCACCGGGTCGAGCCCGGGGATGACGAAGTTGGGGGGCCAGGAGTAGCGCCGAGCGGAAGCGGGGCGCTACACCTTCGGCGCCGGAACCATCTCCAGCACCGCCGTCGGCATCGCCACCACGTTGAACCCGGTGTCGACGAAGTGGACCTCGCCGGTCACGCCGGTCGAGAGGTCCGACAGGAGGTACACCGCCGAGCCGCCGATCTCGTCGATCGACACCGTCCGGCCGAGCGGCGCGGCGCGCTTCTGGAAGTTGTAGATGGCGCGGGCGTTGGCGACGCCGGATGCGGCGAGGGTCCGCACCGGGCCGGCGGAGATCGCGTTGACGCGGATGTTGTCGCCGCCGAAATCGACCGCGAGATAGCGCACCGACGCCTCGAGCGCCGCCTTGGCGACGCCCATGACGTTGTAGTTCGGCATCACCTGCGTCGCGCCGAGATAGGTCAGCGTCAGCATCGCGCCGCCGTTCTTCATCAACGCTGCCGCGCGCTGCGCCACCTCGGTGAACGAGAAGCACGAGATGACCATCGTGTTCACGAAATTGGCGCGCGACGTATCGGCGTAGCGCCCATCGAGCTCCGCGCGGTCGGAGAACGCGATGGCATGGACGACGAAGTCGATCGTCTCGAACTTTTCGCCGAGCGCCCTGAACATCGAATCGAGGGACGACGGGTCGCCCGAATCCGCGGGGAGGGCGACGTCGCACGGGAACAGCGCGGTGCACCCGACGTCGCCCGCGAGCTTCCGGACGCGGCTTTCCAGATGCGGATGGTAGGTGAGGGCGAGTTCGGCGCCGGCCGCCGCCAGCTGGCGCGCGATTCCCCAGGCAATGGAGTGGTCGTTGGCGACGCCCATGACCAGCCCGCGCCGCCCCGCCATCAAAGCCATGAGAGACAACTCCGCGTTGTGGTGGATCGGAGCACGATCCGAAGACGTGGATGCCGGTTCTTCACGAAGAGCAGGCCCCACCGGGGAGACAGCCTGGAGTGCGATCCCGCGGGATCGCGCCCTAGGCTGCGTAGCGCTGGAAGACGAGCGACGCGTTGGTGCCGCCGAAGCCGAAACTGTTCGACAGAACGGTGTCGAGCTTCGCATTGTCGATCCGCTCGAGGACGATCGGCATGTCGGCGAATTCGGGGTCGAGATTCTCGATGTTCGCGCTCTTGGCGATGAAGCCGTTCTGCATCATCAGGAGGCAGTAGATCGCCTCCTGGACGCCGGTCGCCCCGAGCGAGTGGCCGGTCAGCGACTTCGTCGCCGAGATCGGCGGGCAGTCCTTGCCGAAGACGGTGCGGATCGCCTCGATCTCGACCTTGTCGCCGATCGGCGTCGAGGTGGCGTGCGGGTTGATGTAGTCGACCTTCCCGCCGACGGTCGAAAGCGCCATCTTCATGCAGCGCACCGCGCCTTCGCCCGACGGCGCCACCATGTCGTAGCCGTCCGACGTCGCGCCATAGCCGACGATCTCGGCATAGATCTTCGCGCCGCGGGCGCGGGCGTGATCGAGCTCCTCGAGGACGAGGACCCCCGCGCCGCCGGCGATGACGAAGCCGTCGCGGTCGCGGTCATAGGCGCGGGAGGCGACGGCGGGGCGATCATTGTAGCCCGACGACATCGCGCCCATGCCGTCGAACAGCACCGAGAGCGTCCAGTCGAGTTCCTCGCCGCCGCCGGCGAAGATGATGTCCTGCTTGCCGACCTGGATCGTTTCGTAGGCGTTGCCGATGCAGTGGTTCGACGTCGCGCAGGCGGAGGAGATGGAATAGTTGACGCCCTTGATGCCGAATGGCGTCGCGAGCGTCGCGGAATTGGTGGACGACATCGCCTTCGGCACCGCGAACGGGCCGACGCGCTTCGGACCCTTGTTGCGGGCCGCGTCCGCCGCTTCGACGATGGCATGGGTCGAGGGGCCGCCCGAACCCATGATGATGCCGGTGCGCTCGTTGACGACATCGCCGTCCTCGAGGCCGGCGTCCTGGATCGCCTGCCGCATCGCGATGTAGTTCCAGGCAGCGCCGAGGCCCATGAAGCGGGTGGTGCGGCGGTCGAGCACGTCCTCGACATTGAGCTGGGGCGCGCCGTGGACCTGGCAGCGGAAACCCATCTCCGCGTACTTTTCGGCCTTCACGATGCCGGAGCGCGCCTCGCGCAGCGACGCCAGCACTTCCTGGCTGTTGTTGCCGATCGAGGACACGATGCCCATGCCCGTGACCACAACGCGTTTCATGACGACTTCCCCATTGCCGGCCCGCGCGTCCGCCGCGCGGCGGGCGAACTCCAGTCGATCAGGCCGCGGACGGGGCCTGGTCCTGGAACAGGCCCACCCGCAAATCCCTGGCAGTGTAGATGGTGTCGCCGTCCGCTTTAAGCCACCCGTCGCCGATTCCGAGGAACAGCTTGGAACGGAATACGCGCTTGAGGTCGACGCCGTACTCGATGCGCTTGACCGTCGGCAGGACCTGGCCGGTGAACTTCACCTCGCCGACCCCAAGCGCCCGGCCGCGGCCGAGCCCGCCACTCCAGCCGAGGAAGAAGCCGAGCATCTGCCACAGCGCGTCGAGGCCGAGGCAGCCCGGCATCACCGGGTCGCCCTTGAAGTGGCACTGGAAGAACCAGAGGTCGGCATGGACATCGAGCTCGGCGCGGACCCGGCCCTTGCCGTGCTCGCCGCCGTCCTCGAAGATTTCGGTGATGCGATCGAACATCAGCATCGGCGGCAGCGGCAACTGCGGATTGCCGGGGCCGAAAAGCTCCCCGCGGGCGCAGCTCAGAAGGCCTTCGTAGTCGAAACTACTGCTGCGTTCACCCATGCGCGACGAACTCTCCCGGTTGCGCTTTGACGCTCGGCAGATGCCGCATCGAACGCTGCTGTGAAGAAGGTGGGGCGCTGTCTAACATGGCGCCGAAGGGGAGGGAAACCCGCGCGAGGGGTCGAAAGCGTCGCCGCTGTCGCACCTCCGTACAAACCCTGCGACGCCAATTCAGCTTTACCGGCACGACTTGGCATGCAAAGGGAACACGGGTTCCGATGTTGCCGGTCGGAGCCCGGAACCCTATAATATGCCGTAACATAGAAGGCTTCCAAGTTTCATGCGACACGCCAATACTTTCCGCGCCGGTGAGGGGACGACGTCGACGACGCGCACGCGCCTTCGTTCCGCCGGGCTGCGGCCGACGCGCCAGCGCGTTGCTTTGGCGCATCTTCTCTTCGCGCAGGGCCATCGCCACGTTTCGGCCGAAGCCCTGCACGACGAGGCGATGCTGGCAAACGTCCCCGTGTCGCTCGCGACCGTCTACAACACCCTCCACCAGTTCACCGATGCGGGGCTGCTCCGCGAGGTCGTGCTCGACGGGTCGAAGACCTACTTCGACACCAACATGACCGACCACCACCATTTCTTCCTCGAGGACGACAACGTCATGTTCGACGTGCCCGAGGAGGCGCTGAGCCTCGATCGCCTGCCCGAGCCGCCGGCCGGGATGGAGATCAGCCGCGTCGACGTGGTGATCCGCCTTCGCCGCGTCCGCGGCTCGTAGAGCTCTACTCCACGCGCTCGTTCGGGTAGGTGCCCCACAGGAGGGTCTGCTCGATCCAGCCGTTGAAGCGCGGGTCGACGAGCCGGCACCAGCCATTGTCGCATTCGTCGATCGACGCCTGCACCCCCGCCTGCAGCAGGAACGTGACCGAAGAGCCGGTCGACGGCTGGGCGTAGAGACTGACCGTCGTGCCGGCGGCGCCGCGCACCACGGCCGTCCGCTCCGCCGACAGGAGCGTGCCGAGCACCCAGCCCATCTCGCCGTTGATGTCGCGGATGCGGCGCCAGTTGTCGTATTCGTTGATCACTTCGACCGGGTAGCGCGCCTTCACGAACACCCAGGCGATCGGGAAATCGGACCCCGGCCCGTTGCGGACGTTCACCTCACCGGCCGCAAGGCTCACGAAGCGCGGGATAGGCAGCCCCGTGGTCTGCCCCACCTGCTGCCCCTGCGCCGCCGCGCTGCCGAGAAGCGCCGCGACGGCCATGGCGATGGCGGCGCTTGCCGCCTTCCGGAAAGTCCCAGCCCGCAAACCCATGCCCCGCCTTCCCCGCCGTCAAAGGCGGACCCCGCAGAGAGGCCCGGCACGATTGCGTCGGCATCCCTTTCTGCATGGCTTGCGGTGGTTGACAAGACCTGAAGGCCACTGACGCTCCCCAACCGCGAGCTCCACGCGTTCGTGGTTGCGAGGGAGTGGGCGCGATGCGACCTGAGACCCGCATTCCCCTCGCCCCGTTCGGGGAGAGGGCTTCCGCGCTTGGTGAGCGGAGCGAACCTAGCAAGGAAGGGTGAGGGGGCTCCGCCCGTCGAATGCCGAGAGGTTGCCCCCTCACCCTCCATCCCTAGCTCGCTGCGCTCCCAAGGGGTGGAGCCCTCTCCCCGAACGGGGCGAGGGGACGTTCCCGATCGCCCTCAGGCCGGCGTCTCGCGTGAGCGAGCCGCCGCCGGTTCCCCCGAAAGCGCCTTCGCGATCAGTGCCCGCGTCTCCGGGACGCCGTAGATCGCCACGAACGAGCCGAATCGCGGCCCTTTCTCGAGGCCGAGGAGGATCTGGTAGAGCGTCGAGAACCACGTCAGCGACACGCCGGGGCGGCCGTCCGGGCTAGCCTTCGTGGCATCCTGGAAGCGCGGGAACGAGCGGCCGACTTCGTAGATCGCGCTTTGCGCCGCGTCCGGGTCGTCGTGGCCGCGGGTTTCGAGCGCGGCGAGGGCGGTGTCGAGCTTGGCCAGCGCCTCGCGCTCGACCTCGTCGGGCGCGCGGAAACGCTTCGTCGGCTCGACGAAGTCCTGATAGTAGCGCACGGCATAGCCGGCGAGCTCGTCGAGCTTCTGGTGCGTCGTCGGCGTCACGCCCGGGACGTGGCGGAGGATGAAGCCCCACAGCACGTCCTTCGTGTGCGCGTTCGACGCCGACGCAAGGTTCAGGAGCATCGTGAACGTGATCGGGACGTCGAGCGTCGGCACGTCCCCGGAGTGGACGTGCCACGCCGGATTGCCGAGCCGCTTGGCCAGATCGGCCTCGTCGCGGTGGTACGCCGCCACGAACTGGAAATACTCGTCCACTGCCCGCGGAATCGCGTCGAAGGTGAGGCGCTTCGCCGCCCGCGGCTTCTGGAACATGAAGAGCGACAGGCTCTCCGGCGAGGCGTAGGCGAGCCACTCCTCGATCGTGAGGCCGTTGCCCTTCGACTTCGAGATCTTCTGGCCCTTCTCGTCGAGGAAGAGCTCGTAGTTGAAGCCGTCCGGCGGCTGGACGCCGAGGACACGGCAGATCTGGCTCGACAGCTTCACCGAATCGATCAGGTCCTTCCCGGCCATCTCGTAATCGACGCCGAGCGCCTCCCAGCGGAGCGCCCAGTCGGCCTTCCACTGGCACTTCACGGCGCCGCCGGTCACCCGCACCTCGGTGAGGCGGTCGTTGGCGGGGTCGCGGAACACGATCGTGCCGGCATCGAGCTTCCGCTCGAGGATCGGCACCTGCAGCACCTCGCCATTGACCGGCGAGATCGGCAGGAACGGCGAATAGGTCGCCTGCCGCTCCTCGCCGAGCGTCGGCAGCATGATCGCCATCACCTCGTCATAGGCCGCCAGCATCTTCAGGAGCGCGCCGTCGAGGCGGCCGGAGGTGTAGTAGTCCGTCGCGCTCGCGAACTCGTACTCGAAGCCGAATCGGTCGAGGAAACTCCGGAGCCGCGCATTGTTGTGGGCGCCGAACGAGGGGTGCGTGCCGAACGGGTCGGGGATCCGCGTCAGCGGCTGGCCGATGTGCTCCCGCATCATCTCCTTGTTCGGCACGTTGTCCGGCACCTTCCGGAGCCCGTCCATGTCGTCGGAGAAGCAGAGGAGCCGGGTCGGCACGGCGTCGCGGGTCAGCACGCGGAACGCGGTCCGCACCATCGTCGTCCGCGCCACCTCGCCGAACGTGCCGATATGCGGCAGGCCCGACGGCCCGTAGCCCGTCTCGAACAGCACCGTGGAGCCGGCCGGCCGCCCCTCGATCCGCTTCACGATTTTCCGCGCCTCCTCGAACGGCCAGGCCGAGGACTGCCCGGCGGCGGCAACGAGGGCATCGGTGATTTCGAGCGGGGGCGGGTGGTGTTCGGTCATGGCAAGGCCGTGGAAAGGGGCGGGACCCTAGAAACGCGGCGGGCCGCGGTCAACGCGATACATCAAATCGCCGCCTTCGGGTTGTCGAAGGCTTGCGAGGACAATATCTCTCCGCCCGTCGAACGCGGGTTTTGGCAAGGACGCTGAGCGCATGAACCAGATCACGAGGCCCGTCACCCACCACGAGGCGCTCATCTTCGTGATGGTGACCTGCTCGGCCGCCGACCGCACCATGACGGATCGCGAGCTCAAGAAGATCGGTGACATCGTCAACCAGGTGCCGATCTTCGCCGATTTCGATCCCGAGCGGCTCGTGATGGTCGCCGAGGATTGCGGCCGCCGCCTCCAGCGCTCGACCGGCCTCGACGACATCCTCGACCTCGTCGCGGAAACGCTGCCCGAGCGCCTCTACGAGACCGCCTACGCTCTCGCGATCGAAGTCGCCGCCGCCGACCTCCACGTCGAGCAGGAAGAACTCCGCTTCCTCCAGATGCTCCGCGACCACCTCGAGATCGACAAGCTCGCCGTCGCCGCCATCGAACGCAGCGCCCGCGTCCGCTACCGGCTGGCGTAGGCCACGCCTCAACCGCTCATCCCCGCGAAGGCGGGGACCCATCCGCTACGAGGAAAGTCCGACCGAAGGTCGGTCTGCCCAGCGCTTTGCGCTGGCCTTCCTCCGACCATAGGTGGGTTCCCGCCTCCGCGGGAATGAGCGGGATTCGAGGTACTGCAGCGGCGCCCCGGTCTGGAGGCTAAAGAAACCCCTCCGGGAAATACCGCAGGTACAGCGCCGCGATCGTCCCGTCGGCGAAGGCGGCTTCGATGGCCCAGTTCATCGCCGCCACCAGCTCCGGCGCGGCGGAGCTTGCCGCGACCGTGAGGCCGCGGCCGAAGAAGAATTCGTCGAAATAGGCGCCGCCGGCGAACTCGCAGCAATCTCCCGCGGTGGTGCCGTGGAGCCAGAAGGCGAGCTGCATCGCGTCGCCGAAGGCGACGTCCGCCTGCCCGGTGCGGAGTGCGGAGCGCGCGGCGTCGGCGCCGGGATAGGTGCGGATCGTCGCCGCGGGGAAATACGCCTCGAGATAGGCGAGGTGGGCCGAATCGGCGGCGACCGCGACGCGCCGGCCGGCGAGCGCCTCGGCCGAGATCGCGAGCGGCAGGCCTTTCCGTACGACGAAGCGGGCCGGCAGCGGCAGATAGGCCGTGGTGAAGGAGAGAACCTCACGCGCCGCGGCGGAGACGGCGATCCCCGCGATCGCCGCATCCGCCCGCCGCTCGACGAGGCTCGGCACGAGGTCGTCGAACGGGCGCGCCTGGATCGTGCAGGGAACGCCGAGTTCGCTGCAGATAGCCCGCGCGAGGTCGACGTTGAACCCCGCCAGCCGCCCGCCCGCATCGGTGAAGTTGAAGGGCGGGAAATCGTCGGAGGTGACGAAGCGGATGCCGGTGACGGTACCTGCCGCCGGCCGCGCCGTCCGCGCGTCGGGGTTCTGCAGCGTCGGCATCCCCGCGCCCTGCGCCAGCGCGCCGGTGGCGGCGAGGGCGAGAATGCCGGCGATTGCGCCGCGGCGCCGGCTTGAATCGGTCCGGCAGAGAAATGCCGCAAGCCGTTGTGCGATCGATGCTGACCGGCCCCGGCGCATCGCGGGCCCGCTACCGCGCCCGCCGCTGCGGCAGCAGGAAGGCGATCACGAGGAGGATCGGCCCGAGCGTCAGGGCGGCGTCGGCAAGGTTGAAGACGAACAGCGTCCGGTCGCCGATGTGGAGGTGCAGGAAATCGATGACGTGGCCGTAGATCAGCCGGTCGACGATGTTGCCGATCGCTCCGCCGACGATCAGCCCGAAGCCGAGCGCGGCGAGCTTCCCGCCGTCGCGCGACCGCGCCCAGAAGACGAGTATCGCGATGGTGACGGCGACGACCGCGAGGAGAAGGAGCGTCGGGCTGGAGCCGCGGAGAAAGCTGAACGCGATCCCCGGATTCTCCGTGTAGTAGAGATCGAGGATCGGCAGGATCGCCTGCGGCGCGGACTCCTTGATCGTGGCGACCGCGATCCACTTGCTCGCCTGGTCGACGATCAGCGTGCCCGCCATCACGCTGATGCCGAAGCGCGACGCCGGGCCCGGCGGCACGATCGACCGGACGGGAGTGGAGGCGTCGGTCATGCTGATTCTCCCGGCGCGAGGCGGAGCGCCGGTCGCCTGATTTCGTAGAGCGTGACCGCGGTCGCGACCGCGAGGTTGAGCGAATCCGCCTGCCCGGCCTGCGGGATGCGGACGAGTTGGTCCGCGGCCGCGGCGAGGCGCTGCGAGAGGCCGGACTGCTCGTTCCCCATCATCAGCAGCACCGGCTTCGAATAATCCGCTTCGCGGTAGTCGACCGCACCCGAGAGATGCGTGCCCACCACAGTGCCCGGCCACGCGGCGCGGAGCGTGAGGAATTCGCCCTCGGTGACGCGCGCGATCGGCACGTGGAAGAGCGAGCCCATGGTCGCGCGGACGGCCTCGGTCGAGAACGGGTCCACCGACGGGCCGACGAGGACGACGCCGTCCGCGCCGACGGCGTCGACGGTCCGGACGATCGTGCCGAGATTGCCGGGGTCTTTCGGGCTTTCGAGCGCCACCCAGACCCCCCCCTTGCCCGGCTTCACGTCCGCCGCCGGCGCCAGCTTCTGGCCGATCACCCCCAGCACCATCTGCGGATTGTCGCGGTGGACCATCTTCGACAGGATCGCCGTCGAGACCGAGAGGACGTCGGCGCCCCGGGCGCGGGCTTTCGCCGCCGCGTTCTGCACCGCCTGCTGGTCGCCGACCTCCGTGCCGTGGACGAACGCCTCGATCGGCCAGCCGCCCGCGAGCGCGTCCGTCACGAGCTTCAGCCCCTCGGCCACGAACACGCCGCGCTCCTTCCGGTGCTTCGGCATGTCGAGCGCGCGGATGTCCTTGATCCGCGGATTGGCGAAGCTCGTGATCGTCAGCACCTGGCCGACGCGCGGGCGGTCCGATTTCGGCCCCGTCATGGCGACCACCGCGTGAACAGCGAAGTCGAGAGGAGCCGCCCCCCGCCTTCTTCGCGCCCCCTGCCTTCTTCGCGCAGCAGGAGTTCGCCCGATTCTAGCCGCCCGCCGAGCCCCGCGAGAGCCTCGCGGGCGAGTTCGTGCATCGACACGAACGAGGCGCGGATGGAGTAGGCGGTGAGGATGAGGAAGCGCGGCTGCTCGCTGAGGAGCGTCCGGCAGATCCGCATCATCTCGGCGAGGTTCGCAAAGATGTCCCAGGTCTCGCCTTCGGGGCCGCGGCCGAATTTCGGCGGGTCGAGGATGATCCCGTCATAGCGGTTGCCGCGCCGTTCCTCGCGTTTCACGAACTTCATCGCATCGTCGCAGATCCAGCGGATCGGCGCCGCCTCCATGCCCGACAGCGACTGGTTCTCGCGCGCCCAGGCGATCGACTTCTTCGAGGCATCGACATGGGTGACCGCGGCGCCAGCCTTGGCGGCGAGGAGCGAGGCAAGGCCGGTATAGCCGAAGAGGTTCAGCACTTTCAGCGGCCGGTCCGCGCCGGCGAGCTGCCGCGAAACCCAGTTCCAGTGCGGCTCCTGCTCGGGGAACACGCCGACATGGCGGAACGCGGTGAAGCGCCCGAGGAATCTCACGCCGCCGACATCCATCGGCCAGGTCTCGGGGAGCGGCTTCCGGAACCGCCAGCGACCGTCGGCGTCCTCGTCCTTCGCCCCGGTGAAGACGGCATCGGCGGTCTCCCATTCGGAGGCCGGCCGGCGCTTTTGCCACATCGCCTGCGGCTCGGGGCGGACGACGCGGTAGCGGCCATAGCGTTCGAGCTTCTCGCCGGCACCCGAATCGAGGAGCGCATAGTCCGCCCAGCCGGACGTTTCGAGCATCAGCGGGGAGAGCGCCTCATCCGGGCGGACATCGGCTCGCTGTTCTGGCATGGTGATCGGATCGGCCCTTGCGACGGCGCCCGCGGCAAAGGGGTTGATACCGAGAGCGGGGCAGCCGGCCAAGGGTCCTACCCGAGGAAAGGGGAGGGCGTACCCATGGAGCTGAAAGGGAGCCGACATCTGGCCGCGCCGCCGGAATCGGTCTGGGCGGCGGTGTCCGATCCGGTGCTGCTGCAGGAGATGCTGCCCGGCGCCCGCTCGGTGCGGACGAATCCGGCCGACCCGAAGGAGATGCTGGTCGAGATCGACGTCGTGGTGGGCCCGCTCACCGCGGTGTTCACCGGCCAGATCCGGCGGACGGAGTCCGACCCGCCACGACGGGCGAAACTCACCGGCGAAGGGCGCGGCCGGCCCGGCGGCTCGGCCTCCGGCTGGGCCGACGTGACGCTGACGCCGGACGACACCGGAACGCGGCTCGCCTGGAACGGTGAGGCGACCGTCGGCGGCAAGCTCGGCGCGGTTGCCGCCGATGTCGTCGCGAGCCGCGCCCGCGAACTGTCCGACCAGTTCTTCCACGCGCTTGCCGGCCGCTTCCACCTCGCCGGGAAGCCGCGCTTCGTCGACTGGATCGATCACGCCCCCGCCGGCGTTCCCGTTCTCGGGGACGAACCATCCGAGCGCGTCGTGGAAGATCCGGCCGAACGGGCCGCCGAAGTCATCGAGGAGGTCGAGGAGCGCATCGAAGTCGCCGCCGCGCAGAACACCCTCGGCGGCCCCATGACCTGGGGCTTTCTCGCCGTCGGCGTCATGATCGTCATCCTCCTCTTCAGCATTCCGCGCTGAGACGACGGGGCGGTTGCATCGGACCCGCGGGAGGTCCATTTCAGGTCCGGGCGGCGTTTCCGGTCCTGAACCAGAATGATTCTCTGTTCCTGCAATGTGTTGACGAAGGAGGCCATTCTGGCCGCCGCGGAAGCCCTCGTGGCCGCCGACCCGCTGCGGCCGGTGACGCCGGGGCGCGTGTTCCGCGTTCTCGGCGTTCGGCCCAATTGCGGCTCGTGCGTCGATCTCATCCGGGCGATGCTGCGCGATTTCGGCCTGCCGCTGACCTGCCCCGAACCGCTGGCGCCCGACACCGATTTCGGCGATGACGACGAGGAGACCGTCATCGTCGAGGAGCGGATCGTCATCATCGAGTTCAACAAGATCGTTTGACGGTCCCTGCGGCGGGCCATACAATTTGGACTTATTCTAAAGAGGAGCACGCCCATGAAAGGCGAACCCAAGGTGATCGAACGCCTCAACGGCGCGCTCAAGCTCGAGCTCGGTGCGGTGAACCAGTACTGGTTGCACTACCGGCTGGTGGAGGATTGGGGCCTCGGCAAGCTCGCCAAGAAGGAGCGGGCGGAATCGATCGAGGAGATGCACCACGCCGACCGGCTGGTCGATCGCATCATCTTCCTCGAGGGCATGCCGAACATGCAGCAGATCGGTGCCATCCGGATCGGGCAGAACGTGCGCGAGGTGCTGGAGGCGGACCTTGCCGGCGAGTACGACGCGCGGACCTACTACCGGGAGTCGCGCGACGTCTGCAAGAACGCCGGCGACTACGTCTCGATGGAGCTGTTCGAGGATCTCCTCGAGGACGAGGAAGGCCACATCAACTTCCTCGAATCGCAGATCGGCCTCCTCGACAAGATCGGCGACCAGCTCTACTCGCAGCTCCAGGCCGAAGCGGCCGACGAAGCCAAGTAGGACGCATTCCGGGACGGCGAGGACGTTGCCATGGACGGCCCCGTCCTCGCCCTCGAACAGGCCGCCGGCCACACCCGAGCCGTCGTCTACAGCCGCCACGGAAGGCCGCTCGCCTCGGCGCGTGACGAAATCCGCCGGCTGAGCCGCGGGCCGGGCCTCTCCACCTACGATCCCGAGGAGATCTGGACCTCCGTGCTGGCGACGGCGCGGATGGCGCTCGTCCGCGCCCGCACCGACGCCGGCGCGCTCGCCGCCATCGGCATCGCCAGCCAGCGCGACACGTTCGTCCTCTGGGACCGCGCCACCGGCCAGCCGATCGACGAGGCGCTCGCCGCCGACGACCGGCGCGCCGAGGCGCGGACGGAGGCGCTCGTCGCTGCCGGCGTCAGCGCCGTCGTGCCGGAGCATACGGGGCTCCGGGTGGATGCCCGGTTCCCGGCGCCGAAACTCGCCTGGGCCCTCGACAATGTGCCCGGCCTCCGCACCCGCGCCGAGGCCGGCGAGATTGCCTTCGGCACCATCGACACGTTCCTCCTCTCGCGCTTCACCGCCGGCCGGGTGCACGCGACCGACGCCTCGAACGCCGCCCGGACGATGCTGTTCGACATCAGGCGGCAGGAGTGGGACCAGGCACTCCTCCGCATCTTCGACGTGCCCGACCGGATGCTCCCGCGCGTCTTCGACAGCGCCACCTATTTCGGCGCCGCCAACGCCTCTCTCCTCGGCGGCTCCGGCGTCGTCTCGGTACACGCGATGGTGACGGACGCCACCGCCCGCTTCGTCGGGCTCGGCTGCCTCCAGGCTGGTTCGGCGGCGCTGATCCTCGATCGCGGGGTGGGCGCCTTCGTCAACATCGGCGCGAAGCCGGCCGCCGCGGAGGGGATGCTGACGACGCTCCTCTTCCGCCGCGAGGGGACGCCCGCCTATGCCTTCGAGGGCACCAACGACGCCGCGGCGGACGGCATCGACTGGCTCGACGGCGGCCTCGACCTTGCACCGACGCCGGCCGAATTCGACCGCCTCGCCGGCACCGCCGGCGACGAACGCCGCCTCAGATTCGTGCCGGCCAGCCTCGGACGGCAGGCGCCCTACTGGTCGGGCGATCACGATGGCTTCATCGACGGCGTGACCGCCGCGACGAGCCGCGGCGACCTCGCGGTCGCGGCGCTCGAGAGCGTCGGTTTCGTCGCCCGCGACCTCATCGAGGCCGGCGACGGCGGCGGGTCGACGCTCCGGGTCGACGGCCGCGCCGCGCATTCCGACCGGCTGCTGCAGTTCCTCGCCGACATCACCGGCCGCACCGTCGAGCGCGGCGAGGACACCGACCGCGCCGCGCTCGGCGCGGCCCGGCTCGCCGGCCTTGCCGCCAATCTCTGGCCGGACCTCGGCACGATCGCCGCCGCCTGGCAGCCGGAGCGGAGTTTTGCTCCCGAGACCGACCCGCGGGCCCGTGACGAACGCTACGCCGCCTGGCGGCAGACCATCGGCCGCGTCTTCGCGCCGACGACCGGCCGGCGCGTCATCCGCGCTGCCAGTGGCGTCCGGCGAGGTTGAGCGCGTAGTCCTGCGGCGCGGCGACGAACGCGCCGAGGCCGAGAAGGCCGGGGTCGGGGCGGACCACCATCCGCGTCGGGATCGTCTCCATCACCGCGCGGTGCGGCGCCTTGTCGACGAAGGCCTCGCGGAACGCGCCGGTGTGGAAGAACGGCGCGATCTTCGGCGCGATGCCGCCGGCGATGAACACGCCGCCATGGGGCAGGAACATCAGCGCGACGTCGCCGGCGTAGCGGCCGAGGAGCGTGACGAAGAGGCGGAGCGTCTCCTCCGCCTTCGGGTCGCCCGCGAGCGCCGCCTTCGACAGCGCGGCGCTGTCGTCGAACGCCGGCGCAAAGCCGCTCGCGGCAGCGACCCCCCGGTGCAGCCGGAGCAGGCCGCCGCCGGAGATCAGCCACTCCGCGCTCGTCCGGCCGTCGATCCGCTCGAGATGCGGCCAGATCTCGTATTCGCGCTCGGTGCGCGGGCCGATGTCGGTATGGCCGCCTTCGCCGTGCGTCGGCGTCCAGCCCCGTCCGGTACCGAGGAGCGCCGCGGCGCCCAGCCCGGTCCCGGGGCCGACGACGACGCGCGTCGCGCCGGGAACGGACGTCCCGCCGCCGATCGGCACGGTATCGGCATCGGTGAGGGCCGGGAGACCCAAGGCGATCGCCTCGAAATCGTTGAGGATGACGACGTCCGTCATGCCGAGCGCCGTCATCAGGGCGTAGGGCTCGAACACCCAGTGGGCGTTGGTGAGGGCAACGCTGTCGCCCATGATGACGCCCGCGACCGCGAGGACCGCCGAGCGCGGGCGGACGCCGAGCCGGCCGATCGCCGCTTCCATCGCCGCGACCGCGTCGGGAAACTGGCGCACGCGAACGTCGACCGCGGGCCCCAGCCTCCCCGCCTCGTCGACGATCGCGAAACGGGCATTGGTGCCGCCGGCATCCACCACGATGGCAGGCAGCGGAACGAGGACGTCGCGGGCCGGGGCGGTCATGGTACTCCCGAGGGCGAGGAAGGGGAGGCGGCTGCCGACGGGGGCTCGGGCAGCGCCGCGTCCGCCAGCACGGGCATGACCCATGTTCCGGCAAGCGTAAAGGGGAGGGCGGCGGGGCGCTCGGCCGTCGGCCGGAAGGTGAACGCACCGGCGCCACCGACCTCGGGCCGCAGCAGCGACGCCCGTCCGGCGAAGGCGAGGGTGTAGAGCGCCCCCTCGGCGGCAAAACTCCGCGTCACGACGAAGCCGTGCTCCAGCGCGAATGCACCCTCGAAACGGCTGAAGGCCGTGGCGCCGGTGCCGAGCGCGAGATCCGCCACCGCGGGCGCGGGAAGGGCCACGGCGCCATCGAGGCCGATGCCCCGGAGCGCGCCGTCCACGATCGTGGCGGTGATCGTTCCGGTGAGGCTGGCGACGAGCTCGCTCCACGTCGAGCCGGTGCCGCCGGCGTCGAGCGTCCCCTCGACGGTGCCGGCGAGGACCGAGACGCCCGCCACCGCCTCGAGCGCGGGAAGCGCTTCCATGCCGGAAAGCGACGCCGCGGCGTGGAGCGACAGCGTCCCCGGTCCAGCCTCGCCGCTGACCGACGCCCGGAGACGGCCGCCGTAGAAGGTCGCCTCCTCGAGGCTGAGGAGGATGCGCCCGGACGTCACGGTGGCCGACGCGGCGACACCCGTCATACGGGCGGGGCCCATCCGGATCTCCTCGGCGGAAAGACGAAGGTCGGTGTCGACGACGGAGAAGGCGGGAACGTCGATCGGCGCGCCGATCCACGTTCCGTCCGGCTCGACGCCAGTGCGGAGCGACACCGCATAGGGCGACAGGTCGAGCACGCTCGCCGCGAGCGTGCCCCTGAGGAACGGCCGCATCGCGGAGAAATCGGCCGAGAACGAGCCGGTCGCCGCGCTGCCGTCGAGCGACATCGTGCCGTTCGCGAATGCCAGTACCGGCCAGCTCCAGGTCGCGTCGCCGGTGATGGCGGCTGGTCCCGGCGTCTCGCCTTCGATCGGAATGTGCGCCCCCGCCCAGTTGAGGAGGCGCCGGAGCGACGGCGTCGTCAGGGACGTCGTGCCGGCGAGAGAGAAGTCGAGTTCGGTCCGGTCGACCGTGCCGTCGAAGAACAGCGCCGCGGGGCCGGCCTCGGCGGTGAACCGCACCGGCGAGGCGCGGCCGCCGATGAGGTCGAGCGGACGGCCGAGATAGCCGGTGATCGCCACCGCCTCGCCGCGCCAGGTGAGCCGGCCGCTCGCGCTCATCCCGCCGGCCGTCGAAGGCCACGAGATGTCGAGCGAGACGTTGGTGATCTCGGACAACGGGCCGTCGCCGCGCTGATAGGTGACGGTGCCGTCCTCGATCAGGAACCGCCCGAGCGTCACGTCGGCGGCCGCGTCGTCGGTGGGGTCGTCGTCTGCCGCCTGGGCGAGCCGGGCGCCGATCGTCCCGTCGCGCACCACCCAGTTCGACCGGCCGTCGTCGGCCATCCGGAGATTGATCACCGGCCGCAGCAGCGCGAATGCGCTGATCTCGACGCGGCCGATGAGGAGCGGAAAGAGCGCAACCGTACCCGTCACGCGTTCGACCGTGATGAGCGCCTCGCCGCCGAGCGCATCGCCGATGACGACGTTCTCGATCGTCACCGTCGGCCGCGGATAGAGGGAGATGACGGGGTCGCCGGCGAAGGTGACCGGCCGGCCGAGCCACTGCTCGATCTGCTCGGCAATCCGCGTACTTACGGTCTCCGTCGGGACCAGCGCGGGCGCGATCGCCATGGCTCCTGCCGCGACGAGGACGACCCCGAGCAGCATGAGGACGACGCGCCGGAGGACCGGCCGGCGGACGGGCGCGGTCGCGCTGGCGGACGTCATCTTTCCCGCTTAGGTGCGAATCCGCGGAAGGGCAAGCCGGACCGCCATCAGCGTCGCCGCTCGAGCGTGCGGGCGAGAAGGATCACGGGGACAAGCCCGACCAGCACGATCGCGAGCGCCGACACCGCCGCGACCTCGTAGGTGCCGCGGACCGCCTCGCCGTAGAGCTGCGTCGACAGCGTCTCGAAGTTGAACGGGCGGAGGAGGAGCGTCGCAGGAAGCTCCTTCATGCAGTCGACGAAGACGATGAGCGCCCCGGCCGCGAGCGCCGGCCGGAGGATCGGCATGTGGATGCGCCGCGCCGTCTCCGCCGGGCCGGCGCCGAGGCTCCGCGCCGCCATGTCGAGCGACGGGCTCACCTTGGCGAGCCCCGCCTCGGCATTGCCGGCGGCAATGGGGAGGAAGCGGAGCACATAGGCGAAGACGAGGGCCGCGCCCGAGCCGAGGAGAACGAGGCCCACCGACACCCCGAACAGCGACTGCATTGCCCGCGCGATCTGATTGTCGAGTGAGGCGATCGGCACCAGGAGCCCGACCGCGAGCACCGTGCCGGGAAGGGCGTAGCCGATCGTGGCGAGGCGAAGGGTGATCGTTCCGGCGCGGCGGCGGAGGACGCGGGCGGCATAGCCGAGGAAGAGGCCGAGCGCGGTGACGATCACCGTCGCGATCGCCGCAAGCTTCACCGTGTTCCAGACCCAGAGGAGAAGGTCCGGCGGCCAGCCGAACTCGGCGAGGCGCGTCCACGCCGCATAGACGAGATACGCCGCCGGCACGGCGAAGCCGAACAGCACCGGCGCCCCGCAGGCGGTCATGGCGAGCCCGGCGCGCCAGCCGCGGAGGCGGATGGGCGCTGCCGGCAGCGTCTTCTGCCCGCCGCCGACATAGCGCTGGCGCCGCCTCGCCCAGCGCTCGACGAACAGAAGGCAGAGGATCAGCGCCAGCATCAGGAGCGCGATCTGCGCCGCGCCGCCGATGCTGCCGAGCGTCGTCCACGTGGTGTAGATCGACACCGTCATCGTCCGGACGCCGAGGAATTCGGACGCGCCGATGTCGTTCATCGTCTCGAGGAGCGCGAGGGTCACCCCGATGACGATCGCCGGCCGGGCGAGGGGAATGGCGATGCGGAAGAAGACCGCGCGCGGCCCGTGCCCCAGCGTTCGCCCCGCTTCGAGATAGGACGACGACTGCATGGCGAAGAGCGCCCGCACCGGCAGATAGACATAGGGGTAGAGGACGAGGCCGAGGAGGATGATGCATCCGCCCATCGACCGGATTTCAGGGAACCAGAGGTCGCGGACGCGCGTGATCCCGAGGAGGTCGCGTAGGAGCGTCTGCACCGGCCCGATCGGGTGCATCACGTCGAGATAGGCGTAGGCGACGATGTAGGTCGGCACCGCCAGCGGAAGGAGCAGCGCCCATTCGAGGATGCGCCGGCCGGGAAAGCGGTACATCGCCACGAGCCACGCCGTGCCGACGCCGATCGCGGTGACGACGAGGCCGACGCCGAGGAGAAGGATCGCCGTCGTCCGCACCGAGCGCGGCAGGACGTTTTCGAGAAGGTGCGGCCAGAGGTCACCCGAACCCCTTGCCGCGAAGTAGAGGAGCCCGCCGACCGGCGCCAGCACGAGCACGGCGATGATCAGCACCGGCACGAGCCAGCGGCGCGGCACGCGCTGGCCGAGCGGCCCGCGGCGCTGGTCTTCCGAGAGGGGCGGTGCGTCGGCGAGCGCCATCAGGAACGGGAAAACGGCGCGGACCCGCTGGCCCGCGCCGCCTTCATGGTCAGTTTCGCCTCAGTTGTCGAACCCGACCGCATCGACGAGACGGCTGGCCGCCTGGCGGAAGGTCGAGAGTTCGACGAGCGGGGTCGGGTCGATGACGAGAGTACCGAGCGCGGCGATGATCGGATCGGCCGGGACGCCCGGGCGCACCGGATACTCGAAATTGGCTTTCGCGTAGATCTCCTGCGCTTCCTCGGACACCAGGAATTCGAGAAGGAGACGCGCATTGTCGAGGTTCGGCGCATGCGCGGCGAGCGCCGCGCCCGAGATGTTGACGTGCGTGCCGAGGCCGTCGGCGAAGGTCGGGAAGATCACGCGGATCGCGTTGCCCCATGCCTGCTGCTCGGCGCCGCCCGCCCCCGAGCGCATCAGACCGACATAGTAGGAATTGGCGATCGCGATATCGCAGATCCCCGCCATGATGTCGCGCGCGCCGTCACGGTCGCCGCCGGCGGCCGGGCGGGCGAGATTGGCGTGAAGACCGGTGAGGTATTCGCGTGTCGCCTCCTCGCCGTGCTTGGCGATGAAGGCGGCGAAGAGGGAGGTGTTGTAGGGGTGCTGGCCCGAACGGATGCAGACGCGGCCTTCCCACTCGGGGTTGGCGAGCTCCTCGTAGGTGATGGCCGTGATGTCGAGATCGGGCGACACATAGGCGACGCGGGCGCGCATCGAGAGGCCGAACCAGTGCCCGTCGGGGTCGCGGAGGTTCGCCGGGACCGCCTCGTCGAGCACCGGCGAGGTGATCCCCTGCGTCAGGCCGCGGTCGACGAGATCGATCAGCGCGCCATAGTCGACGACCATCAGGAGGTCGGCCGGCGATGCCGCACCCTCGGCCTCGACCCGTTCGGCGAGACCCTGCTGGATGAAGACCGTGTTCACGCGGATGCCGGTCTCGGCGGTGAAGGCGTCGAACAGCGGCTGGGCAAGCCCGGGCTCGCGGCTCGTATAGACGTTCACCTCCTGCGCCGCGGCGATCGACGCGCCGCCGAGGAGGCTTGCGGTAGCGAGAGCGAGCGCGACGACGGCGCTCCGGCCTCTATTCCTGATGGTCATGAATTCCTCCGGTCCGGGTTCAAGGCCCGCTGGCTGACATTCGGGCCAGATTGTTGCCGGACCGCACGGAGGCAAGTCAAGGATTATAGTGCAAAATCAATAGCTTGGAAGAAGTCCAATCTGGAGCCCTTCCAGCCTCGAGGTCATTTTCGCAGTCGCCACGGGACGCTACGGATCGCGCTGCGACAGACTGGCGCGGCTTCACGGGGGCGTGTTCGTTCTCGGCCTTCGGGGCGGCGCGGCCGGGTCAGGTCGACAGGACGCGCGACGTCGGGAAGGTGATCCGCGCCATCGTCCCGTGGTTCGGCTTGCTGTCGATCGCGAAAACGGCGCGGTTCGCTTCGACGAGAGCCTTGGTGAGGGGCAGACCGAGGCCGGTCCCCTCGGCGCGGTTGCTCGACGTGTTGAGCTGGCGGAACGGCTTCAGCGCCGTTTCGAGGTCTTTTTCCGACATGCCCACGCCGGTGTCGCGGATGCGGACGACGACCTCGCCATTGTCCTCGAGCGCGGTCGAGACGATCACCTGGCCGCCGGCCGGCGTGAACTTCACCGCATTGGAGAGGAGGTTGAGCACGATCTGCCGCAGCGAGCGCGCGTCGGCGACCACCTTCGGCACGGCGGCCGAAAGGCTCGTCCGGATGATGATGCGCCGCCGGTTCGCCTCCGGCTGCATCAGCGCCACGCACTCCTGCATGATCTCGTTGACCGGGACGGCGGCGAAGGCGAGATCGGCCTTCCCCGCCTCGATCTTCGAGAGGTCCAGAAGGTCGTTGATGAGGCTCATCAGGTGCGAGCCGGAAAGGCGGATGTCCTTCAGATACTCGCGGTAGCGGTCGTTGCCGATCGGCCCGAAGCGCTCCTCCAGCATCACCTCGGAGAAGCCGATCACCGCGTTGAGCGGCGTCCTGATCTCGTGGCTGATTTTCGCCAGGAACTCCGACTTCTGCTGGCTCGCGACCTCGGCCGCGCGGCGCGCCGCGATGAGCTCGTCCTCGGCATTCTTCCACTGCGTGATGTCGCGCAGCACCGCGCAGAGTTTTCCGCTCTCGCCGAGCCGGCCCATCGTCACGAACAGCGGGATCAGCCCGCCCGCGGGCGTCCGCCCGATCATCTCGCGGCCGTCATTGAGGACGCTCGCGACGCCGTTCTTCGTCAGCCCCTCGACGTAATCGAGCGCCGCCTTCCGGCTCTCCGGCGCGAGGAGTTCGGTGAACGAGCGGCCGAGGACGTCCGTCGTCTCGACGTCGAACAGCGCTTCGGCGCTCCGGTTGAGGTTCATCACCCGCGCCTCGGCGTCGATCACCACGACGCCGTCCGTCGCCGTGTCGAGCACCGCTTCCAGTTCGTCGATCCGCGTCAGCGCCGCCTGCTGGTCGTCGGCGACCCGCCGCTCCGCCGAGCGTTCGGCCTCGGCGCGCACGGAGAGCATCGTCGCCGGCCCGTCGGTCCACGGCACGACATGGAGGCGGACCTCGGCGGTGACGTCGCTGCCGTCGCTGGCGCGGAGGAGAATGCGCCGCCGCTCCTGCTCGCCGGTGTTGGCGGCGAACAGCCCGTCGATGCCCCCCGCCGCCGCGAGCGCCGCCGTGTCGGCAAAGCCGAGGCGGTCGAGGAGGACGCGGTTGGCGAAGAGGATGGTGCGGTCGCGGAACACCGCGAAGCCGACCGGGAGGCGGTCGAGGAAGCGGAGGGGGACCGCGTCCGGTGCCGGAGCGGCCGTTGCCGGCGCGGCCGTGAACGAAGGCTCGGGCGCGGCAACCGGCGCCGGCACGGACGTGTCGTTCGCCGGCGCACCCTCCGCCTGGGGCGCAAGCGGGGCGGCGTCCGCGCCACGGCGCGGCGCGATCGAGCGCAGCGCGTCCGCGATCCGGCGGAACGCGTCCTGCTCGTTGCCGGTCAGCGCCCGGCCTTTCCCCGCCGACGGCAGGCGGACGATGTTCGATCCTTCGCTGTCGTCCGCCACGACGGGACCGGCGGCCGCCTGCGCTGGCGGCACGGTCGTCGCCGCGGCGGGGCCGTCGGCTGCCGGTGTGGCCGGCGGCGCGGCATCCGCGAGCGGCAGTTCGGGCTCGTCCGGCAGTTCGCGGCGGATGTCCGATGTGCGGCAGACGCCGAACCCGCGGAAACCCTCGAACGTGCCGCTCCGGTTGAAGGCGGGGAGAGCGGCGAGATCGACGGCGACGGCGTCGGTCGAATCCTGGATCGGCCAGTAGACCGTGATCCCGCTCCACGTATCGCGCCGCGACAGCGCGCGATCGACGAGATCGGCGGCGCCGAGTCCGAAATCCTTCGCGATCTCGAGCCATGTGCGGCCGACGATCGCCGCGGGCTTCGGCCCGACGACGGTCGCGAATTCCGGCGACACCTGGGTGAAGCGGCGGTCGGGATCGATCTGGAACACGAACCGCACCGGCGCGGGCCTCGGGAAGAAGGCGAACGCGGCCGGCGCGGGCGGATTGGGCGCCGGAGCGGGCGGCACCGGCGCCGCTTCGGCCGGGGTGGCGACGGCAGCGTCGGCAGCGGACGGCGCCTCGCCACCCGGCGCCGTATCGCCGGCGTCGAAGGTCGCTTCGACGGGAAGGAGAATCGGCGCCGTTTCGACGGATGCGACCAGGTCGGCGGCCGCTGTTTCGGCCGGCCGGGTTTCGGGAGGCAAGGTCAGCGCCGGTACGGCGGGCGCCGGCGCTACCGCCTCCGGAGCCGGAGCTTCCGCGATCGCTGCCTCCTCGGGCAGCACGGGTACCGGGGTGGAATCCGGCACCGGCACGGCCGGCCTCTGCGGTTCGCGGCTTGCCTCGACCGTCGCGGTAGCTGGCGGCGCGGACGCCGCCGCAGCAGCACCGACCGCCGCTTCCGCCGGCCCGACCAGCGCCAGCACGAACGGTCCCTCGGGCGTGGTCACCGCCGCCATGCCGACGAGCCGCCTTGCACCGCCGAACACGATGCGCCGCTTGAGCATCCGCCGCCCGCTCGCCGCCGTGCTCGCCGCAAGGGCGCCGAGTGCGGCCGGCCCGTCGGACACCTCGCGAAAACCGTCGGAGGCCCCGATCACCCGGCCGTCGGGCCGCAGCACGACCGCGGCGACCTCGTCCTCCGCCACCGCCGCGGCAAGGCCGAAGGCGCGCCCGAGGAGCGGCTCGACCCGCGCCGGCGGCTGCATCGACGAGAGGAGGAGCGCGTCGCCGTCCTCGTCGAGGGGGACGCGCGTCCCGAGGCACAGCACCGGCTCGGTGCCGCCTGCGGTGGCGAACCGGATGACCGTCATCTGCGGCTCGCCGGCGGCGGTCGCCGATGCTGCCGCCGCGACCTGGAGGCCGACGGGGTTGCCATCGCCGAACTGGCGCTGCAGAAGGGCATGGACGTTGGGTGCGCCGAGGAAATGCACCCCGGCCGCATTCGCCCACAGGATGCGGCTGCCGTCCTCCGCCCACAGGAACGCCGGGCGCGGATCGAGGAGCACGGCTCCCGTTTCCGGCAGCGCCGTCAGGTCCAGATAGGCGTGACCCTGTCGAATCATCCGGCGTCTGTCTGCGGACGGGACATGGTCCCGTGGTCGCCCCTCATGGCTAACGAATTGTGAATAGGCGCAAAGTCCGCGACCGTCCACGCGGATGGCGCGCCTTCTCCACGGCGATCGCCGAACGGGGTTAAGGCCGGGCGAAGGACTCGATCAGGGCTGCCCTGCCGCGACACTTCGCGGTATCTGCTTGCTTGAAAGGCGGAGGCCGACCCACTAGGTTCCGCGCCGATTGGAGATGCAGCTGTAGCTCAGTTGGTAGAGCACCGGATTGTGGATCCGGGTGTCGCTGGTTCGAGCCCAGCCAGCTGTACCAATCTCCCCGCCTGGCGGGTTCCATAAAATCGCCGGCCTGCTCCCGTGCAGGGTTGAAGCCACAGCTTGCGGTTGAACCTCCCCTCGCGGGGAGGTGGAACCGGTGCTTCGCCGGTTCGGGAGGGGTAAGCCCGCTCGCAGGTGTCGAGCGCGAGACCGCGCCCCCCTCCGAAGCCGGCGACGCTCCGGCCTTCCGCCTCCCCGCAAGGGGAGGCTCAGAACCGCAGTATTCTGCTACCGCAGGTGGGCACAGAGCCCAGTTCGCTTCCGCCGTCCCGAGGGAAGTGGCCCTAAAAATCGCCGCCGAAATCCCCGCCGCCGAAATCGCCGCCGTCGCCGCCGCCGAAATCTCCGCCGGTGTCGCCACCCGCGTCCGCGCCGGCGCCTTCAGCGCCGCCGTCGAAGAGTCCCATCACCGCATTGGCGACGAGGACGCCGCCGGCGACGCCGAGCGCCGTCTGCGCCGCACCCGCGAGGAAGCCGCCACCGCGCTGCTGGCCGTAACCCTGCTGGCCGTAGCCCTGCTGCTGGCCGTAGCCGTACTGCTGGCCGCGCTGCGGGTAGTGCTGCTGCGGCACCGGCTGGCGCGAGCCGCCGCCGAAGAGACCGCCGAAGAGGCTGGGCCGGCTCTGCTGCTCGAGCTGCATGATGCGCTGCTGGGCGGCTTCGAGCGCCTGTTCCTGCACGACGATGGTCTGCGCCATGTAGTAGGGCGCGCCCGGCTGCTGCGCGACGCGCTGCCGGATCAGCGCCTCGGCCTCGGCGTCGCGTGGCGCTGCCGTGCGCTCGACCTCGCCGAGCTTCCGGAACAGCTGGTCGATCGCCTGGCGGTCATTCTGGTCCATCGCATCCTCCGTCGTGCTGCCGCTGGCGCGGCTCCCCATCATGTGTGCGGTCGGCCCCGGTTCGGCAAGCGCACCGCCACGGGCTGCCAACGCCCCGGCGCGCGGCGCCGTTCCGCGTCGCCTGTGGAAAAGCGTGCCGCGCTTGACACCGGCCCCGCGCCGGGCCGACATGGCGGCGTCGTGGTTCTCACCGGCGCCGTTCGCGGTCCGGTGAGCTAAGAGGGAATCCGGTAACGCCCGCAAGGGCTTATGCCGGAGCTGCCCCCGCAACTGTGAGCGGCGAGCCGCCCGACGATCGAACCACTGGCGCCGAAGGGCGCCGGGAAGGCGGTCGGGACGGTGCTGACCCGCGAGCCAGGAGACCTGCCTCGACGAACGTTGCTTTGCTCGGGGCGGGGTGTCCCGGTCAGTCGCTGCCTGGACGGCCGTCCGCCGTCCAAGGAAGCGCCGGATCGGACTTTGGCCCCTCGGCATTGAGGTGACCATGTCCGTCCTGTCAGGGGCCGCCGGCGAGGCGGCCACCGACCCGCCATCACGATCGTCCGCCGCCCCGCCCATCGCGGCGTTGCGAGACGGGCGGCTCGTCCGCCGCCGCTCGCGGCCGGTCGTCGTCCTGTCGGTGCTTGCCGGCGCGGTCGTCCTCGCCTTCCTCCTCGCCATCGTCGTCGGCTCGGTCACCATCCCGCTCGGGACGGTCGTGTCGATCCTCCTCGGCGAAACGCCGGAGCGCGCGAGCTGGGCGGTGATCGTCCACGACGTCCGCCTGCCGCGCGCCGTCACCGCGGCCCTCTCGGGCGCCGCGCTGGGGATCGCCGGCCTGCAGATGCAGACCCTCCTCCGCAATCCGCTCGCCGACCCCTTCGCGCTCGGCATCACGTCCGGCGCGAGCCTCGGCGTCGCGATCGCCGTCCTCGGCGCCGGCAGCGCCGCGGGGGCGCTCCTCGGCGGCGCGTTCGGCCTTGCCGGCGATCTCGCAGTCGCCGCCGCCGCGATCCTCGGCGCCTTCGTGGTGCTGGTGCCGGTGCTCGTCCTCGCCAGCCGCGTCCGGAACGCCGCGACCATCCTCATCATCGGCCTCATGTTCGGCTACGCCGTGCAGTCGGTCGTGACGATCCTCGTCGTCGGCACCTCGTTCGAGCAGCTGCAGCGGTGGATCGCCTGGGGCTACGGCTCGTTCGGCGGCGTCACGTCGAACCAGCTCGCGATCTACGTCCCGCTCCTCGTCGTCGGCATCGGCATCGCCGCCGCCACCACCAAGCAGCTCAACGCCCTCCTTCTCGGCGAGGCCTACGCGAAATCGATGGGCCTCAACGTCCGCGCGATGCGGATCGCAACGCTCGCCGGCGCTTCGACCCTCGCCGGCGTCGTCACCGCGTTCTGCGGGCCGATCGTCTTCCTCGGCGTCGCGATCCCGCACCTCGCCCGCGGCCTCGTCGGCACCTCCGATCATCGCGTCCTCGTCCCTGCGGTGATCCTCCTCGGCGCGGTGCTGGCGCTCCTTGCCCAGCTCGCGGCGCTCGTTGCCAACGGCGACGGCCTTCTGCCGCTCAACGCCGTCACCTCGCTCATCGGCGCGCCGGTGGTGGTGTTCGTCATCCTCCGGTCGCGGAAGGGGGCGTTCGTCGCATGAGCACGCCCGCCCTTTCGGCCGAGAAGCTCGTCGTCGGCTACCGCTTCCGGCGGCAGAAGCGGCCCGTCCTGCCGGCGCTCGATCTGGCCGTGCGGGGAGGGGAGTTCGTCTGCCTCCTCGGCCCGAACGGCGCGGGGAAATCGACCCTCCTCCGGACGCTCGCCACCGTGCAGCGCCCGCTCGCCGGCACCCTCCGGATCGGCGGCGCCGACGCGAAAACCCTCCGCCAGGTCGACATCGGCAGGAGCATCGGCCTCGTCCAGACCGAGCGGCTCGACGTCGGGGCGCTCACCGCCTTCGCCGTCGTGGGCCTCGGCCGCTATCCCCATGTCAGCTGGGGCGGCCGCCTCGGCGAGGCCGACCACGCCGCCATCTGGCGCGCCCTCGATGCCGTCGGCGCGTACCATCTGGCGGAGCGCGACATCGGCGAACTCTCCGACGGCGAGCGCCAGCGGATCAACATCGCCCGCGCCCTCGCGCAGGAGCCGGCGATCCTCGTCCTCGACGAGCCCACGGCCTTCCTCGACGTCGGCTCGCGCGTCGAGCTGATGGGCCTTCTCCGCCGCCTCGCCCGCGAGAACGGCCTTGCGGTCGTCGCGTCGACGCACGACCTCGACCTCGCCCTCCGCTCCGCCGACACCGTCTGGCTCACGAGCCTCGGCCGGTTCGAAGCCGGGGCGCCGGAGGACCTCGTCCACAGCGGCGAGTTCGAGGCGGCCTTCGGCAGCGAGCGCATCGCCTTCCGCACCGACGAACGGACGTTTCGCCTCCGCACCGGCTCCGGCCGGCCGGCGATCGTCCGCGGCGATGGCCTCAGCGCGATCCTCGCCGGCGCCGTCCTCGAACGCGAGGGCTGGGCCATGGTCGCCGAGCCGTCCGCCGGAACGCTGGTGGTCACGGCCGGCCCGGCCAACGGCGAATGGCGCGCCGAACTCGGCGGCACCGTCGCCCACGGCTCGACCTATGCCGAACTCGCCACGCTCGCCCGCGACCTCCCCGACCACAGCTCATCCAACATCTGAGAAGCACAGGAAAGCCAATATGCTGCAGCGACTTACGCTGGCGTCCGGACTCTTTGCCGGAGCCGTCCTCCTCGCCGCCCCCGCGGGCGCGCAGGCGCTCGCCGCCGACAATCTCGTCGACGGCTGCGTCACCGTCTTCGATCCCGCCGTCGACTACTTCCCCGACAAGACCACGGTCGAGTACGCGGCGAATTTCAGCGTCGCCTACTTCAATTCCTACAAGGTCGTCACCGTCGCCGAGCCCTTCCAGGGCGGCGCCCCGGAGACCTACGTCCTCCTCCAGTGCGGCGCCCCGGCGCCGGAGCTGACCGGCGATCTCGCGGGCGCGACGGTCGTCCCGGTTCCGGTCGAGACGATCTTCTCGGCCAGCGCCACCCACAACCCGATGCTGGAAGCCCTCGGCGTCCTCGACCGCCTCACCGGCGTCTCCTCGCTCGCCTACACCGCCACGCAGGCGGTGATCGACGCCGGCGCCGCGGGAACGATCGTCGAGTTCGCGCCGACCTTCACGACCAACCTCGAGATCATCCTCGATGCCGCGCCGGACATCCTCATGACCGCCGGCGCCGACGACCCGGCCTACCGGACCCTCCGCGAGGCCGGCATCCCCGTGGTCGCCAACGCCGAATGGCTCGAAGCCGACATCCTCGGCCGGGCGGAGTGGATCAAGTACATCGCGCTCTTCTTCAACGCCGAGGCCGAGGCCGAAACCGTCTTCGGCGAGATCGACGCCGCCTACGCCGCCGCGGCAGCGATCGGCGCTTCGGTGCCGGCGGCCGATCGGCCGCTCGTGTTCTCCGGCTCGGCCTTCCAGGGCACGTTCTACGCCTCCGGCGGCGCTTCCTACGTCGCGCAGGCGATCGCCGCTGCAGGCGCGACCTATGTCTTCGCCGACAACCGCGATGCCGGCTCGATTGCCTTCGCCGACCTCGAACAGCTCCTCGATCGCGCAAGCGACGCGCCGTTCTGGATCAACGCCGCCACGACCTATGTGACGCTCGCGGACATCGCCGCCGACGAACCGCGCCTCGCGGCTCTGCCCGCGTCCCGGTCGGGACAGGTGTGGGTGTACGACCGCCTCGCCACCCCGTCCGGCGCGCTCGGCTACTGGGAGCTCGGCGTGCTGCGGCCCGACCTGATCCTCCTCGACATGCTGAAAATGTTCCACCCCGCGCTCGTCCCGGACCACGAATTCGTCTTCTACCGTCCGATCGCGACGCCGTAAGGCATGCTCCCTTCCGGGCCGCCCGCGCGGCCCGGACCCAAGCCGGCGTCTCTTCTCCGATGCGGTAACCCGCTGGCTTATAAGGAAAAAAGCCGCCTCGTTGTTCCCTCTCCCCGCGGGCGCCGGCGGGGAGAGGAATTGGGCTCTCGTCGGAACGACGGAACCGGCTGAATTCCTCCGCCCTGTGGCGGGAACGCCACGCGCATCCGCCGGGAATCCTCCTAGACTGCGACCACGCGAAAGCGTGGGGGTCGGGAATGAAGAGCGCGCTGCGTGCTGCCGTTGCGGCGGTCATGGCCATCTCCGCGTCGTCGGCGGTGGCGGATGATGCTGGCCACGAATGGACGGGCTTCCGGCTCGGCATCACCGGGGCAGGGCTCATCGGTCACGTGACCGACATTCCGGACGGCGCGCCGACCGCGACCTTCGGCATCGCCGGCGGCATGCTCGGGGCGATCGCCCGCTTCGACTACGATTTCGGCCGCTTCGTCGCCGGCCTCGGCATCGACTGGACCTACAGCAGCGTCGCCGGCTCGTATGTCGGGACCCCGAATTCGGGTGCGTTCCATCTCGACCGCACGAGCACGGTGCTGTTCCGCGCCGGCATCGGCATGGGCGCGAACCTCTTCTACGTGCAGACAGGCTTCAACTTCTCCCGTGTCACGCTCTCGGGCGGCCCGACGGGCTCGCAGGATACCGACACGATCACCTTCCACTCCGGCTTCCGCCGCGGCTACGGTCGCCATTTCGGCGTGGGCATGGAGCACGCCTTCGGCGGGGCGCTGTCGGCCTTCGTCGAGTACCGCTTCGTCTTCCTGGGCGACGAACTGGTCGATCTCGGCCCGACCAATCCCGGTACGGCGCACTTCGTGGCCGCCTCGGGCCAGACCATCCGCACCGGCTTCAGCTTCCGCTTCGGCGGCTAGGCGACCTCCCGGCCCGCTGTGCGCGGATGTTGCCCATTGGCAACACTCGCGGAGGGATTGCGTCGCGCCGCGGCCTGGGCATGGCGTCGGCGGCGGGATGTGCGGTTATGTACGGTCGAGTGCATTCTGGCGGCCGTGACGCGATTCCATCGCGCGCAAGGGGGACGTGATGAAGAAGACCTGGTTGATGGGCTCGGCTGCGGCCGCCGCTCTCGTGGCGGTGTCGGGCGCGGCGCAGGCGGCCGACGTGATGCCGATCGTCGTGCCGGTGGTGACGCCCGCCGTGGTGCCGGTGCCCGGCCCGGTGAAGGTGGTGCAGATCGACACCAGCCTGACCAAATTCCTGGGTGGTCCGTTCGTCCTCGAAACCATCGGCGCCGTGGATGTGCGCACCGCATCGGGCTGGGGCTTCCAGTTCCTGACGGCCAACAGCTACATCCAGGGCACTGACGGGTACTTCACGCTCGGCGGTCGCGTGTACCGCGCCATGGGCGACGCTACCGTCGGCGTATTCGCGAATGCAGCCTTCGAATACGTTGGCGGCCTTACCTATGAAGGCTTGGGGGTCGGCGTCGATCTGGACTACTACACCGACGCGGTCGAGCTCTACGCCTCCGTCACTGCCTTCTTCGACGGAGGCTTCCAGAGTCTCCAGTCGGTCGTCTATGCCAACATCGAGCGCGGCAATTTCGTGATCGACGTCGCGGCCGTTGCCGTCAGCGGGCCCCTCTCGATGTCCGGCGGCGTGCAGGTCGGCTACCGGCTCGGGCCGGTCACCCCTTACGCGATTCTGGTCGGAAGCGTCGGCGGCGCGCCGGCGAGCTTCGGGGTGGGCGCGGGGCTCGAATTCGAGCACCAGGTCGGCGAGCGGCTGACGCTCACCGCTGAAGCCATGGTGTTGAGGACGTTCGGTGGTCTGCCCGGCCTGCAGTGGCAGGCCGAAGCCGGCGTCGAGTACACGCTCGGCGCTGCGGGCGGAGACGGTCCGCTCTCGATCCGCGGGTCGGTGATGACCGGCACGGGTGGTGGCATCGCCGCGCAAATCGGCATCGGCCTGAAGTTCGGCGGTGGCCGCGTCACCGGCGCCGGGGGCCTGCTGATGTCCGACAACCTCCCGGGCTGGTTCCTCTAGCTGTCGAAGCTCTGAAACAGTCATGAGAATGAGCCTCCCCCGGCGGGGAGGCGGAAGGCTGCAAGCGGAGCGCCGCGGCCTTCGGAGGGTGTCGCCGCCTCGAGAATCGGGCACCCCGTCGGCGTCGTGCCCCCTTCGAACCGGCAAAGGGCCGGTTCGACCTCCCCGCAGGGCCGCAAGGGGGAGGTTCAAACGCAGATTGGATCTGCAAGACGGCGGAAGGCCCTCCGGCCGTTTTCCCGCGACCGCGCCGCGCCCGTGATCCCGCGGGAACCGTTACGCGACGGGCCGAAGGTGCGGCGCTACCTCCGGGACCATCCCTTCCGGGGCCGTTCGCACACGGCTTTGTTGCCCATTGGCAACACTCGCGGCGGGATTGCGTCCGGCAACCGCCTCGGCATGGTGCGGGCAACGGGATGTGCGGTTATGTACCGTCGGCACTTTTTGGCGGCGGCGAGGCGATTCTCGCGCGCAAGGGGGACGTGATGAAGAAGACCTGGTTGATGGGCTCGGCTGCGGCCGCCGCTCTCGTGGCGGTGTCGGGCGCGGCGCAGGCGGCCGACGTGATGCCGATCGTAGTTCCCGTGGTGACCCCAGCGGTCGTTCCGCCGCCGGGCCCGGTGAAGGTCATTCAGATCGATACGTCCGTGTCGGGCTATCCACTGTCCGGGCCGTACCTCTATACGCTGGCCGCCGTCGACGTTCGCACCGCTTCGGGCTGGGGCTTCCAGCTGACCGCTGGCAACAGCCTCACACTCGCCCCGCCGCCCCCCCTCGGGGGCTATCTGACGGTCGGCGGACGGGTCTATCGCGCGTTCGGTGACGCGACGGTAGGCGTCTTCGCCGATGCGAGCATGTTGTACGCCTTCGGCGTCGGTTCGACGTTCGACGGCTTCACGTTCGGCATCGATGCCGACTACCACACCGAGACGGTCGACGTTTATTACGCCTTGGGCGCCGCCTTCGACGGTGGCTTCCAGGGCATCCAGTCGATCCTTGTGGCCACGATCGAGCGCGGCAACTTCCATATCGACGCCATCTCGGCCGTCGGTGGTCCTCCGTTCGTGGCGCTCGGCGGCGTCAAGGTCGGCTACGAAATCGGGCCGATCACTCCCTACGCCCTGGTTTTTGGCGGGCTCACCCCCGGACCGACGCTCGGCGGTCTCGTCGCCGTCGGCGTCGACGTCGAGAAGGAGATCGGCGAGCGCCTGACGCTCACATCGAACGCGCAACTGGCCTTCAACAACCTCGGCGGGTTCCTGTGGTCTGCCAACGCGGGGTTCGAATACTCGCTCGGCGCCGGGGACGGTCCGCTTTCCATCAACGGCACGATCGGGACCGGTTCGGGCGGCGGCATCGAGTGGCAGATCGGCATCGGGCTGAAGTTCGGCGACGGTCGCGTCTCCGGCTTCAACGGTCTCCTGTTCGAAGGCCTGCCGACCGGCTTCGCGCTCTAGAGCATGATCCGAAGAAACGGCTGCCGGTTCTTCGAAGAATGCTCCACCAAGGAAAAAGGCGACGAGCGTGATCCGGTTTCAACGGATCACGCTCTAGCCTTCGCCGGACCCGAACAGGCTGCCCTGATCAGGCGACGGCGCACCCATGCGCCGTCGCTGCTTTTTCGGCCTGACTGCACCGGTCGTCGCGATCGCCGCCACGCGGCCATCCGCGAATTCGAGATCGACCATCCCACCCGACGGAATCTCGCCAGCGCGCGCGACGATCGAATCGTCCGCCCGGTGTACGAGCACGTAGCCGCGCGCGAGAATGCTCTCCTTCGACAGCGCGAACGCGTCGAGGAGCTTGTCGAGCCCCTCGAGCCGCTGCCACGCGATCGCAAGCCCCTGCGCCAGCGCGCGGTACTGCCGGCTCTGCAGTTCCGCCACGCGCCGCTTCGCCTGCGCGAGGCGCTCCAGCAGCGGGTCGGCGCGGAGCCGGCGTGACGACTGCACGAACGCCGCCCGCTTCCGCTCGGCGTGGACCTCGAGCGCCCGCTGCTTCCGCCCGGCGGCGACCGCGAGCCGCTGCCGTGCCTGCTCGACGAGTCGCGTCAGCCCGCCCGGTGCGAGGCCGGCCACCGCCCGGTCGAGCCGGGCGCGATGCGCCAGCGCGTTCGCCCCGAGCGAGCGGCCGAGGCGCGCGGAGAGTTCGTCCAGCGTCCGGCGCGGGATCGCGAGGATGTCGGCCGGGCCGGGGAGGGCGCGCGCCGTCGTCGTCACCTCGCGCCGCCCGAGCTCGATCACCCGGCCGATGCCGACGCGCCCGCGCGTCGCCGCCCGGTCGAGCCGCGTTGCCAGTTCGACCCGCACCGGCACCGCGAGCTCGGCAGCGCCCGTCGGCGTCGGCGCCCGCATGTCGGCGACGAGGTCGAGGAGCGTCGTGTCGGTCTCGTGGCCGATCGCCGAGATCAGCGGGATCGCCGACCGGGCGGCGGCGTTGACCACGATTTCCTCGTTGAACGGCCAGAGATCCTCGAGGCTGCCGCCGCCGCGGGCGACGATCAGGAGGTCCGGCCGCGGCACGGGGCCGCCCGTTTCGAGAGCGTTGAAGCCCTGGATCGCCGCCGCCACCTCCGCGGCCGCGGTTTCGCCCTGCACCCGCACCGGCCACAGGATCACGTTCGTCGGACAGCGGTCGGCGAGGCGGTGGAGGATGTCGCGGATGACGGCGCCCGACGGCGAGGTCACCACGCCGATGATCCGCGGCAGGAAGGGGAGCTTCTTCTTCCGCGCCCCCTCGAAGAGGCCGAGCGCCGCCAGCCGCTTCCGCCGCTCTTCGAGAAGCGCCATCAGCGCGCCGACGCCGGCCGGCTCCAGCGTCTCGATGATCATCTGGTAGTTGGATTTGCCGGGGAAGGTCGAGAGCTTCCCGGTGGCGATGACTTCGAGCCCTTCCTCCGGCTTGAACTTGATCCGGAGCATGCTCGTCCGCCACACGACGGCGTCGAGCCGGGCCTTGTCGTCCTTCAGCGTGAAATAGGCGTGGCCGGAGCTGTGGACGCCCTTGTAGCCGGAGATTTCGCCGCGGACGCGCACCCAGCCATAGGCATCCTCGACCGTGCGCTTCAGCGCCGCGGAAATGCCGGAGACGGTGTATTCTGGGACGTTCGGTACCGGCGCTGCCATGCGCCAGTTGGTGACGGCCGGCCGCCGGCCCGTCAAGCGGGAGGGGAGCATGACGGAGGGGACGCGGCAGCGCCTGTTCGTGCGGACGAGCCTTTCGGCCGGCGCGACGGTGGACCTCGATCCGGCGCAGACGAACTACCTCGTCAACGTGCTGCGCATGGCGCCGGGCGAATCGGTCGCCGTCTTCAACGGCCGCGACGGCGAGTGGAAGGCGTCCCTCGTCGAGCGGCGCCGGCGGAGCTTCGCCCTCACCGTCGACCGGCAGGACCGGCAGCAGACGGCGCGCCCGGACCTCTACTACCTCTTCGCGCCGCTGAAGCAGGGCCGGCTCGACTACATGATCCAGAAGGCGGTGGAGATGGGCGCCGGCCTGATGACGCCGGTGCTGACTCAGCACACGCAGGTGAGCCGCCTCAACACCGAGCGGATGGAGGCCAACGCCATCGAGGCCGCGGAGCAGTGCGGACTCCTGTCGATCCCGCAGATCGACGAGGCGATCCCGCTCGGTCAGCTCCTCGACGCGTGGCCACAGGTCGAGCCCGAGCGGCGGATCGTCTATTGCGACGAGGGGGCGCCGATGGCCGATCCGGTGGCGGCGCTGAAGGCGGTGACCGGGCACAAGGTCGCCGTCCTCATCGGCCCCGAGGGCGGTTTTTCGGCCGACGAGCGCACGCGCCTCCGGGCGCTGCCATTCGTCACGCCGATCCGCATCGGACCGCGGATTCTCCGGGCCGATACGGCTGCCGTGGCGGCGCTGGCGCTGGTCCAGGCGGTGCTGGGCGACTGGCGCGAAAGCCGGAACCAGACTATTTGACCGCCCTCGTTGCCGACCTTCGGCCGGGGCACGTGCCCGCCGGTCGGGTTCGCCCAGCGGAGCCTTCATGGCGCGTGACGTAACCGACCCGACGCCGATCACGACGCGTGACGAACTCGTCGCCGCCCTCGAATCGGGGTCGAAGCCGCGCGCCGAATGGCGGGTCGGCACCGAGCACGAGAAGTTCGGCTTCCACGTCGAGGACTATTCGCCCGTTGCGTATGAGGGGCCGCGCGGCATCCGCCAGCTCCTCGAAACGATGGAGGGCCTCCTCGGCTGGGCGCCGATCATGGATGCCGGCCGCCCGATCGGCCTCGTCGATCCGATCGGCTCGGCTGCGATCTCGCTCGAGCCGGGCGGCCAGTTCGAACTCTCCGGCGCGCCGCTCGAGACGATCCACCAGACCGCCCGCGAACTGAACGCCCATCTCGCGCAGCTCCGTGAGGCCGCCGACCCGCTCGGCATCGGTTTCCTCGGCCACGGCTTCTCGCCGCTCTGGTCGCGCGACGAGGTCCCGGTGATGCCGAAATCGCGCTACGGCATCATGGCGCGGTACATGCCGAAGGTCGGCTCGCTCGGCCTCGACATGATGTTCCGGACCTGCACGGTGCAGGCCAACCTCGACTTCTCCGACGAAGCCGACATGCGCCGGAAGATGCGTGTGGCGATGGCGCTGCAGCCGATCGCGACCGCGCTGTTCGCGAACTCGCCGTTCAGCGAGGGGAGGCCCAACGGCTTCCTCTCCTACCGCGCCGAGATCTGGCGCGATACCGACGCGGCGCGGACCGGCATCCTCCCCTTCGTCTTCGAGGAGGGGTTCGGCTTCGAGCGCTACGTCGACTGGGCGCTCGACGTGCCGATGTACTTCGTGAAGCGCGGCGCGACCTATCACGACGTCGCCGGCGCCTCGTTCCGCGACCTGATGGCGGGAAAGCTCGCCCAGCTGCCGGGCGAGCACGCCACGATCGCCGACTGGCACAATCACCTCTCGACGCTCTTCCCCGAGGTGCGGCTCAAGAAATACCTCGAAATGCGCGGCGCGGACGGCGGACCGTGGTCCTGGCTCTGCGCCCTTCCGGCGCTGTGGGTCGGTCTCCTCTACGACGCGGACGTCCTGACCGCGGCCGACGACCTCGTGAAGGAATGGTCGCTCGCCGACATCGCCGCGCTGCGCGCCGCGGTGCCGCGGCAGGCGCTCGGGGCGCCGGTCGCTGGCCGCACCGCGCTCGAAGTGGCGCGGCAGATCGTCGATCTCGCCCGCGAGGGCCTCCGCCGCCGCAACCATCGCTCGCCGATGGGCACGGACGAGACGATCTACCTCGCCGCGGTGGAGGAAACCGTCATCACCGGCGTCACCCCGGCCGAGCGGATGCTGCGCCGCTACCGCGACGCGTGGGGCGGCGATGTTCGCCAGCTCTTCCGCCGCTACGCCTACTGAGCAACATCGCTCGCGTTTCTGCCCGTTTGATGGAATGCCACCGCGTCTGCGGCCTCATCCGGGGAAGCGAAATCCTTGTCGCGCACCCCGCCGGTCCCGATATTCCGAGCCCTGCAAAGGCAATCACTGGAGAACGGCCATGACACTCCGACTGGGCGATACCGCACCCGACTTCGAAGCCGACACCACCGCCGGCAAGATTCGGTTCCACGAGTGGCTGGGCGACTCCTGGGGCATCCTCTTCTCCCACCCCAAGGACTTCACGCCCGTCTGCACCACCGAACTCGGGACGATGGCGCGGCTCGAGCCGGACTTCAGATCGCGGAACGTCAAGATTCTGGCGATCAGCGTCGACCCCGTCGACCGTCACCAGGGCTGGTCGAAGGACATCGCCGACACGATGGGCGTTGCGCCCAATTACCCGATGATCGGCGACCCGCAGCTGAAGGTCGCCAAGCTCTACGACATGCTGCCGAACGATGCCGGCGACACGTCGGAAGGGCGCACCGCCGCCGACAATCAGACCGTCCGCACCGTCTACGTCATCGGCCCGGACAAGAAGATCAAGCTGGCGCTCGCCTACCCGATGTCCACGGGCCGGAACTTCGACGAGATCCTGCGCGTCATCGATTCCATGCAGCTGACCGCGAAGTTCAAGGTCGCGACGCCGGCGAACTGGAAGGTGGGCGACGAGGTCATCATCGCCGGCTCTGTCACCGACGAGGCCGCGAAGTCGATCTACCCCGACGGCTGGCGCGCCCCGAAACCGTACCTCCGCTACGTCCCGCAGCCGAAAGGGTAGGGCGGTTCGCAATTCCGTGGCGGGCAGTCCGTCATCGTGGCCGTCCCCTTGCGGGTCCCGCAAGGGGGAAAGGTTCACGCGTCGGACGAGTCCCGGCCCGTAGCAGTTGGACGCTTTCGGGCTCGTTCCCGGAGCGGCCGCTCATTCGCCTCCTCCCCGAACGGGCGAGGGGAACAGCCACGAGCGCAAAGGTCTTGCGACGCCAACACGGAGTCTTCCGAATGCGGTCAATCCCCTAGCCATTGAGCCATGCGAAGGCGCGGCGGAGATACTCTGCCGCGCCCGTCGTGACCGGTTCTCCGTGCGCCATCAGCACGCGCTCGACCGGCCATGAAAGCACTCGGCCGATCGCGGTTCGCGCCGCGCCGCGATCGGTGATGGCCAAACGGAATTTCCGGGGCACGCGGGGCTCGTCGCCGAGCATCAGGTCGAACCGCGCAACGATCCGGCGCCAGCCCGGGAACCAGTCGGTTGGAAAGTTCTGCAGGAGGTCGGTGAAGATCGCCGTCCCGCTCGTGCGGTGGAAGAAGACCATTTCGTCGGCGATCCGGGTGCGCATCAGCACCTGGTCGATCTCTCCGGCCCACGGCTGTGACGCCTCGTCGAGCGTGGGGCCCTGCGGCACTTCGGGACGGTCCGCGCGAAGCCGCGGCAGGGCGTGGACCAGCGCCGCCGGATAGCGGCGATGCCAATCGGCGATGAAGCTGTAGTGCAGCGTGTTCGGCGCGACGAGATGCCGGACGGGGCCGAGCGTGGCGACGCCGGCGGCACCGGCCTCGGTCAGCGCAACCGGCGACCACAGCAGAAGCCCGCCATCGCCAAGACGGATGACGATCATCCGGGTCGGGTAGACGAACCGCAGCATGCCGGTGATCGGAGGGCCGGCGACGGTCCATATCTCCGGCCCGAACGGCACCGGCAGCCCTGCAGGGGCATCGTGTGATGGCATGTGCGATGGCTCCGAAAGCGTGCTCACGGTCGTTCGCCGATGCCCTCGACGACGAGGCGGAGGAGGTGGCTGATGTCGGCGGCACCGAAACGGCCGCCGCCGAGCATGGCGAGCATTGCCTGCGCGTAGGCGCCGAGAAGGACGAGCGCCATGAAGGCTGCGTCCTCGTCCCGCCGGATGGTGCCCTCCGCCTGGCCGAGGCGGAGTATGTCCGTCACGAGCCGCTGAAAGGACGGCCGCCCTTCCGGCGGCTCGAGTGACGGCGGGGTCGGCGGCGCAAGCGCGATGCGCGCCAGCGCCGGATTGGCGAGGCACCAGCCGGCGCTGTCGAGAAACACGGTTTCGAGGAGGGTGCGGGCGTCGTCGCCGGCCGCCATCCGGGCGCGGTAGCCGGCGTCGCCGGCCTCCACCCGCGCCACCAGCGCAAGCGCGATCGCCTCCTTGGCGGCGAAGAGATTGTACACCGTCTTCCGCGTCAGCCCCGCGGCCTGGGCGATCTCCTCGACCGAGACGGCCGTGATGCCTCGCGCCCGGAACAGCGCGTCCGCGGCGTCGAGGATCAGCGAACGGGATCGTTCGGTTCGGCTCGGGCTCATATTTACACTATAGTGTAAATTTACACGGGTGTAAATAACTGCGGTCCGCGCCCGGCGGGGCCAGCATTTTTTGCCCGGCTGCGCTGGATTCCCGCGCCGCCCCGGCGCACAAATCGCGCCGGTTGGCGGAGAGATGCGTGATGGACGGCGACAGCCGCACGGGCGGCATGGTTTCGGGGACGGCGCGCCAGTCGCTCGTCCAGCACCCGATGCGCGACCTCGTGCTGCGCGAGATCCATGCCCGGCCGTTCCAGGTGATGACGACGCCGCGCCTGGTGCTCCACTACGCCTTCTCGACCGACGCCGTGAGCACCGGGCTCGCACGCGAGGACCTCTTCCGGCGCTGCGCGGCGCTCGGCCTCCGGGCGCCGGACGAGCACGCCAATCAGCACATCGTCTGGATCGGCGCGGTCCGCCTCCGCTGGGAGACGCATTCCGAGATCACGACCTACACCTGGGACTGCCCCGGCAACGACCCCGGCAACCCCCTGACGCTCGACGACCTTCTCGGCATGCCGTTCCGCCAGCCGGGGCCGCTGCTCGTCGCCCTGCGCCTCGACCTCGTGAAGGACGACGCCCCGGCCGAGGCGCTCCTCCACGGCCTCGACCCCGGCTCCACCGCGGTGTCGACGATGCGCGACGGCCGCGCCATCGGCGCGACGGATTTCAAGCTCCGCGCCGACGGGCTCACGCGCATCCTCGTCGTCGACCGCGGCCTCTACCCGCACGAGGTCGGCGCCCTGGTGCAGCGGCTCATCGAGCTCGAAACCTACCGGACGCTCGCGCTCCTCGGCCTCCCCGAGGCGCGGCGCCTGCAGCCGGCCATCGCCCGGATCGAGATGGCGCTCCAGGACACGATCCAGAAGATGAGCACCACGCCGGACCTCAACGCCAACCGCATGCTCCTCGGCAGGGTCACCGAGCTCGCCGCCGAGGTCGAGATGGAGGTGGCGCTCTCCTCGTTCCGCTTCGGCGCCAGCCGCGCCTACGACGAGATCGTGAAGCTGCGCCTGCGGTCGATCCGCGAAAGCGCGCTCGACGGCTACACGCGGTGGAGCTCCTTCCTCGAGCGCCGCATGGCGCCGGCGATGCGCACCTGCCAGAACGTCGAGGCGCGGCAGCAGGAACTATCGATCCGCATCGGCCGCGCGGCGAATCTCCTGCGAACCCGCATCGAGGTCGAGCTCGAACAGCAGAACCGGGAGCTGCTCTCCTCGCTGAACCGGCGCGCCAGGATGCAGTTCCGGCTCCAGCAATGGGTGGAAGGACTTTCGGTCGCAGCGGTCAGCTACTACGTCGTCGGCCTCGTTTCCTACCTCGCCGCCGGCGCCGAATCGGCCGGCTGGGTCGATCGTTATCTCGTCACCGCCATCGCCGTGCCGCCCGTCGTCCTCGGCATCTGGTGGTTCGTCCGCCGTCTCAGGGCCCGCCATGGCGGGCATGACGACGAGGACGAGTCCGGCAGGCATTGACGCATTCTGCCCATGCGATACCAAGCATCCCGGCAGAACGCGCCTGTGACGGGCGCCGTGCGGGAACTCTGATGACCATCGCTGAGAACGCAGCACCGGTTCGCGGCCTTGTCGTCACCGGTCCGGAAGGCCCGCGCTACGACGAGGTCCTCACCACCCCGGCCCTCGAATTCCTCGCCGCGCTCCATCGCCAGTTCGACGTCCAGCGGCTCGACCTCCTGTCCGAGCGCTTCGCCCGCCAGGCGCGCTTCGACCGCGGCGAACTCCCCGATTTCCGGCCCGAGACCAAGGCCATCCGCCAAGCTGACTGGGTCGTCGCCGAAATGCCCGCCGAGATCGCCGATCGCCGGGTCGAGCTCGCCGGCCCGGTCGACCGGCTGACGCTCGTCCGCGGCCTCAATTCGGGCGCCCGCACCTTCATGGCGGACTTCGAGGACAGCCTCGCCCCCACCTTCGCCAACCTGATCGAAGGCCAGCTCAACCTCCGCGACCGCTGGCTCGGCACGCTGACCGCGACGGACCCGGCCACCGGGACGGCGATCGCCCTTTCCGCCACCCCGGCCGTCCTGATGACGCGCCCGCGCGGACTGCACCTGCCGGAGGCGCACATCGTCGTCGACGGCGAGGAGATGTCGGGCGCGCTCGTCGATTTCGGCCTTGCCGTGTTCCACGGCGCCGCCCGCGCCGTGGCGGCCGGGTCGCGGCCCTATTTCTACCTGCCGAAGCTCGAGAGCCATCTCGAGGCGCGGTGGTGGAACCAGGTGTTCACCTTCGCCGAGGATGCGCTCGCTCTGCCGCGCGGCACCATCCGCGCCACCGTCCACATCGAGACGCTGCCGGCGGCGTTCGAGATGGACGAGATCATCTACGAGCTCCGCGATCACATGGCCGGCCTCAACTGCGGCCGCTGGGACTACATCTTCTCGCTCCTGAAGACGTTCCGGAGCACGCCGGCCTACCTCCTGCCAGATCGTTCCCAGGTCGACATGGGCGACGCATTCCTCAAGGCCTATTCCGACCTCCTCATCAAGACCTGCCACCGCCGCGGCACGTTCGCCATCGGCGGCATGTCGGCCTTCATTCCCGACGGCGCCGACCCGGTGCTGAAGGACCGCGCTATGGCCGAGATCAAGGCCGACAAGGAACGCGAGGCGAAGGCGGGGCATGACGGCACCTGGGTGATCCACCCCGCCCTGATCCCCGTCGCGCGCGAGGCGTTCGACCGCTTCATGCCCGGCCCGAACCAGCTCGGCGTCCGCCGCGACGACGTCGCGCCCACGCAGGACGACCTCCTCGAAGTGCACGACGGCATCCGGACGCCCGGCGGCTTCCGCGACAACGTCCGCACGTCCGTGACATATCTCGAAGGCTGGCTCAGCGGCCGCGGCGCGGTGCCGATCGACCACATCGTCGAGGACGCCTCGCTCGCCGAGATCAGCCGCGCCCAGGTCTGGCAGCAGCTCCGCTTCCGCGCGAGCCTTGCCGACGGCCGCCGGGCGACGCCGCAATTCCTCGACCAGTGCCTCAAGGAAGAGATGACCAAGGTCGAGGAGGAGATCGGCGCCGATGCCTACAGGGCCGGCCGCTTCCCGGAGGCGGTGGCGCTGTTCCGCTCGCTCAGCGTCGCGGAGACGCTGGAGCCGTTCATGACGCTCGCCGCCTACCGCATGATCGCCTGAGGCGGTCGTGGCGGTCCTCGCGGACGGCCTCCTGCGCGAGACGGATGGCCGCTGTTCGTGCCGCTGGCACGGCGCCATCCCGGAGTACCAGGCCTACCATCACGCCGAATGGGGCCGCCCGACCGCGGACGACACGCGCCTCTTCGAGAAGATCTGCCTCGAAGGGTTTCAGTCCGGCCTGTCGTGGCTGACCATCCTCCGGAAGCGCGAGGCGTTCCGGCGCGCCTTCGCGGGCTTCGACGCGGACCGCGTGGCGGCGTTCGGCCCGGCCGACGTCGAGCGCCTTCTCGGTGATGCCGGCATCGTCCGCCACCGCGGCAAGATCGAATCGGTGATCAACAACGCGAAGCGGCTGCAGGCACTCCGTGCCGAAGCGGGCTCCCTCGCCGCCTTCGTCTGGAGCTTTGAGCCGAAGCCCGCCGACCGCCCGGAACGCCTCGACTTCGGCACGCTGATGGCGATGCCGAAGACGGCGGAATCGACCGCCCTCTCGAAAGCGCTCCGGAAACGGGGATGGTCCTTCGTCGGACCGACCACGGTCTACGCCTTCATGCAGGCCGTCGGGATCGTCGACGATCACATCGAAGGCTGCTGGTGCCGGCCCGAATGCGAGGCCGAGCGAAGGGCCTTCGCCCGGCCGTGACTGCCGCCGGCAGGGTAGCATCCTCCGACGGTTTCCTGCCGCCGTAGCCGACCCTGCACCTGCTCCCTCGCCCCGCACGGGGAGAGGCAGTCGGAGCGTATCTGGGAGTTGTCCGATTGAGTTGCCTGCCTACGGCGCAGGCTGGGGCGGCGGCAGGGGGCAGGGGACCGGGTCGTTGACGCAGGGGGGCACCACGACGCCCGGCAGCGGCTGGTAGCTGATCGGCTCGCCGCCCCGGAGGTTCAGGAGGTTCGTCATGTCCTTGAGCGTCTGCGCGGTGGTGCCGACGCCGGTGCCGTAGGTCGTGCCGCATCCGGCAAGGCCCGCTGCGAGGACGACCACGAGGCCGCCACGAATGAGCGTGTTCCTCAGCGCGCGCTCGAAGATCATCCGGGCTTTCCCTCGTTTGCCGCCGCTGCTTCGAAGCGGCGACCGTCGCGATGCTGTTGCCGCATCACCGCGGCTGATTTTAGGCAATGGCGCGTTTTGCGGCAACCGCTTGCGCTGACCTAGAGCGCGTCGTCGAGCGCCCGGTCGATGGCCGATCCCGGCCCCGCCGCGGCATTGATCGCGCGCGCGCTCGCGGCATCGCGGTCGATCTGCCGCACGAGCGATTCGATCCCGTCGAAACGCTCCTCCGGGCGGAGCCAGGCGAGGAAGATCGCCGTCAGCTCGCGATCGTAGAGGTCTCCGTCGAAATCGAAGACGTGGACTTCGAGGAGCGGCATCAGGGCCGAGCCGAAGGTGGGCCGCACGCCAAAACTTGCGACCGCCGACCGCGGTTTCTGGCCCGGCCAGGCCGCGAGCACCGAATAGATGCCATGCCGCAACGCCGAAGCGGCTTCGAGGCGGATATTGGCGGTGGGGTAGCCGATCGTCCGGCCGCGCTTGTCGCCGTGGATCACCCGGCCGGACGTGCGCCAGCGATAGCCGAGCATGCCGTTGACGGCATCGATGTCGCCCGCGGCAAGGGCCGTCCGGATGCGCCCGGACGAAAACGGCTCGCCATCCGGCCGGAGGACGGCGGGGAGGCCGCGCACGAAGAAGCCGAGCTCGGCGCCGAGCCGGCGGAGGAGGGCGACGTCGCCGGCGCGCCTGTGGCCGAAGCGGAAATCCTCGCCCACCACGATCCCCGCAATGCCGAGGCGGCCGGCGAGGATGTCGCGGACGAACGTCTCCGGCGGGAGCCCGGCAAGGGTCGCGTCGAACCGGAGCTCGATCACCGCATCGATGCCGAGCGAAGCGACAATCGCGCACCGTGCGTCCGAGGTCGCGAGGCGGAACGTCGGCGCCTCGGGCCGGAGGACGGTGCGCGGATGCGGCTCGAAGGTGAGGACGCCGGCGCGCCGGCCGATGGCCGCGGCTTCCGTGGCGGCGGCCGCGATCAGCGCCTGATGGCCCCTGTGGACCCCGTCGAAATTGCCCATCGCGAGCACCAGCCCGCGATGCGCCGCCGGAACGGCGGCTCCGTCGGACGCGGCGATGCGGACGAGCTGCACCGCGGTCGTCACCACAGGAGGCGGGGCATCATGGCGTCGGCCCGCACCTCGCTCCGCGCGAGGAAGCCGCGGATGCGCTCGGGGTCGTCGTCATATTCGCCGGCATGGACGCCGCCGGTGATGAAGAGCACCGGCATCCCGGTCCGGTTGGCGCCACGCACGTCCGTGTGGGCGCCGTCGCCGATCGCGAGGATGTCGCCGCGCGGAACGGCTTCGCCGGCGGCCTCGTCGATCCGCGCCAGCGCCAGCGCATAGATCTCGGGGTGTGGCTTGCCGAGGATGGTCGTCCGCCCGCCCATGCCGCTGTAGCGCTCCGCGAGCGCACCGGCGCAGGGGATCATCCTGTCGCCCATCTCCACCCAGATGTCCGGGTTGGCGCAGAGGAACGGCAGATCGCGTGCCCGCATCGCCTGGAGCCGCTGGTCGTAGTCGGCCGGCATCTCCGTGTATTCGTTGTCGAGGCCGGTGCAGCAGACGATATCGGCTTCGTCCGCCCCGGTCAGGCGGACGTCGAGGTCGCGGTAGACGACGAAGTCGCGCTCCGGCCCGATGTGATGCACTTTCGCGCCCGGCATCGTGGCGAGCATCGCGACGGCGAGATCGCCTGAAGAAACGACGGCGTCATACGCCGCCGGGACGACGCCCAGCCTGTCGAGCTGCAGCTTGATCGACCACGACGGCCGCGGCCCGTTGGTGATGAGGACGACCACCCCGCCACGCTCGCGATAGGCCGCGAGCGCCTCTACGGCCGGCGGAAACGCGGCGTGGCCGTTGTGCACCACGCCCCATACGTCGCTCAGGATCGCGCGGTAGCGCGGCGCGAGCTCCGAAAGGCCGCTGACGAATTCGGGGAGGAGAGGGCGATCCATCGGCCGGTCAGCTAGAGGCACCGCACCCGCCGGTCAAGGCGACCGCTTGGCCGGGCTGGCGAGGTGACCCTTTCTTTACCGTGATCGGTGACAGTGGATTAACGCTCGTAACCGGGGCCGCAAGCGCCATTATGCCGTCCGCCGCCGCCTCCGTGCCGGTGTTCATCGTCGATGCCGATCCGGTGCAGCGCCGTGCGCTCGCAGACCAGATCGGCCGCTCCGCAGGCCATCGGTTCACGGCCGTGGCCTGCGGAGACCCTTCCGAAGCCGAGACGCTCGCGGTCGGCCGCGGCGCGATCGTGGTGGCCGATGTCGACGGCGCCGGGGGCGCCGCGGCGCTCGTCCGGCGCATGGCCGGCCGGCGCGTGATTGCGATGAGCGCCCGCGGCTCCGTCACCGCCGCCGTCGAGGCGATGCGTGCCGGCGCCGCCGACTTCCTGCCGAAGCCGGTCGGCGCCAAGATGCTGATCGAGCGCCTCGAAGCGGTCATGGCCGCGACCCGCGCCGCCCCCGCCGAGCGCCCCGCCGCATCGCCGCCGCCCATGGCAGTGGCGGGCGGCACCGACTTCGCCGGCTTCGTCGGCCGGTCGCCGGCGATGCGCATCGTCTATGAGCGCATCGCCCGGCTCGGCCGTTCGCGCGCGCCGGTGCTCGTCACCGGCGAAACCGGCACCGGCAAGGAGATCGCCGCCGAGGCCCTCCACGCCGAGGGCGGGGAGGGGAGGCCCTTCGTCGCCGTGAACTGCGCCGCGATCCCCACCGCGCTCGCCGAGAGCGAGATTTTCGGCCACGTCCGCGGCGCCTTCACCGGCGCGCATGACGACCGCGCCGGTGCTGCCGAGCTCGCCCATGGCGGCACGCTCTTCCTAGATGAGGTCGGCGAACTCGAACCGCAGCTTCAGGCCAAGCTGCTGCGGTTCCTCCAGTCGGGCCGCGTCCAGCGCCTCGGCGACGCCATGACGCGCCCCGTCGACATCCGCCTCGTCTTCGCGACCAACCGCGACCTCGCCGCGGAAGTCGCGGCCGGCCGCTTCCGCGCCGACCTCTTCCACCGCCTCGACGTCCTCCGCCTCGAACTGCCGCCGCTCCGTGCCCGCGGCGGCGACGTCGGAATCCTCGCCGCGCATTTTGCGTCGAAACACGCGTCAGCCGACGGCGTGGCGCCGCCCCGCCTCGCCGCCGGCGCCGTGGCGGCGCTCGAATCCCTCGCCTGGCCGGGGAATGTCCGCGAGCTCGAAAACGCCATGCGGCGCCTCGTGGTCGAGGCGCCGGGCGCCCCGGTCGATGCCGCCATGGCCGTCGCCTCGACCGGCGGGGCCGGCACGGCCGCTCCGGCGGCGGCGAGCGAGGAAGGCATCCTGCCGTTCGAGGTCGAGGAGCGCCGCATCATCGAGCGCGCCATCGCACTCTGCGGCGGCAGCATCGCCCGGGCCGCGGCATCGCTCGCGATCGACGCCTCGACGATCTACCGGAAACGCTCCGCCTGGAAGGCCGGCGCCGTCTGACCTTGCGGCCGTGACCGCCCGCGCCGAATGTCGGCACGGCCGCAACGGGATCGACCGCCATGCGCTCCAGTACCCGCATCCCCGCCGGAATTCTCGCGGCGCTCGTGGCACTCTCGGCCGGCCCGGCCGCCGCAGGCGAGGCCGCCGATGCGCTTGCCGGGGCGGAAGCCGCGGCAGCGGCGGGTGATGCCGGCGCCGCGTGGACGGCATTCGATCGCGGTGTCGAGCTGTTCTGGGCCGAGGCGCCGCTCGCCGTCCGGACGGCGGCCTTCGTCGGCAATGACGGCGGCGCGCCACCCGCCGTTTACGCCGGCGGCGACGCCCTTCGCATCCTTCTTGCGCCCGTCGGTTACGGCTGGACGCCCATTGCCGATGCGTTCCGCATCCGCATCGTGGTGGATGTCGAACTCGCGACGCGGGCTGGCGTCGTTCTTGCCGACGTCGGGGATTTCGCGACGCTGGAACACACGGGCGCGGACCGGACGCGGGAGTTTTCCGCCGTCCTCACCGTGACCCTGCCGGAACTCCGGCCCGACGATTACGAACTCCGCCTCGTCCTCCGCGACGCCGCCACCGGCAAGACCACCGCCGTCGTGCTGCCCTTCCGGGCGGGGTAGTCCCGCTATTGGGCGAGGCGCAGCGTCGCGATGTCCTGGCCGATCAGGGCGAAGGCCTCGAGGAGGTCGGCATTGTTGGCGGCATCGAAGGCCTTGGAGGAATCGCTCGCGCAGTCGGCCATGATCTGCTTGGCGCTGAGCTGGTCCGCCGGGATCTGGAAGGCGATCGTATAGACGATGATGTCGGTGTCGTCGGCAATGTTCTGGCAGGCTTCGAGGGTGCGCGCGTTCATCTGCGACACAACCGTCGATTCGACGTTCGAGGTGGTGTTGAGGAAGTTCGCCTTGACGAAGCCGAACGCGCTGTAGAACGACCGGTTGGGGCTCGAGTTCGTGTTGTAGGTGTTGGCGCCGTCCGTCATGATGATGAGGATCTTCTGGTTGTCCGTGTCGTCATAGGCGCGGCCCTCGGTGAACGGAATGCCCGGCGACAGCAGCCGCCAGCCCCACATCACGCCCTCCTCGATGTTGGTGTAGCCGTTGGCCTGCATCGCGGTGATCCAGCCGGTGATGTCGTCTTCGCTGGTCGTCAGCGCGCGGACCTGCGTGGTCGTGCAGTTGTAGTTCGGCCCCTGGCCGGCGCCGCGATAGGACGTGCCCACGGTCACGTTCTGGTACTTGCAGACGCGCTCCTGGAGCTGCGTCGCCGTCAGCGGCACCGTGTGGGTGACCGTCTCCTGCACCGAATAGGTCTGCCCGGCATTGGGGTTGTCGCGCTGGCAGTTGCGCAGGTTCCGCCCGCTCATGCCCGCACAGGGATTGGGGTAGGTGTGCTGCACCCATTCGGTGGTGGTGTAGCTCGGCACGGTCGAGCTGCAGACGCCGCCGGTGTCGCTCAGCCAGCTGTTGACGTAGTTGTTGTTCGGATTGCCGGCCGTCCCGGGCTCGTCGGGCGCGAACATCGGCACGAAGAGCGTGGCCGGAACGGTCGTGGTCGGCTCGGCATCGGTCACGTCATAGGGGTAGGGCCGCGCCTCGACGCAGCCGCGATAGGTCACGCTGCGGAGCGTGTTCCAGAGCGCAAACCGGTTCGTGAACGTCCCGAAGGTGTTGGTCGCCTGCGTGTAGGTGTTGCCATAGGCGGCGATCCCGGCAGTCAGCTGGGCGGCGTCGGTGGTGAAGTTGATCGCGCTCCGCGGCGAGATGCCAGTGGTATCCATCCAGCTCGGCGGGGTCGTGCTGTTTGCGCCGACATTGACCGAGGCGGCGAACGGGACGAGCCCGATGCGCACGGGGTCCGGCCGCGGATTGGAGACGTTGAGGTCGAAGAGGGTCGTGACGAGGTTCGTCGCGGCCGTGCGCAGCGTCGCGATCTTCGTTCCCGACATCGAGGTCGAGTTGTCGAGGACGAGGACGACCTCGTAGGTCGCCGCGCCCGCGATCGTCCTCGAGACGAGATCGAACTTGATGTCGTTGATGCCGACGAGCCCGAGGAACTGGGTCGGCACCGCAAGCTCGGTGGTCAGCGTGACGGTGCCCCCGTCGACCACGGTCGAGAAAACGAGATCGAGGTCGAGCCGGCCCTGGACGTTGGCCTGGAAGAACGCCTCCGCCTCCGCCGTGATCTGCTCCACCGTGCCGCTGCCGATCAGCCGGTTCGCCGCGAGTGCCGCGGCATCGAGCGCGTCCTGGACGACCATGCGCTGGTTGTAGGCGCGCGAGTAGTCGACGGCGGCGCCGGTGGCGGCGATGAGCGGGATGGACAGGAGGCCGAACATCATTGCGATGTTGCCCCGTTTGTCGTGCAGGAAGCGGCTGAGCATGCGCGTGGCCTGGCAAAGGGAACGGAACAAAGGAGTTCCTTTGCCGAAAATTTTAGCGGCCGCGAATTGCGCCCGGCTTAAGCCGAACGCTCGAATTTGATTAGAGTTTTACGGATTGGGGGTGGGTGGTGAGGGGTGAATAGCGAATAGCGAATAGCGAATGGCGAATAGCGAATAGCGAATAGCGGGGAACGGGGCCCGAGGCTCGGGTCGCCGCCGGCTCTTCACCCACTCACCACTCACCGCTTCCCTATTCGCTACTCCCTATTCGCCCCTTCCCGCACTTCCGCCTCCCGGATTATCCGGCCACGCCGCCTTGACACCCCCAGGGCGCGCTCCTAAATCCGCGGCGTCCTGTTAGCACTCACTCCCAGAGAGTGCCAAAGCCACCCGCGCGGCCGAGGCCGGTCGCGCAACAAAGGGAAGAGCCCCATGAAGTTCCGTCCGCTGCATGACCGCGTGGTCGTCCGCCGCATCGAGGCCGATGTGAAGACCGCCGGCGGCATCATCATCCCCGACACCGTGAAGGAGAAGCCGCAGGAAGGCGAAGTGATCGCCGTCGGCCCCGGCGCCCTCGACGATTCCGGCAAGCGCGTCGCGCTCGACGTCAAGGCCGGCGACCGCATCCTGTTCGGCAAGTGGTCGGGCACCGAGGTCAAGATCGATGGCCAGGACTACCTGATCATGAAGGAGTCCGACATCATGGGCGTCATCGAAGGCGCCGCTGCCGGCAAGAAGGCCGCCTAGGCCTCGCCGTCCCGCCCCAATCCCCATCCCGAATTTCGAAGAGAGACAGTCCCATGGCTGCCAAAGACGTACGTTTTTCCGGTGACGCGCGCGACAAGATGCTCCGCGGCGTCGATGTTCTCGCCAACGCCGTCAAGGTGACGCTCGGCCCGAAGGGCCGCAACGTCGTCATCGAGAAGTCGTTCGGCGCTCCCCGCATCACCAAGGACGGCGTGACCGTCGCCAAGGAGATCGAGCTCGAGGACAAGTTCGAGAACATGGGCGCCCAGATGGTGCGCGAAGTGGCCTCGAAGACCAACGACATCGCCGGTGACGGCACCACCACGGCCACCGTGCTCGCCCAGGCCATCGTCCGCGAGGGCGCCAAGGCCGTCGCCGCCGGCATGAACCCGATGGACCTCAAGCGCGGCATCGACCAGGCGGTCGGCACTGCGGTGAAGGACCTCGAGGCCCGCTCGAAGAAGATCAACACCTCGGCGGAAGTCGCCCAGGTCGGCACGATCTCGGCGAACGGCGCCAAGGAAATCGGCCAGATGATCGCCGACGCCATGCAGAAGGTCGGCAATGAGGGCGTGATCACCGTCGAGGAAGCCAAGTCCGTCGAGACCGAGCTCGAGGTCGTCGAGGGCATGCAGTTCGACCGCGGCTACCTCTCCTCGTACTTCGTCACCAACGCCGAGAAGATGGTGGCCGACCTCGAGGATCCGTACATCCTCCTCCACGAGAAGAAGCTCTCGAACCTCCAGGCCATGCTCCCGGTCCTCGAGGCCGTCGTCCAGCAGGGCCGTCCGCTCGTCATCATCGCCGAGGACGTCGAGGGCGAGGCGCTCGCCACCCTCATCGTCAACAAGCTCCGTGGCGGCCTCAAGGTCGCGGCCGTCAAGGCTCCGGGCTTCGGCGACCGCCGCAAGGCCATGATGGAAGACATCGCCATCGTTACCGGCGGTTCGGTCATCTCCGAGGACCTCGGCATCAAGCTCGAGAACGTCACGCTCGACATGCTCGGCCGCGCCAAGAAGGTCTCCATCAACAAGGAGAACACCACGATCATCGACGGCAACGGCCGCAAGGAGGACATCTCCGCCCGCGTCGCCCAGATCAAGGCGCAGATCGAGGAGACCACCTCCGAGTACGACCGTGAGAAGCTCCAGGAGCGTCTCGCCAAGCTCGCCGGCGGCGTCGCGGTCATCCGCGTCGGTGGCGCCACCGAGATCGAGGTGAAGGAGAAGAAGGACCGCGTTGACGACGCGCTCAACGCCACCCGCGCTGCGGTGGAAGAGGGCATCGTCCCCGGCGGCGGCGTCGCGCTCCTCCGCGCCAAGAAGGCCGTTGCGGCCCTCAAGTCGGACAATTCCGACGTCCAGGCCGGCATCAACATCGTCCTGAAGGCGCTCGAGGCTCCGATCCGCCAGATCTCCGAGAACGCCGGTGTCGAGGGTTCGATCGTCGTCGGCAAGGTCAGCGAAGGGAAGTCGGACAATTACGGCTTCGACGCGCAGACCGAGACCTATGGCGACCTCGTCGCCGCGGGCATCATCGACCCGACCAAGGTCATCCGTTCGGCCCTCCAGCACGCCGCCTCGGTGTCCGGCCTCCTCATCACCACCGAGGCCATGATCGCCGAGCACCCGAAGAAGGAATCCGCCCCGGCGATGCCGGGCGGCGGCGGCATGGGCGGGATGGACTTCTAGTCCAACTGCAAGGTTCGGGGCGCCCATGCTTTCTTGCTTGGGAAGTCGGCAGCAGCCGACTTCCTGTGGCGGGATGGACTTCTAGGTTCAGATGGCCGGCCCCCGGGCCGCCCATGCTTTCTTGCTTGGGAAGTCGGCAACAGCCGACTTCCTGTGGCGGGATGGACTTCTAGGTTCAGATGGCCGGCCCCCGGGCCGCCCATGCTTCTTGCTTGGGAAGTCGGCAACAGCCGACTTCCTGTGGCGGCATGGACTTCTAGTCCTCGCGTTCAGCCTCTGGCTCACGTTTGGAAAGGCCGCCTTCGGGCGGCCTTTCTGTTTGGCAGACCATTTCGCCTTCCGGGACTTCGTCCTTCCGGCGGCGTGTGCCCACCCCCGATCGTCCCCGCGGAGGCGGGGACCCATCGCGGTGACGAAAAGGTCCGACCGAAGGTCGGGCCGTCAGCGCTTTGCGCTGGCTTTTGTTGCGAAGAGGGATGGGTTCCCGCCTCCGCGGGAATGATCGGAATTGGATTCTGATCCGGAGGAGCAGGCGATCGTATCCCGCCAACGAAGGCGTGACGGTGAAAGCACTGGACTCCGTCGCCGATCGGGAGTTCACTTTCCTTCAGCGCGACCCGCTTGCCGGGCGCGCCCTGGGCGTCCGGCCTCGCCGCGACGAGCCCGTGAAAGGCCGCCGCAAGGCGGCCTTTCTTTGTTTGCCCCAGACGCGTCGTACTTTCCGCTACCATCCCCCGAGCGGAGGGATTCGCGATGCAAGCGAAGCGCCTGATCATCCTCGTCGGGTTCGTGCTGCTGCTGGTCGGCCTCGTGTGGTGGGGCGTCTTCTACGGACGCGCGGCCGATTACCTGAACCAGCCGGTTTCCGACTATCTCGCCAACGCCGCGCCGTGCACCGTCTATACGACCGAGTGGTGCTCGGGGATCGTGGTGCTCGCGACGGTGTTCGGCTTCACCGCCTACAAGCCCTTCGTCCTGTGGGCGGCGCTCGCCTGCCTCCTCGTCGGCTTCGTCGCACCGGCCGGGCGCTCGCGCGAAAGCTGAGCCGCGGCCCAAAACCTTGCTGGCCCCGGCGCCATCGGATACCAAGCCGGCCTTCGTACCCGCCCGGCTTTCCGGCCGGGCGTTTCCGGATTCAGGCCATGGCCGACACCCCAAACCGTCCGAAGGCCCGCCTGCCGCGCGGCTTCGCCGACCGCACCGCGGCCGACATCCGCGCCGTCGATGCGATGCTCCAGCGCATCCGCGCCGTCTACGAGCGCTACGGTTTCGAGCCGGTCGAAACGCCGCTGATCGAATTCACCGACGCGCTCGGGAAATTCCTGCCGGACCTCGATCGCCCGAACGAGGGTGTCTTTTCCTTCAAGGATGATGACGAGACTTGGCTCTCGCTGCGCTACGACCTGACGGCACCGCTCGCCCGCTACGTCGCTGAGAATTTCGATCGCCTGCCAAAACCGTACCGCTCCTACCGGGCCGGCTGGGTGTTCCGGAACGAGAAGCCGGGCCCTGGCCGCTTCCGCCAGTTCATGCAGTTCGACGCCGACACGGTCGGCGCCGCGTCCCCGGCGGCCGATGCCGAGATGTGCATGATGATGGCCGACGCCATCGAGGCCGTAGGCCTCAGGCGCGGCCAGTACGCCATCAAGGTGAACTCCCGTCGCGTCCTCGACGGCGTGATGGAACTGGCGGGTCTCTCCGGTGACGAGAACGCTTCGCGCCGCCTTACGGTTCTGCGGGCGATCGACAAATTCGACCGCCTCGGCGTCGAGGGCGTCCGGCTCCTCCTCGGCGAGGGGCGGAAGGACGAGAGCGGCGATTTCACCAAGGGCGCAGGCCTCGTCGGCGATCAGATCGGCACCATCTTCCGCTTCGTGAACGCAAAAGCCTTCGTCGAGGGCGCCCAGATGGTCGCCGAGAGCCGCGCGGCGCCGAACGGCGACGCCGCGCCGCACAAGGGCATGGACATCGTCGGCTTCCTCGACATGGTTTTCGGCAAGAACGGGACGGCGGCGAAAGGCATCGCCGAGCTCCGCACAATCGCCGACCTCGTCCGCGCCGCCGGCTATGCCGACCGCGTCGAGATCGATCCGTCGGTCGTCCGCGGCCTCGAATACTACACCGGCGCCGTCTTCGAGGCGCAGCTCCTCTTCGACGTGCCGAATGAGAAGGGCGAAAACGTCGTGTTCGGCTCGGTCGGCGGCGGAGGGCGCTATGACGGCCTCGTCGGCCGCTTCCGCGGCGAGGACGTGCCCGCCACCGGCTTCTCGATCGGCGTCTCCCGCCTCGCTTCGGCGCTGAAGGCGCTCGCCCCGCCCGCCGAAGCGCAGGCGACCGGCCCGGTCGTCGTCCTCGTGATGGACCAGCCCGGCCTCGTCGAGGCGCAGCGCATGGTGGGCGATCTTCGTCGCGCCGGCGTCACGGCCGAGATGTATCTCGGTTCCGCCGGAATGAAGGCCCAGATGAAGTATGCCGACAGGCGGAACGCGCCGTGCGTCGTCATCCAGGGCGGCGACGAGCGCGCGAAGGGCGTGGTCCAGCTGAAGGACCTCCTCCTCGGCAGGGAACTCGCCGGCGCGGTCGGCGATCATGCCGCCTACGCCGCCACGCGGCCGGGGCAGGTGGAAGTGCCGGCGGAAAACCTCGTGTCCGAGGTGAAGGCGCTGCTGGAGCGGCAAAAGGCGGGGGCAGCTTAGGAGCGGACGTGGAAAGCCCCATCGATCGCCTCAGAGGCGTCCTCGCCGCGGCGGGCTACGATTTCATCGAGCCGCCCGTCCTCCACGACGCGGACATTTTCCTCGATCTCGCGGGCGAGGACCTCCGCCGCCGCATGTACCTCACCGCGTCTGCCGAGGGGCTCGAACTCTGCCTCCGGCCGGACTACACGATCCCCGTCGCGCTCCATCACCTCACCGCCGGCGGCGATCCCCGCCGTGTCGCGGCCTATGCCTATTGCGGCCCCGTCTTCCGCCAGCGCCCCGGCGAGACCGGCGAGTTCTGGCAGGCGGGCGTCGAATCGATCGGCCGCACCGACCGCGCCGACGCGGACGCCGACGTTCTCGCACTCGCGATGGCCGCCCTCGGCTCCGTCGGCATCGACCGCCCGACGGTGCGGATCGGCGACCAGTCCCTCTTCGATGCGCTCCTCGACGCGCTGCCGGTTCCGGATCTGTGGCGCCGTCGCCTGGCGCGCGCCTTCGGCGATACGCAGCGCCTGCACGAGCTGATCGAGGAGATGGCCGGCCGCTCGGCCCGGCCGCGCCTCGGCCCGATCGCCGCGCGCCACGGGGGGTTCCCGCCGACGATCTCGGACGTCCGCGAACAGGTGGCCCGCCTCTTCGCCGCCGGCGGCATCCCAGAAGTCGGCGGCCGCACCGTGGCGGAAATCGCCGAACGCTATTTCGAGCACACGGCGCTCACCGCCGGCTCGCCCGAAAGCCTCGACGCCGCGCGCATCCTCACGCGATTCCTCGCCATCTCCGGTCCGCCCGACCGCGCCGCGCTCGCGCTCGGCGAACTCGCCGCGAGCGAGACGCCGGCCATGGCCGCTGCGATCGGCGCCTTCGCAGAGCGGACGCACGGCTTCGTCCGCCAGGGCATCGACATCGACGGCATCCACTTCGCCGCCAATTTCGGCCGCCGCCTCGACTACTACACCGGCTTCATCTTCGAGCTGTCCGACCCGTCGCGCGGCGACGGCCGCCCGCTCGCCGGCGGAGGACGATACGACCGCCTCCTCTCCCTCATCCGCGCGCGGAACGGCACCGCCGACGACGTGCCGGCCGTCGGTTTCGCGCTGTGGCTCGACCGCATGGGAGTTCTGGCGCGATGAACGGCTCGAACGCGCTCGTTCTGGCGATCCCGTCGAAGGGTCGTCTGCAGGAGAAGTCGAACGCTTTCTTCGCCGGGCACGGCTTTGCCATCCACCAGCCCCGCGGCGAGCGCACCTATCGCGGCACGATCGCGGACCTCCCCGAAGCGGAGGTGGCGTTCCTGTCGGCGGGCGAGATCGCCGGCCAACTCGCGGCGGGCAACGTCCATCTCGGCGTCACCGGCCGCGACCTCGTCGAGGAGACGATCGACGACTGGGCCGCCCGCGTCGAACTCGTCACCCCCCTCGGCTTCGGCTTCGCCGACGTGGTCGTCGCCGTCCCCGAAGCGTGGGTCGACGTCGAGACGATGGCCGACCTCGACGACGTCGCCGCCGATTTCCGCCGCCGCCACGGCCGGCGCCTCAAGGTCGCGACGAAGTACTTCAACCTCACCCGCCGCTTCTTCTCAGGCCACGGGGTGGCGGATTACCTCATCGTCGAAAGCCTCGGCGCGACCGAAGGCACGCCGGCTTCCGGCGCCGCCGACCTGATCGTCGACATCACGACCACGGGTTCGACGCTGAAGGCCAATGGACTCAAGGTATTGGCCGACGGCGTGATCCTGAAATCCGAGGCGCATTTGGTGGGCAGCCTCGTCGCGCCGTGGAGCGATGAGGCCCGCGCCGCGCTGGACGCCTTCGCCGCGAAGATCGGGACGGGGAAGGCAGCGGCCGGGTTCGAGGCGCTGGCGAAGAAGCTGACGCGGAAGCGCGACTGAGCCGGCGGGCGTGCTCTGACTCCCACAACCGTCAAGCTCGGGACAAGCCGGACAAGCCCGACCACGACGACGTAGGGGAGGAAGTGAAGGCTACCGCCGCTCCGCAAAGAACTGCCGCAGCATCTCCGCCGATTCCACCTCGGCGATCCCCCCATAGACCTCGGGCCGATGCAGGCACGTCTCCGCCGCGAAGAACCGAACGCCGCTTTCGACCGCGCCGCCCTTCGGATCGCGCGCGCCGAAATACACCCGCCGGAGCCGCGCGAACGAGATCGCCCCGGCGCACATCGTGCAGGGCTCCAGCGTCACGTGGAGGTCGCAGTCCGTCAGCCGCTCCGACCCGATCGCCGCCGCCGCCTCGCGGATGGCCAGCATCTCGGCATGGGCTGTCGGGTCCCGCAGCTCGATCGTCCGGTTTCCTGCCGCCGCGATCACCGCGCCGTCCCGCACGATCGCTGCCCCGATCGGTACCTCGCCGCGCGCTCCGGCGCGCCGGGCCTCGTCGAGCGCACGCGCCATCCCGTCGCCCGGCGTCGTCAACGCTGCATCCTCGCGGAGCGGAAGGCCGTGCTATGAGGGGCCGATGACATCCGAAACTTCCTCGCCCGCCGGCGACCGCATCGCGAAGGTGATGGCGCGCGCCGGGCTCTGTTCCCGCCGCGAAGCCGAGACGTGGATCGCGGCCGGCCGCGTCTCCGTCAACGGCCGCGTCCTCGCGACGCCGGCCGTCGTCGTCGGCCCGAACGACCGCATCGTCGTCGACGGCGAGCCGCTGCCGCAGCGCGAGCCGACGCGGCTCTGGCTCTATCACAAGCCGAAAGGCCTGGTCACGACGGCCCGCGACCCCGAAGGGCGGAAGACGGTGTTCGAGGCGCTGCCCGAGGACATGCCGCGCGTCGTCACCGTCGGCCGCCTCGACATCAACACCGAGGGGCTGCTGCTGCTCACCAATGACGGCGGCCTCGCGCGGACGCTGGAGCTGCCGGCGACCGGCTGGCTCAGGCGCTACCGCGTCCGCGTCCACGGTGAAGTCGACGAAAAGCGCCTCGCGGAGCTCGAGGACGGCCTCGCGCTCGACGGCGTCCTCTACGGCCCCGTCGAGGCCGAGTTCGAGCGGAAGCAGGGCTCGAACGCCTGGCTCGTGGTCGGCCTCAGGGAGGGCAAGAACCGCGAGATCAAGAAGATCATGGAGCACCTCGGCCTCGCGGTGAACCGGCTCATCCGCGTCTCCTTCGGCCCGTTCCAGCTCGGCGACCTGCCGGACGGCACGGTACGCGAGGTGCCGCGAAAAATTCTTCGCGATCAGCTCGGCGAGCGGCTCGCGAAGGAGGCGGGAGCGGATTTCCCCGTGCCGGTGAAAGGCCAGCGCGGCGTGGTGCGGCCGCCGGCGCCAAAGGAGAAGCCGCGCGGCACGCTGAGCCTCAAGGGCGCCAGCGAGGGCGCGCGGCGGAAGGCGGCGCGGGGCAAGGCCCAACCGGGTGGAAAGACCGATGCGGATCGTCGCCGGTGAGTTCCGCGGCCGGCCGCTCGCCACGCCGACGACATCAGCGATCCGCCCGACCTCCGACCGCCTCCGCGAGACGGTCTTCGACATCCTCGCCCACGGCCTCGGCGACCCGGTGACCGGCGCGCGCGTCCTCGACCTCTTCGCCGGCACCGGCGCCCTCGCGCTCGAAGCCCTGTCGCGCGGCGCCGCGTCGGCGCTGCTGGTGGAAGAGGCGGTCGAAGCCCGCGGCCTGATCCGCCGCAACGTCGAGGCCCTCGGCCTCACCGGCCGGGCCAAGATCTTCCGCCGCGACGCGACCCGTCTCGGCGACGCCGGCACGATCGGCCCGTTTTCGGTCGTCTTCGTCGACCCGCCCTACGGCAAAGGTCTCGGCGAGGCCGCGCTCGCCTCCGCCGCGGCCGGCGGCTGGCTGACGCCCGGCGCCATCGCGGTCCTGGAAGAAGCGGCGACGGGCGCCGTCACCATCCCGCCCGGCTTCACCCTCCTCGACGAGCGGAAGGTCGGCGATTCGAAGGTCCGCTTCCTTTCGTTCGGAGACGCGCCATGAGCGGCGCTGCAACGGTGGTCGATCGCGCGGAATCCCCTCACCCTTCCTCGCCAGGTTCGCCGTCGGCTCACCTGGCCCGAAAGCCCTCTCCCCGAACGGGGCGAGGGGAAGAGACGGTCGCTGGCCGCGGCAGCGGGCCAATCCCCACAGCATCGTCTGGCGGCCCATATGACTGCTGACCGGCCCATCGGCCTCGCGCTCGGCGGCGGCGGCGCGCTGGGCTTTGCGCATGTGCCGATCCTCGAGGCGTTCGACGAGCTCGGCGTCCGCCCGGCGGTGATCGCCGGCTGCTCGATGGGCGCGATCATCGGCGCCGCCTATGCCAAAGGCGAGAGCGGGCGCGAGATCGCCGGCTTCCTGCACGGTCTCCGGCAACAGCGCGGCGACCTCCTCCAGCGGCTGTGGCGGAGCCGTCCGCGCGCCGTGCGCGAACTGTTCGGACCGATGCGCGCCACCGCCGGCCAACTCGTCGCCGAGACGGTGCTGGAGGCGTTCGGCGAGCGTCTGCCGAAAACGTTCGCCGAGCTCGCGATCCCGCTCCGCGTCGTCGCGACCGACTTCTACGGCTGGCACGAGACGCTGTTCTCGGACGGCTCACTCCGCGAGGCGGTTGCGGCCTCGATGGCCCTGCCGCTGGTGTTCCGCCCCGTGATGATCGGCGGCCGGCCGCACATCGACGGCGGAATCGTCAACCCGCTGCCCTTCGAACACGCCGCCGTCGACGGCGGCATCCTCGTTGCCGTGGACGTCATCGGCGGGCCGATGGGCCGCCCCGGCCGTTTTCCGCGGCCGGTCGAGGCGATGATCGGCTCGACCCAGCTGATGATGCGCGCCATCACCGCGCAGAAGATGAAGGGCGCGATCCGTCCCGACATCGTCGTCGAGCCCGAGATCGCCCGCTTCCGCCCGCTCGACTTCCGCCAGATCGACCCGATCCTGAAAGCCGGCGAAGCCCAGAAGGAAGACTTCAAGCGCCGCCTGGGGGCGCTCCTCTCCCCACGGGTGGCTGCGGGGTAGAACGAGGACTCGATGTCCGTCGTTCCGCGGCCCGCAGCTGCACCCGGACCCCTTTGTTCTACCGACGGGATTCGAACAAGCGCCCGCCGCGCTGTCGGCCGCGCCCCTGGAACGAACGGTTCCGGCCCTCCGCTTCGCTACGGCCGGAACGACGGGTCGAGGGGGGGCGCACGGGCCGAACCCTTGCGGCGGCATGCCGCCATCCCTACACCAGTCGGCATGACCGCCCAGCTCGACCAGACCAAACTCCTCGAACGCGCCGCCAGCCTCGTCGAGGCCGCCAAGAAGGCGGGGGCCGATGCGGCGGACGCCGTGTCCGTCCGGCGCGTGTCGCTCGGCATCGAGGCGCTGAAGGGGAAGGTCGAACAGACCACGCGCTCGGAGAGCGACGATTTCGCCCTTCGCGTCTTCGTCGGCCGCCGCCACGCCAGCGTCTCGGCCAACATCCTCGCCGACCAGGCGACGCTCGTCGAGCGCGCCATCGCGATGGCCCGCGTCGCGCCGGAAGACCCCTATGCCGGCCTTGCGGATCGCGACCGGCTGGCGGGCGATCTGCCCGAACTCGATCTTCTCGACGGCCACATCGCATCGGTGGACGAACTGAAGGATCGCGCACTCGCAGCCGAGGAGGCCGCCCTCGCCGTCCCCGGCATCACCAATTCGGGCGGCGCCTCGGCCGGCTGGGGCGTGTCGGGCCTTGTCCTCGCGACGTCCGAAGGGTTCACCGGCACCTATCTCCGCTCGCTGTTCCAGCTCTCCGCCACCGCAATCGCGGGCGAGGGAACCGGCATGGAGCGCGACTACGATTTCGCCTACGCCATCCACGACGCGGACCTGCCCGATCCGGTGAGCCTCGGCCGGAACGCCGGCGAGCGCACCGTGCGCCGCGTCGGCCCCGGCACCATCGAGACCGGCCGCTATCCCGTCGTGTTCGACGAACGCGTGTCGTCGAGCCTCGTCGGCCATCTCTCGGCCGCGGTCAACGGCGCCTCGATCGCGCGGAAGAGCTCCTTCCTCATCGGCGACCTCGGCAAGGCCGTGTTCGCCCCGGGCATCCGCATCGCCGACGACCCGCTCCGCCGCCGCGGCATCGCCAGCCGTCCCTTCGACGGCGAGGGCGTCCGCCAGGCGCCGCTCGACCTCGTGGCCGACGGCGTGCTCCAGACCTGGCTCCTCGACAGCGCCACGGCGCGCGAACTGAACCGCTCGACCAACGGCCGGGCCGCGCGCGCCGGCGGCACGCTGTCGCCGTCGTCGACCAACCTCGCCCTCCTGCCGGGCACCGTCTCGCGGGACGAACTCCTCGCCGGGGTGGGGGAGGGCGTCTACATCATCGACCTCCTCGGCTCCGGCGTCTCGATGACGACGGGCGACTACAGCCGCGGCGCCGCCGGCTACCGCATCCGGAACGGCGCTCTCGCCGAGCCGCTGTCGGAGATCACCATCGCCGGCAACCTCCGCGACATGTTCCGAACGCTCCGGCCGGCGAACGACCTGCGCTACCTCTTCTCGACCAACGCCCCGACCGTCGCCGTCGAGGGCATGACCGTCGCCGGGCGGTGAGCGAAACGAGCCTCGCCGAGGACCTCGACCTCCTCGCCGCAGCGGTCCGGGCCGCGGCGGAGCTCGCGCTGGGCTTCGTCGGCAAGGCGCCGAAAGTATGGACGAAGGCCAACGCCTCGCCCGTCACCGAGGTCGACATCGCGGTCGAGACGCTTCTCTCCGAACAGCTCCGGGCAGCGCGGCCGGACTATGGCTGGCTCTCCGAGGAGACCGAGGACGACGGCAGCCGGCTCGCGGCGCCGCGCACCTTCATCGTCGATCCGATCGACGGCACGCGGAGCTTCGTCCAGGGCGGCAGCGACTGGACCATCCCGGTCGCCATCGTCGAGAAGGGGCGCCCGATGGTCGCCGCCCTCGCCAATCCGCGCCGCGGCGAGTTCTACACGGCGATCTCGGGCGGCGGTGCGGTGATGAACGGCAATCGCATCCATGTTTCCGGCCGAACGACCGTGAGCGGCGCCACGCTGGCGATCTCCCGAAAACTCACCCGGTGGAGCGACGACGGCGCGGGCGAACCGCCGCGGAACAAGTTCTACGCCTCGCTCGCCTACCGCCTCGCCCGCGTCGCCGACGGCCGGCTCGACGGAGCTGCAATCAAGGCAGATGCCCAGGATTGGGACCTTGCCGCTGCCGACCTTCTCGTGCACGAAGCTGGCGGGGTGCTCAGCGATCTCGGCGGGGCCGTCCCGCGCTACGACCGTCCCGGAACGAGCCATCCGCCGCTCATCGCCGCCCCGCCCGCCATGGCGGACGCGATGATGCGCCTCATGCGCCAGTCGCTCTCCGCCTCGCCGTGACCGGTCGCAAGGAGGCGCCGATGGCTGCCGCTGCCGAAGAGAAACAGCTTCTCCACCTCGTCTTCGGCGGCCGGCTGAAATCTCTCGATTCCGACCGCTTCGAGAACCTCGACGACCTCGATATCGTCGGAATCTACCCCAACTACAGAACCGCGTACGATGCGTGGAAACAGTGCGCGCAACGCAGCGTCGACGACGCGATGATGCGCTACTATGTCGTGCACCTTCACCGCCTGTTCGACCCCGTGGCGCCGCCGAAACCCGACGGCGATTGAGGAACGGAATAGGGATGGCCTTCCAGGACGACCGCGCCGCGACGCGTAGCCCTCGGCGGAAGTCCGTGCTCGGCCGCGCCTGGAAGCGTTTCGGCAATTCGCCGCGCGTCCAGGGCATGATCGGCAGCGCCGCCGCCGGCTACATCCGCCTCGTCGGCTCGACGAACCGCCTCGTTTACGAAGGCTCGGTCGACTACGCGACGCTCGACCTGTCGAAGCCGCTGATCATCACGATGTGGCACGGCCAGCACCTCCTCGTGCCTGCCGTCCGGCGCGCCGACCATCGCGTGGTCGCCCTCATCTCGCGCCACCGCGACGGCGAGATCAACGCCATCGCGGCCCGAAAACTCGGCATCGGCACGATCCGCGGCTCGGCCGCACGCGACAGGAGCCGCGTCATCGAGCGCGGTGGCGTCTCCGGCTTCCTGAAGCTCCGCGCCGCGCTCCGCGAAGGCACCTCGGTGACGCTCACCGCGGACCTCTCGAAGGCCGTCGCCCGCCGTGCCGGCATCGGTATCATCCAGCTCGCCCGCGCCTCGGGCGTCCCGATCGCGCCCGTGGCGCTCGCCACGAGCCGGCGCATCAATGTCCGCTCGTGGGACCGTACGAGCGTCAACCTGCCCTTCGGCCGGATGGCGATGGTGATCGGGGACTACATCTCCGTGCCGGCCGATGCCGACGATGCGGCGATGGAGGCGAAACGCCTCGCGCTCGAAGCCGAGCTCAACCGGATCACGGCCCGCGCCTATGCGCTGGCCGACCGACGGAATGGCTGACGCCTGGGGCGGGGCGCTCCTCTCGGCCTACAGCCTCGCGGGCCGCGCCGGCATCCCCTTCTTCCCGCTGTACCTGCGCTGGCGCGCCAGCACCGGCCGCGAGGATCCCGAACGCTTCCCCGAGCGGCACGGCCATGCCTCGGCGCCGCGCCCGGCCGGTCCGCTGATCTGGATCCACGCGGCGAGCGTCGGCGAGACGGTCGCGGTGACCTCCCTCATCCGCCGGCTGATGGCGGATGGCCACACGGTCCTCCTCACCACGGTCACGGTCACCGGGGCGAAGACCGCGGCCCGGATCGGCGGCGATCGCCTGATCCACCAGTACAGCCCGCTCGACGTCCGCCCCTGGGTCGACCGCTTCCTCAGATACTGGCGCCCGAGCGTCGCGATCTTCGTCGAATCCGAGATCTGGCCCGTGACGACCGACCAGCTCGTCATCCGCCGCATCCCGCACGTCATCGTCAACGCGCGCATGTCGGAGCACTCGTTCGACCGCTGGCATTCGCTCGGCGGCGCGAGCCGCCGCGTCTTCGGCCGCATCAGCCTCGCTCTCACCCAGACCGAGGCCGACGCCACGCGCATCGCGACCCTCGGGGGCCGCCGCGTCGAAACGCTCGGCAACCTCAAATTCGACGCGCCGCCGCCCGATGCTCCACCCGAGGCGCTCGCGGTGCTCCGCGCCGCCATCGGCGACCGGCCGGTGTGGCTCGCCGCGAGCACGCATGCCGGCGAGGAGGAAATCGCGGCGCAGGCACACGACCGCCTCCGCGCCACCTGGCCGCGCCTTCTGACGATCATCGTTCCCCGCCATCCCGAGCGCGGTCCGGCGCTCGCCGAGCAGCTTCGCGGCGCCGGCCGGACCGTCGCGGTCCGCAGCCGCAACGATGCGCTGCCGGAAGGGGGCGGCATCCTTCTCGCCGACACGCTGGGCGAACTGGGCCTCTTCTATCGCGTCGCGCCGGTCTCGTTCGTCGGCGGCTCGCTCGTCCCCCGCGGCGGCCAGAACCCGATCGAGCCGGTCCGGCTCGGCTCGGCGGTCGTGCACGGGCCGGATACGCCGAACTTCGCCGCAGTCTATGGCGCGCTCGATGCCGGCGGCGGCGCGGTGATCGTCAGGGATGCCGGGGCGCTCGCGGCGGCGGTCGGACACCTCCTCGCCGAACCGGACGAACGGCGGCTGCAGGGTGAGGCGGCCGAGCGCGCGCTCCGCCCGTTCAGCGGCGCGCTCGACCGCACGCTCCGCGCGCTCGCGCCGTTCCTCGCCGCCGGCGAAACGCCGCCATGGTGACGGCCCCGGCCTTCTGGTACCGCCGCCGGACGGGCCCGACCGCCGCGCTCCTTTCGCCCGCGGGCGCCGCCTGGGGCGCCATCGCCGGCCGGCGGATGCGCCGCGCCCCGATCCACCGCGCCGGCGTGCCGGTCCTCTGCGTCGGCAATTTCACCGTCGGCGGCGAGGGGAAGACGCCCACGGCGCTCGCGCTCGCCGAGATCGTCCGCGCCGGGGGGCTCGCGCCGGGCTTCCTCACCCGCGGTTTTGGCGGGCGCGAGAAGGGTCCGCTGGTCGTCTCCGAAACGGAAGCCGCCGAGCGCGTCGGCGACGAGGCGCTCCTCCTCGCCCGTCACGGCCTCACGGTCCTCTCGCATGACCGGCCGCCGGGGGCGCGTCTCCTCGAGGCCGCGGGCGCCGAGGCGATCGTCATGGACGACGGGTTTCAGAACCCGTCGCTCGCCAAGGATTTCTCGCTCGTCGTCGCCGATGCCCAGTTCGGCCTCGGCAATGGCCGCGTCGTCCCGGCCGGGCCCCTCCGGGCGCCGCTCCGCGTCCAGCTCCGCCAGACCGACGGGCTCCTCATCGTCGGCGACGGGCCGGCGCGTCCGGCGCTCCTCCGGATTGCCGCCCGCGGCGGTCTCCGCGTCTTCGGGGGGAAGCTCGTGCCGCTCGACGGCGCCCGCTGGAAGGGCGAGCGCGTCCTCGCCTATGCCGGCATCGGCCGCCCCGAGAAATTCTTCGCCGCGCTCGAGGGAGCGGGCGCAAAGCTCGCCGGCCGCATCGCCTTCGCCGATCACCACGTCTGGACCGAGACCGAGGCGCGGACGCTGCTCGGCCATGCCGGCGGCGGCAGCGTGCGGCTGGTGACGACGGAGAAGGACCTTGCCCGCCTCGCCGGCGCGACCGGCGTTCTCGCCGAACTCCGGGAAAAGTCCGAGGCGTTCCCGGTCCGGCTGGTGTTCGACGAGCCGGGCGCGCTGGCCGCGGTCGTCGGCGCCGTGCTCGATCGCGTCCGGCTGCGGGCGCGCTCAGCGCCCTGACGCGTCGCCCGTTTCCTGGTGCCGCTTCAGCGAGGCGGCGGCGTCGACATAGGCTTCCTGCCGCGCGACGCTCCAGTAGCGGAGCTCGTCGAGCTTGATCGCGACACCCGTCACCGCGCAGCGGACGAAGCTCCCCGGCGAGATCACCTGGAAATCGCCGTCGAGATAGCGCACCCGCGCCTCGCCGCCATGGCCGGAAATGTCGATGCGGTTCAACGGACCCTCGCTGATCGGAGCTACCCTACCGGCTTGATGACGTCATCGGAAGCCCGCCGGTCACCGCCGCCCGAACAGCCGTTCGATGTCGGCGAGCTTCAGCTCGATATAGGTCGGCCGGCCGTGGATGCACTGCCCCGAATGCGGCGTCCGCTCCATGTCGCGGAGAAGGGCATCCATCTCCTCGGGCCGGAGCCGCCGTCCGGAGCGGACCGAGCCGTGGCACGCCATCGTGCCGGCGACCCTGTCGAGCCGCGAGCGGAGCGTGGCGGCGGAATCGATGTCGGCGAGTTCGTCCGCGAGATCGCGGACGAGGCCCGCGCCGTCGACCTTGCCGAGGAGCGCCGGCACCTCGCGGATCGCCACGGCGCCCGGGCCGAACGGCTCGACGACGAGGCCGAGTTCGGCAAGTTCGGCGGCGCGGTCGGCGAGCCGCCCGACATCGTCTTCCGGGAGGTCGACGATCTCGGGTACGAGGAGGAGCTGGCGCGGCACTGCCGACGACGCGAGCGCCGCCTTGAGCCGCTCGTAGACGAGCCGCTCATGCGCGGCATGCTGGTCGACCACCACGAGCCCGTCGGCGGTCTGCGCGACGATGTAGTTCTCATGGATCTGCGCCCGCGGCACGCCGAGCGGCCGCGCCGGGTCGGCAGTGGCGGGTGCGGGCGCGTCGGCCCGGACGTCGGCACTGGCGGGAAGGTCCGCGAACAGCGCCTGCACCGCTTCGCCGAGGCCGGGCGGGGCGACGAAGCCGGGGAGAGGCGCGCCGTAGGGCTCGCGGGGCGCGGCGGCGCTGCGGAACGCGGCCGGCGCCGGCGCGCGGCGCGCGAAGGCGTCCGTCATCGCGGCGGCGCCCGTCCGTGTCGCGCGGTGGCCGGCGCCGGCGATCGCCTCGCGCACCGCGCCGACGACGAGGCCGCGGACGAGGCCGGGGTCGCGGAACCGGACTTCGGCCTTCGCCGGATGGACGTTGACGTCGACCATGTCGGGCGGCAGGTCGATGAAGAGCGCCGCGACGGGATGGCGGTCGCGGCCGATGAAATCGGCATAGGCGCCGCGAAGCGCGCCGAGGAGCTGCTTGTCGCGGACCGCGCGGCCGTTGACGAAGAGGTATTGCTGGACCGCGTTGCCGCGGTTGTAGGTGGGGAGGCCCGCCCGGCCGGAGAGGCGGACGCCGGCGCGTTCGGCGTCGATCTCGACCGAGTTCTCCCGAAAGTCGCGGCCGAGGATCTGCTCGAGACGCTCGGCGAAGCCGGAGGCGCCGGTCGCTGCGAAATCGGTCAGCGCCCGGTCGGGGCCGGACAGGCTGAAGCGGATGTCGGGGTTCGTCATCGCGAGACGGCGCACGGTCTCGGTGATCGCCGCCGTCTCGGCGCGCTCGGATTTCATGAATTTGAGCCGCGCGGGCGTTGCGAAGAAGAGGTCCGATACCTCCACGCGCGTACCGGGGGCCGCTGCGGCCGGCACGGGCGCCGAGACACGCCCGCCGTCGACGCCGATCGCCCAGCCTTCGTCGGCGCCGCGCCGGCGGCTCGTGATCGAGAGCCGTGCCACCGCGCCGACCGAGGCGAGCGCCTCGCCGCGGAAGCCGAGCGTCGCGATGGCGTCGAGGCCGCCGTCGAGCTTCGAGGTGCAGTGCCGCTCGACCGCGAGCGGAAGATCGTCGCGCTCGAGGCCCACGCCGTCATCGGTGACGCGGATCAGCGACAGGCCGCCGCCCGCCGTCGCCACTTCGATGCGGCGGGCGCCCGCGTCGATGGCGTTCTCGACCAGTTCCTTGACGACGCTCGCCGGGCGCTCGACCACCTCGCCCGCGGCGATGCGGTTGACCATGTCCTCGGAAAGTCGGCGGATCGGCAGCTTGGCTGTCCTTGGCGCAATCCTGCGGGGATCGAAAGCGCCTTCGTTGGATTGAAAGGGGGAGACCGGTCTGAGAGCTCGGCGGCTCGGTAAAGGTCACCTGGAGATGCGAGCGGCCCGCGTGGAATATTGCGGTGTCCAAAGCCCACAGCTACGGCCGGCGCGCCGGAAAGCCTGTCCAGTCTCCCCCAGCGGCCCTTGGCCAATCGCCGTGGACCGCGCATTTAGGCACCGCGCAGCACTTGTTCGCGAACTCTGGCTGCCAGTGCCTCACGCGGGCAAACTGACCCGCGTCAAAACCGTGAACGAATTGTTAGCCCGAGTCTGGCGACCTGGGAAGACCCGGGGTGGATGTCGGTTAAAGCCGCCTCTCTGCGGCGCCCACTATCCGAGCCGATTGTTGCTCAGAAGCAACGACGGGTTGGGAGAGGGCCCGTCGATGAGCTCGCCCGTCACCCGCTCGGCCCAGCGATAGCCGAAAACGCCGCCTTCCGCGGTTTCGGCGACGAGGTTGTCGGCAATGACGACCGTCCCGGTGCCCTCGACCACCGACACCGCGAAGCCGAATCGCGTCCCGCGGACGATGTTCCCCGTCACCACGACGTTGCGGAGATAGGGCCCCCAGCCGAGCCAGATGCCGGCCAGCGGCCCGCCCTCGACGACGTTCCCCGACACGGTCGATTCGGCCTCGACATAGATGCCGTTGCCGAAGCCCGGCGGGTCGGCCGGGTAGGGGCCGCTGCCGGTGAGATTCCGGACGATGTTGCCGGTGACGGTCGCGATCCGCCCGCCGTCGATGAAATTCGCGACGCTGATGCCGGTGGCCGCGGTGTCGATGACGTTGTCGGCGATCACCGCGCCCTCGAAGGCGAACTCGGAGTAGATCGCCGTCTCGCCGAGCCGCGTGCAGTTGTTGCCGGTGATGACCACCGCGTTGGCCCCGTTCGCCCGCACCGCTGTGAAGGCGCAGTCGGCGATGCGGTTGCCGGACACGGTGACGCCGTGCGCCCGGTAGACGTTGATGCCGTTGCCGTACGGCCCGGTTCCGCCGCTCGCGGCGCCGATCCGCTCGACGCGGTTGCCCGACACGATCGTCCCGTCCTCGCCCGGCTCCCAGCGGTGGACGAGAATGCCGTTGTCGGCGCAGTCGGTGACGGCATTGCCGGTGACCGATAGCCCCGTCGAATCGACGAGCCACATGCCGATCGCGGCCCCGGTTACGTCGTTGCCCGTGAGGCGCCCGCCGCAGCGGTCGAAGGCGAGCGCCGCACCGCGGCTGCCGGTGAACCGGCATCCCGTGATCGCGACGTCGGCGCAATCCGCGAGGTAGAGCGTTCCCGGCACCGTCTCGCCGAGGGGCAGGTCCATGCCGTCGATGACGAGGTCGTCGAGGCGGACGATCGCGCAGCCCTGCCCGGCGAGGAGATGGCCGTTGCCGCCGAACGCGAGAACGCTCGCGCCGGCGACGCCGGCGATCCGGCAGCGCTGCGGCAGAGTGAGGTTCGCGACGCGGTAGCGGCCGGGCGGCAGGAACAGGAGGCCGTCGCCGGCCGATGCGGCGTCGAGAGCCGCCTGGATCGCGACGCTCTGGTCGTCGGGCGTGCCGGGGACGGCGCCGTATTCGGTGACGTCGATCGTGCCGGCGGCGGTGACGACGGCGCGGGCGGCCGAGCCGAGGCCGGGAATGAGCGCCGCCGAGGCGGCGATGGCAGCGAATTCGCGGCGGTTCATGGCGCCTCCGACCGGCCGGCGCGTCCGGTGCCCGACCCTAGAGCATGATCCGAAGAAGCGGCTGCCGGTTCTTCGAAAAAGATCATGCTCCATCAAGGAATAAGGCGACGAGCATGATCCGACTTCAACGGATCATGCCCTAGAACAGCTGCCGGAGCTGCGGCACCGAGGCGATGATGTCGTCGACCGCCTCCGCGCCCGCTTTTTCGCGCGCAAAGGCGAGCAGCTCCTCGCCGGCCCACTGCATCTGCTGCGACGAAAAGCCGGCGGCGGAAAGCTGGGAATAGACGCTGGTGAGGCCGTTGTTGAGGAAGCCGAAGAGCCCGCCCTTCTGCTTCACCACCAGCGATTCGACACCGGGAACGGCAGCGTACACGTCCGCCATGCGCTCGCGCGGCGCACTCCGGTCGAGATAGGAGATGAACACCGACACCGCCTGCCGCGCCGCTTCGTGCGGAACGCCGGCCTTTTCGCCGATGCGGTTTATCAGTTCTTCCATGTGACCGCCCTGATGCGACCGCAGTCTCTACAGGGGACGACGACGCCCGGCAACAAACGCAAACGCGACTCTCTCCCTTCGGCTTGCCGCCCTTCCGGGGGCCACCTATGTTCCCGGCCGACACGCGCGCGACCGTGGAACCGATCGTTCCTCCCGCCGCCCCGCCGGACCATGAGAGGAGCCACGAGATGGCGTTCGAACTGCCCAGCCTTCCCTATGCCTACGACGCCCTGAAGCCGTTCATGTCGGCCGAGACGCTCGAATACCACCACGACAAGCACCATCAGGCCTACGTGACCAACGGCAACAAGCTGCTGGAAGGTTCGGGCCTCGAGGGTAAGAGCCTCGAGGAGGTGGTCAAGGGCAGCTTCGGCAAGAATCAGCCTCTCTTCAACAACGCCGGCCAACACTACAACCACATCCACTTCTGGAAGTGGATGAAGCCGAATGGCGGCGGCAGGAAGCTGCCGGGCGCCGTGCAGGCCGCGATCGATTCGGACCTCGGCGGCTACGACAAGTTCCGTGCCGATTTCGTCGCCGCCGGCACCGGCCAGTTCGGCTCTGGCTGGGCCTGGGTGGCGGTCAAGAACGGCAAGCTCGAGATCTCCAAGACGCCGAACGGCGAGAACCCGCTCGTCCATGGCGGCGTGCCGATCCTCGGCGTCGACGTGTGGGAGCACTCCTACTACATCGACTACCGCAACGCCCGGCCGAAGTACCTCGAGGCCTTCGTCGATTCCCTCGTGAACTGGGAGTACGTCGACGAGCTCCTGGCCAAGGCGCGGTAGCGGAATCCCCGGGCGGCGCTCAGTCCGGCTCGAAGGCGAGCGCCGTCCCGTTCATGCAGTAGCGCAGCCCCGTCGGCCGCGGGCCGTCGGGGAAGATGTGGCCGAGATGCGCGTCGCAGCGCGCGCAGATCGCCTCGGTCCGCACCATGCCGTGCGAGCGGTCGACATGCTCTTCGACCGCGTCGCCGGCAACCGGCGCATTGAAGCTCGGCCAGCCGGTGCCGGAATCGAACTTCGTCTCCGACCGGAACAGCGGCTCGCCGCAGCAGACGCAGCTGTAGAGGCCCGCGCGCTTCTCGTCCCAGTACGGCCCCGTGAAGGCCCGTTCGGTGCCCTGGTGACGGGCGACGCTGTACTGCGCCGGCGTGAGCAGGGCCTTCCACTCCGCGTCCGTCCTGATGATCTTCGGCTTCATGTCGGTCGTCCGGTTCGGCGCGGGTCAACGCGCCCGCTGGTTACAATTACTGTCTCCCGGTGGATCAAGGGCACTTCCTCACAGAATTGCGTTTGAGGTCCCTGTCTACCCACTGGCTGCGGCGAATTGAGGCATCCGTAAGTCTGGTCTCTGCATATGGGGTTTCTTGCTCCCCCAACAACTCTTGATTGGCTCTTGTATTGGACCAAGAACAATCCTATACGGACCGCGAGACTCGGGGTTAAGTCGTGGCAACGGCCGCTTCGGCCCGCTCAATTGGCCGACCGCAGGCGGACGATCCTTGCGTGACGCCCCGGGGAAGCATTCATTTGTCCTCTCGGACGCAGCAAGGTGAGTCATGATGGAAGAATCCGCACAGTCCGACCTGATCGATCTGACTGCTGACATCGTATCGGCCTATGTCGCCAATCACTCCGTTCCGGCGGGTGATCTCCCTGGTCTGATCGCAGAAGTCCATCAGGCGCTGATGCGCACCCATTCCGGCACCAACGAGCCGGAGCCCGAGCCGCTGAAGCCGGCGGTGAACCCGAAGAAGTCGGTGTTCCCCGACTACATCATCTGTCTCGAGGACGGAAAGAAGTTCAAGTCGCTGAAGCGGCACCTGCGCACCCACTACGACCTCTCGCCGGAAGAGTACCGCGAGAAGTGGGGTCTCGCCCCCGACTATCCGATGGTCGCGCCGAACTACGCCGCCGCCCGCTCGGCCCTCGCCAAGAAGATGGGCCTCGGCCAGCAGCGCCGCCGCCGCGGCTAAGTCCGCAGCACCGAAAGCCTCCGAAGGCCCCGGCCGCGAAACGCGCCGGGGCCTTTGCTTTTCTCAGGCTTCGGTTCCGGCGGCGAGAACCTTCCGCGCGTCGGCCTTGATCCGCGCCACCATCGAGCGGAGCCCGTTCGAACGCTGCTGCGACAGGTGCGCCGCAAGATCGAGCCGCCGGAACGCCGCCTCGGGGTCGATCCCGGCGATCTCTGTCGCGGTCTTGCCGTCGAACAGCGTCAGCACCACCGCCACCAGTCCCTTGACGATGTGCGCGTCGCTGTCGCCGACGAAGCGGAGCCGGGGCGCGGTGCCGTCCTCGACGCGCGTCCACAGCCACACCTGGCTGGTGCAGCCCGACACCTTGTTGTCGGCATTCCGTTCGGCGTCGGGCAGCGGCTCGAGCCCGCGCCCGAGTTCGATCAGGTAGCGGTACTTGTCCTCCCAGTCGTCGAGGAGGGCGAAATCGTCGTAGAGCTGCTGGATCTGCACGGGTGTGGGGCCTGAGGCGAAAGCGTGCCGCAGATATAGCGATGCCGCGCGCCGACTGGTACCGCGGGCGGAGAATGTTCCCCTCGCACCGTTCGGGGAGAGGGCTCCATCCCTTGGGAGCGCAGCGAGTCAGGGATCACCGAACTGCGAAGGCCTCTACCCGCCGGAGAGAGGCGAGCGAAGCCGCGCCTGGTGGGACTTCGGCCGCTACCCGCCGGCGGCGGCAACCTGGTGCGCGGCGGGCGCCTGCCACGGCGTTGCGACGTCGCCTGCCGTCAGCGTGTCGGTTTCCGGGGCATCGCCGGCGGCGAGATAGTCGGTGAGCTGGCCGATGTTGTAGCGCGCCTTGTCGGCGAGGATCTGGCCGACCTCGCCGCCGGTCTCGCAGAGGTCGGGGTTGCGCTCGCACAGGTGCGAGATGTCCCAAACGATGTCGCGGGCCGCGATCATCAGCTCGAGCACCGTCACGCTCGGCGCGTCCTCCCCCCGCTCCGGATCGCCCGGCAGGAGGAGGATGACGATGCACAGCCAGAACGCAGTGCGGAGGAGGCGGAACATTGGACGCGGACTCGAACGACGACGCCTCCCCCATAGCGCCGGCCCGTTGAAAGGCGCGTTCAGCCTTTTGCTAAAATTGAACGGAATTGGGGCGATCGGATCGCGTGCGCCGCAACACCCTGACCGGGGGACCCGTTCCGGAACCGCCGCGGCCCGGCGAGACCATTCGTTAACCGCGTTGGCGGGTTTTCGCGGCCGTTCGCCGGAACCCCGGCGGAAACGCGGTGCCGGCGTCCGCCCCCTTAGCCTCGCCTTAAGCCCCGGCTGCGAGCGTGACCGCAGTCGGGGCCACCCGGCCTTTCTCCGCGAGCCGCCTTGTCACCGATGCACCTGCCCGCGCCGCTGCTGCGCTTCCTCGACGGCCAGATCGGCGACATGCCGAACGTCGGGCCGGAGACCCGCGACGGCCTCCGCACGGCGCTTGTCCGCGCGCTCGTCCTCGCCTGTCTCGGCCTTGCCGCGTTCCCGGCCTGGGTGGCGCTCGGCGGTCCCGGCGGCATCTTCGCCGCGCTCGGCTTCTTCTGGGCGCTCGCGCCGTTCCCCGTCGCCCTCGCGATCGGGCGGAATCGGCCGCGGGCGGCAGAACTCGTCGTCCCGGTCGCCATCGGCGCCATCGTCTCCTGGCTCGCCGTCATGACCGGCGGCCTCGCGTCGCCCTTCCTCGCCTGGCTCGTCCTCGTGCCGCTCGCAACCGGGCTCGACGAGCGCCGCGACGTCGTCCGCGCCGGTGCGGTCGCGGCGGCATTCCTGGCTTTCGTTGCCGCGATCGGCACCACGGGACCCGCCTTCGTGCCGGAATGGGGCGTGTCGGGCGTGGCGGTCGCGCTCGGCCATCTCGCTTTTCTCGGCGCGGCCGTCCTCCTCGTCACGCCGGTTCTCCGGGTCCGGTCGGCGCCGCAGCGGCGGATCGACGACGGCGTCCACCGCATGATCGCCGACAACGCGGTCGACCTCGTCACGCGCCACGGCGCCGGCGCCTCGGTCGACTTCGCTTCGGCGTCGGCGGAAACCCTGTTCGGCATCCGCCCGTCCGATCTTGCCGGCGACGGCCTTTTCCGGCGCGTCAACGTCGCCGATCGCCCGAAATACCTGTCCGCCGTCAGCGATGTCCTTGATGGCCGCGGCAGCGCCGCCATCGAGTTCCGCCTCCGCCGCCCGGCCGCCGATGGGCGCGGCGACACCCAGGTGTGGGTGGAGATGCGCTGCCGTCCGGTCGCCGGCAGCGACGGCAAGCCGGTCGCCGCCATCGCAGTCACGCGCGACATCTCGGACCGGAAGGCGATCGAGGCGGAAGGGGAGGAGGCCCGCGTCGCGGCCGAATCCGCCAACGTCGCCAAGAGCCGGTTCCTCGCCCATATGAGCCACGAGCTCCGCACCCCGCTCAACTCGATCGTCGGCTTTTCCGAGTTCCTCGCGAGCGACAAGCTCGGCTCGTTCGACGAGGCGCGCTGGCGCGAATACGCCCGGCTGATCCGTCAGTCCGGCGAGCACCTCCTCAAGGTCGTCAACAACCTCCTCGACGTCTCGAAGATCGAGGCCGGGATGTTCGCGATCACGCAGGAGCCGATCGCGCTCGGCCCGATCGTCGAGGAATGTGCGGCGATCATGCAGCCGCAGGCCGGACAGCGCAGCCTCACGGTGGAGAACCACCTCGAGCGCGACCTCCCGTCGGTGTTCGCCGACCGTCAGGCCTGCCGCCAGATCCTGATCAATCTCCTGTCGAACGCGGTGAAGTTCAGCCGCGTCGGCGGGACGATCGCCGTCACCGCCCGCGACACCGGTTCGGCGGTCGCTCTCAGCGTCGAAGACCGGGGCATCGGCGTCGGCGAAAACGACCTGCCGCGCCTTGGAATCCCTTTCTTTCAAGTCGATTCCGCGTATAATCGGACCTACGAGGGCACCGGCCTCGGACTCTCGATCGTCAAGGGCCTCGTTTCGCTCCACGGCGGTGAGGTGACGATCCGTTCGACGGCCGGGCTCGGGACCACCGTGACGGTGACCCTGCCGCTCGTTTCCGGCGCTGCGGGCACGGGGACGATCGGGGGCATCGCCGGTCTTCTGAACCGGGAGCGGAAGATTGCTTGACCGCGCGGCGCGCTACTACGGCGATGATCTGATCAGCGGCGGAGAGCCGGGCCGCTTCGCCCGCGTGCTCCGCGTCGTCGCCCGCAATCCCGGCCGCACGCTCGCGGCCGCGCTCCTCGTCGCGGGCACCGCGGCGATCGTCGTCAACGCCGCCTTCCGCCAGGCCGCCGACCACCCCTCGCCGTTCTTCGCGACGCGCACCGCCGAGACGGCCGCAACCGGTACGCCGGCGGCCGCGCAGCAGGCGACACAGTCCCCCGCGGTTCCGGCTCCCGCCGCGAACCCCGAGCGCGTCGACGAACTCGCCCGCATCGTCCAGACCGCGATGGCCGAGACGCCGCAGGTCACCGCGACCCCGGCTTCGCCCAGCGTCGTCGAGGCCCAGCAGCTCCTCACCCGTCTCGGCTACGAGCCGGGGACGGTGGACGGTCTTTTCGGCACGCGCACCCGCCGCGCCATCGAAGCCTTCGAAACCGCGCGCGGCCTGACCGTCACCGGGGAGGTCAGCGAAGCGCTGCTCACGCAGCTCCGCACCGCCGCGGCCGCGCCCGCGACGGCAACCACCCCGGCGCCCGCCGCGCCCGTCGCGGCGCAGGTGGCGGGTGACCCCGCCGCGCCGTCGACGATCCTCGCCGTCCAGACCGCGCTCAACCAGTCCGGCTACGGCCCGGTCGTCGCCAACGGCACCGTCGACGCCGCCACCACCGCGGCGATCCGCCGGTTCCAGCTCGACAACGGCCTTTCGGTCACTGGCGCGCTCGACTCCGGCCTGATTGCGCGGATGACCGCGATCGGCGCGCTGACGCTCTGACCGTGCGGGTCACGTCGGCGCTCTTCGTGAGCGCCCTCGTTCGGCGCTCGTTCATCGAAGGCGCTTTCGCCGCCGTCGTTCGCCACGGCGCCGAGGAAGCGGGCGCGATCTTCGTCACCGTCGAGCGGCCGGATCGCACCATCGACCTCTACGCGCCCGCGCCGCAGACCGCGTTCGACGACACCGGCGGCGACCGGCTCTTCCAGCGCGTCCTTGCGGGCGCCGACGCAGCCGCCGTCTCGGCCCGGCTCGACCGCGAGCGCCGTTTCGACACCGATCTCTGGGTGGTAGCGATCGAGGACCGCGACGGCCGGTCTTTTCTCGACCTCGCGCCGGACGCTCCGCAGTAGGGCCGGGACGCATCGGTCCTTGAGCCACCCCCTTGCGGGGTGGTCGAACCGGCGCTTTGCCGGTTCGGGAGGGGGGGCGGACGCGCGCCAAGTGCCGGGATCGGGGCCGCGACCCTCTCGGAAGGCGGCGGCGCTCCGCTTGCCGCCTTCAGCCTCCCCGCAAGGGGAGGTTCGAAGCGCCAGGGGTTCCGTCACGAAGTCGGGTACGGTTTCTAGCCGGCGGCCTGGATTTTCCGCGCCGGGACGGTCGCCTCGGCGGGCCGCGGCGGGAGGTCGCGGCGGCCGACGCGGTTCTCGGCGAACATCGGCACATGCTTCGGCGCGGTCGGCGCGGTCTCG
>JADLGL010000008.1 GCA_020849325.1 Bauldia sp. | reverse complement strand
GGTCGTGAAGAAGCCGCCCGGCAACTCCGCAACATAAGTCAAACGGCCCCTGCTACGCCTCGCCCTGTGAACGGAGACACGGCATTGGCGATCTGCGGCGCGTGGAGCGTGGACGGGATGCGGTACGAGGAACTGCAGACGGACATTCTTCTGCCGCTGGGACCGCGTGACAGGTAGCGGCCTTGAGGCCAGAAGCTACGCTACGACATTGGCTTTTGTAGCGGTGGAGGCGATGCGCGTTTTTCTGGTGGATGCCTCTCAATGGAAACGGCCAAGCGATGTCGATCAGGCGCTGAAGACAGCCCTCGGCTTTCCAGAGGCTGGGGGCCGTGGCGGCGACGTATGGGTGGATAACTTGATCTATGGCAACATGATCGATCCGCCGTGTCGGATCGATGTTGTCAATGTGTCCAACCTGGATGAGACGACGTACTACTATCTCATGCTTATTCAAATGACAGTTGGTTACGCGCGACTGGAGAAGTCAGTGCGGACGGGGGTGGATACGGACGTGTCCATTTCTGTCTCTGCATAGAAGGTATTGTTGGCCCAGCAATCCCCCCCCAAGTAATCCACCCCCAGCTCGTCTTCCCGGGGCTTGACCCGGGGACCCATGATGACGCGCCTCTCGCGCCGAGCGATGGGATGGCAAATGCACCATCGAGCGCCCGTGGTGCGGATTCATCATGGGTTGCCGGGTCAAGCTCGGCAATGACGAGGGAAGGGAAGAAGCCGACAGCTGGAGGCGCGCCGCTACCCCCGCGCCCGGTACGGGTTGACCCCCTGGTCCGGCAGCCACACGCCGACGAGCGGTGCGCCGGTCTGCCAGAACACGTCGATCGGAATGCCGCCGCGCGGGTTCCAGTAGCCGCCGATGCGGAGCCAGTGCGGATCGAGAAGCTCCACGATCCGCCGGCCGATGCCGACGGTGCAGTCCTCGTGGAACGCGCCGTGGTTCCGGAATGCGGCAAGGTACAGCTTCAGCGACTTCGATTCGAGGAGCCAGGCATTCGGTACGTAGTCGATGACGAGGAGGCCGAAATCGGGCTGACCCGTCACGGGGCAGAGCGAGGTGAATTCCGGGCAGGTGAAGCGGGCGACGTAACTCACGTCGGCCTGCGGGTTCGGCACGCGGTCGAGCACGGCGAGGTCCGGGTTTTCCGGAATCGTCGCCGGGCGGCCGAGCTGGAGCGCCGGGTCGGTCATGGCCAGTCCTGTTCCTTCGTTTCGGGCACCGGAACGGCATTGCCGCCCGGCGGAACGAGACGTCGGCCGGTGCTGTCCCACCGCCATGCGTCGTGGCCGGTCATATGCGTACCGGCCCACCAGCGGTCAATTCCGTTGATTGCCACGCTGTCCGCTTCGCCGCGCAGCACCGTGCGCCCGAACTTCGTCAGCGCCAGCGGCCGGTCGAGATAGTCGTCGGCGGCGCCGGGATCGCCGGCACAGGGGTAGGGCGCTTCGAGGCCGGCAACGAGCGGCTCGGATGCGAAGGAAAGGTCGTCCAGCACGCGGAAGACCGACCAGTCGCCCATGAAGGCCGCCTCCTCGCTCGCGAGGAGCCGCGAAAACACGTCGCGCGGCGTCTGTCCGTTCTGGGCGATCACCGACAGCGCCACGCGGGCCGACCGCGACAGGCCGCTCCCCGTTGCCGGCAGTTCCTCGATGAACCGGCCGAGCGCCGGCCGCAGGAACCGGAAGCCGGTGGTCGCGGATTTGAGGCGCTGCAGCACCGGCTCCGGCGACGGCGCGATCAGCGCCTGCCAGAGCGCGGCGGCCGTCGCTATCATCGCCGGCGTGAGGTCGATCGCGGCCTCGCCGAAACGCAGCACGGTTTCCGGCTTCTGCGTGGCGATGAAGTCGTCGGCCTGGACCAGAACGAGCCCCTCCGTACGGCCGGAGGCGTGGAGGACGTAGAGCGCCTGGAGAAGCTGCAACTGGTCGTAGAGGTCGTGCTCGACCCAGATCACCACGCGGTCGAACAGGGCGTGCGCCTCCACCACCGCGTCGCGCGCCAGGAAATCGGCCCGTGCCTCGGCATAGGGCAGGCCGAACCGCTCGCTGAGGAACCTCGCCCGGATGTCGGAGAGCGCCGAAAGGCTCGGCGCGGGCACCAGCGGGCCTTCGTGGAGAACGTCCCGCCACGGCACCATCCGGCCGGGCAGGCCGGCGGCGGCGAGCACGTCGGCGGCGGAGTCGCCATTGGTGATGACGAGGTCGGTCACGATGCTTGTCCGAACGGCATGGCAGGCCTGCGGTTCCGCCCCTTGCCGCCCCTTCCGGACCGGCCCTCCGTCGGTTAGAAGCCGCCGCACGCCTCGTTTGCAAGGGGCGCGCCGACCGAAGGGGAAACGATGACTGCGATCGTCGACATCACTGCGCGCGAGATTCTCGACAGCCGCGGCAACCCCACCGTCGAAGTCGACGTGTTTCTCGAGGACGGCTCCACCGGCCGTGCCGCCGTCCCGTCGGGCGCCTCGACCGGCGCGCACGAGGCCGTCGAGCTCCGCGACGACGACAGAAAGCGCTACGGCGGCAAGGGCGTGCTGAAGGCCGTCGAGGCCGTCAACACCGAGATTTTCGAAGCCGTCGGCGGCATGGAAGCCGAAGAGCAGATCCACATCGACCGCACCATGATCGAGCTCGACGGCACGCCCAACAAGGGCCGCCTCGGCGCCAACGCGATCCTCGGCGTCTCGCTCGCGGTGGCGAAGGCGGCCGCCGCGGCGTCCGGCCTGCCGCTCTGGCGCTATCTCGGCGGCCCCGCGGCCCGCATTCTGCCGGTACCGCTGATGAACATCATCAATGGCGGCGTCCACGCCGACAACCCGATCGACTTCCAGGAATTCATGATCATGCCGGTGGGGGCGCCGACCTTCGCCGAGGCGCTCCGCATGGGCTCGGAAGTGTTCCATTCGCTGCGGAAGCAGCTGAAGGACGCCGGCCACAACACCAATGTCGGCGATGAGGGTGGCTTCGCCCCGAACCTTCAGAGCGCCGACGAGGCACTCTCCTTCGCCATGAAGGCGATCGAGAAGGCCGGCTACCGGCCGGGCGAGGACGTCTACCTCGCGCTCGACTGTGCCTCGACCGAGATGTTTCGGGACGGCGTCTACAAGTACGAGGGCGAGGGCAAGACCCGCGATCCCGCGACCCAGGTCGCCTACCTCGCCGACCTCGTGAAGCGCTACCCGATCATCTCGATCGAGGATGGCATGGCCGAGGACGACTGGGACGGCTGGAAGGCGCTCACCGACACCATCGGCAGGACGACGCAGCTCGTGGGCGACGACCTTTTCGTCACCAACCCCGAGCGCCTCCGCGAGGGTATCGCCCGCGGCACCGCCAACTCGCTGCTGGTGAAGGTCAACCAGATCGGCACGCTCACCGAGACGCTCGAAGCGATCGAGATCGCCCACAAGGCCGGCTACACCGCCGTCGCCTCGCACCGCTCGGGCGAGACCGAGGATTCGACCATCGCCGACCTCGCGGTCGCGACCAACTGCGGTCAGATCAAGGCCGGCTCGCTGTCGCGCACCGACCGCCTCGCCAAGTACAACCAGCTCGTCCGTATCGAAGAAGCACTCGGTCCGTCGGGCCAGTACGCTGCCCGCTCGGTGCTTCGCGGGCAGGGGTAGTCGCGGCGCGGCCGGCTCGCCTGCCCGCTTTCGAGCGCGTGAAGGCATCTCTGTCCACTCCGGTCATTTCCCTCGCCCCGAACGGGGCGAGGGAAACAACGCGACGAACTCCTTCAAGCGCCGTTCGCAGGAATGAGCGGTTGTGGCGGTGGGCACGTCGAATGTGCTGCGGGGCCGGCAGCGCAGGTGGGGTGACGCCCGTACACTGCCAGCGACGCCGTCTTCAATCCTCGTTAAGCATCTTTCGCCAGTGTCGCGGGATCGTCCTCCGACCCTTCCGACATGACCGCAGCCACGATCAACCGTTCGCCCCTCCGGAAGCTGGTGCTGCCGGTGATCGCCGCCGTGTTTCTCGGCTATTTCGGCATGCACGCCTTCAGCGGCTCATACGGCATCCGGGCCCGCGAGCAGTTCGACGTCCAGATCGAGGCGCTCGAGGCCGAACTGGCGGCGCTGCGGCAGGAGACGGCCGGCTACGAGCGCAACGCCTCGCTCCTCCGGCCGCAGACGCTCGACCCCGACATGGTCGACGAGCGCGCGCGCCGGAGCCTCAACATCATCGGCCCGAACGACGTCGTCATCGTCCCCTGACGGGACCCTTGGCCGGAACCGGTGCCGCAGGCCAGCCATGTTGGCCCTGCATCGCGGTGCGTTTTCGCTGACGGAGTAAAGGGTTGAGCGGGGTGCGACGATGCATCCGCCCGTGCTCCGTCGTCTTGGAGGAGCAACGAAGCTGTTCTAGCGTTGGATGCTCATGGAGCGGCCAACCGCATGAGCGACAAGGCAAAAGCTGCCCTCCGGCATGTCGGGGACCCGACCCCTGCCTCCCCGGCGTTCGCCCATTTCGATCGCGCGACGGAGCTGAAAGCCTACCGGGACATGCTGCTGATCCGTCGCTTCGAGGAGCGCGCGGGCCAGATGTACGGCATGGGCCTCATCGGCGGCTTCTGCCACCTCTACATCGGCCAGGAAGCGGTCGTGACCGGGATGACCGCGGCGATGCGGCCCGGCGACCAGGTCATCACCGCCTACCGTGACCACGGCCACATGCTGGCAACGGGCATGGACCCGCGCGGCGTGATGGCCGAGCTCACCGGCCGCGCCGCGGGCTATTCGCGCGGCAAGGGCGGCTCGATGCACATGTTCAGCGTCGAGAAATCGTTCTACGGCGGCCACGGCATCGTCGGCGCCCAGGTTCCGCTCGGCACCGGCATCGCCTTCGCGAACCGCTACCGCAAGGACGGGAAGGTCTGCGTGACCTATTTCGGCGAGGGCGCGGCGAACCAGGGCCAGGTCTACGAGAGCTTCAACATGGCCGGCCTCTGGAAGCTGCCGGTCGTCTACGTCGTCGAGAACAACCGCTACGCCATGGGCACGGCGGCCGAGCGGGCGACGGCGCAATCGGATTTCTCCCGGCGCGGTGCCTCGTTCGACATTCCGGGCGAGCAGGTCGACGGCATGCATATCCACGACGTCTATGACGCGGGAAAGCGGGCGCTCGACTGGGCGCGGTCGGGGAAGGGGCCGTACCTCCTCGAAATGCTGACCTACCGCTACCGCGGCCACTCGATGTCGGATCCCGCCAAGTACCGGACGCGCGAGGAGGTCGACAGGGTCCGCCAGGGCCGGGATGCCATCGGGTACCTTCGCCACCACCTCATCGAGAACGGCTGGGCGACCGACGACGACCTCCAGGCGATCGACGCCGAGGTGCGCGCCCTCGTCGCCGACGCCGCCGATTTCGCCCAGTCCGCCCCGCTGCCCGATCCGTCCGAGCTCTGGACCGACGTTCTCGCCTGACCGGAAGCCCCATGCCGATCGACGTCCTCATGCCCGCCCTTTCGCCCACGATGGAGGAAGGCCGGCTCGCGAAGTGGCTGAAGAAGGAAGGTGATTCCGTTTCCGCCGGCGATGTCATCGCCGAGATCGAGACCGACAAGGCGACGATGGAAGTCGAAGCCGCCGACGATGGGATTCTGGAGGCGATCCTCGTCCCGGAAGGCACCGACGGGGTGAAGGTCAACGCGGTGATCGCGCGGCTGAGCGGCGCCGATGACAACGGTGCTGGAAGGGGCAAGCCCCCTCCTGCTCCCTCCTCCCTTGTGGGGGAGGGCCGGGGAGGGGGACTCTCGGCGGCCGAGTCCGGCACGGAGTCGGCAAAGTCCTCCTCTCCGTCTCTCCCCCACAAGGAGGGTGAGGAGCCCACGACCAATGCCACCAGCGGGACCGACGCTGGCAAGGCCCCGGCGGCCGGAGGGGCGCCCACGGAAGGGTCGGACGCCCTCCCGCCCGGCACGGAATTCGTCACGCAAACCATCCGCGAAGCCCTCCGCGACGCGATGGCGGAGGAGATGCGGCGCGACCCGGACGTCTTCGTCATGGGCGAGGAGGTCGGCGAGTATCAGGGCGCCTACAAGGTCACGCAGGGCCTTCTCGACGAGTTCGGGAAGGACCGCGTCTACGATACGCCGATCACCGAGCACGGCTTTGCCGGCCTCGGCGTCGGCGCCGCGCTCGCCGGGCTGAAGCCGATCGTCGAGTTCATGACCTGGAATTTCGCGATGCAGGCGATGGACCAGATCGTCAACTCCGCCGCCAAGACCCGCTACATGTCGGGCGGCCAGGTCGGCGTCCCGATCGTGTTCCGCGGCCCGAACGGCGCCGCAGCCCGCGTCGCCGCCCAGCACAGCCAGGATTTCGCGTCGTGGTTCGCCCACGTGCCCGGCCTCAAGGTCGTTCAGCCCTACACGGCCGCCGACTTCAAGGGCCTCCTGAAATCCGCGATCCGCGACCCGAACCCGGTCGTGTTCCTCGAGAACGAGATCCTCTACGGCGCTTCCGGCGAAGTGCCGGTGGGCGACGATGTCCTCGTGCCGATCGGCAAGGCACGGGTCGCGCGTGCAGGCACCGACGTGACCCTCGTCTCCTTCGGCATCGGCATGCGCTACGCCGAGGCTGCTGCGGCGGCGCTCGCCATGCAGAACATCTCCGCCGAAATCATCGATCTCCGGACCCTGCGGCCGCTCGACATGGCCACCGTCATCGCCTCGGTGAAGAAGACCGGCCGCGCCGTCACGATCGAGGAGGGCTGGCCGGTGGCGTCGATCGGCGCCGAGATCAGCGCCCGCGTGATGGAGGAGGCGTTCGACTGGCTCGACGCGCCGGTGCTCCGCATCGCCGGCAAGGACGTGCCGATGCCTTATGCCGCCAATCTCGAGAAACTTGCGCTACCTTCGGTGCCGGAAATCGTCGCGGCCGTGAAGGCCGTCACCTACAGGTAGGAGCCGATGGGCAAACCCAAGGAACAGCCGCTGCCGCCGGATGCGATCGGCAATGACGATGCGGTGGAGGTGCTCCGCGCCTTCGTGATCGATGGCGGCCTCTCGATCTCGTTCATGCGCGCCTTCGACGACCCGGCGATGTGGGGCATGCTCCTCGTCGACATCGCCCGCCACGCCGCCCGCGCCTTCGAGAAGGAGGGCGTCGGCACGTCCGACGAGGCGCTCGCCGCGATCGTCGCGATGTTCGAGGCCGAACTCGGCCGCGCCACCGATGTCGGCGTCACCTCCGAGCGCAAGGGCCACTGAGAGAATGGCGATCGACGTCCTCATGCCGGCGCTGTCGCCGACGATGGAGGAGGGAACGCTCGCCAAATGGCTGGTGCAGCCCGGCGACAGGGTGGCGGCCGGGGACGTGATCGCCGAGATCGAGACCGACAAGGCCACCATGGAAGTCGAGGCCGCCGACGATGGCACGGTCGAGGCCATCCTCGTCCCGGCGGGCACCGAGGGCGTGAAGGTCAACGCGGTGATCGCGCGGCTGGGCGGCGGGGATCCGGCTCCCGCGAAAGGCGCCGCCAGGCCTGCACGCAAGGGCGCGGAAGCTGGTGCCTCGTCCCCCCTCGAGGGGGAAGAGGACCCCTCCACGGGCGCCACAAAGCGGGGCGACGGCACAGCGTCGAAGTCCGCGGGCGCGGCAGCCAAAGGCGCGGGTCACCGCGTCATCGCCTCGCCGCTGGCCCGCCGCCTCGCGAGCGACGCAGGCATCGATCTGTCGTTCATCACCGGCACGGGCCCGGGCGGCCGCGTCGTGAAGGGCGACATCGAGGCCGCGAAGAACGCAGGCGCCGCCCGCAGCGGACCCGCCAGCCCCATACCGCCGGGGAGTTCGGGCGGGGGAGCGGCGGGCCCGGCCCCCGCGCCGATGTCCGACGGGCAGATCCTCGCGATCTACCCCGACGGCTCGTACGAGCGAAAACCGCACGACAGCCTCCGGAAGATCATCGCCCGTCGCCTCACGGAGGCGAAGCAGACGATCCCGCACATCTACCTCACCGTCGACACCGAGATCGACGCGCTGTCAGAACTCCGCCACGAGATCAATCTCGCCGCGCCCGAAGGGCCGGACGGCAAGCCGGTCTGGCGCGTCTCGATCAACGACATGGTCATCAGGGCGCTCGCGATGTCGCTCCGCGACGTGCCCGACGCCAACGTGACGTGGACCGAGGGCGGGATGCTCCATCACCGCCACGCCGATGTCGGTGTCGCCGTCGCGATCACGGGCGGCCTGATCACTCCCGTGGTCCGCAACGCCGACACGAAGGCGCTGTCGGAAATCTCGAACGAGATGAAGGATCTCGCCGCGCGCGCCCGCGCCCGCAGACTGCTGCCGGCCGAGTATCAGGGCGGCTCGACATCGGTTTCGAACCTTGGAATGTACGGCACGCGCGAGTTCGCTGCGGTGATCAACCCGCCGCAGTCGACCATCCTCGCCGTCGGCGCCGGGACGGAGCGCGCCGTCGTTCATTCCGGCAGCATCGAGATCGCGACGGTGATGACGGTCACGCTTTCCGCCGATCACCGCGCCGTCGACGGCGCGATCGCAGCCGAGCTCCTCAGGGCTTTCCGGCGGCATATCGAGAAGCCGGCCGGGATGCTGGTCTGACCGCCCCCTCCCCGATCGGCCATCTTCTGTCGCGCGCGAGCCTCGCATAGGCTGCATGGTCGGTAGATGGGCTCCGGGGGTTGCCGAGTGGGGGATGGGATGATCCGCGCTTTGGCATTGGCTGTCGCAGTGGGATCGGTGGTGCTCGCCGGCTGCGTGCCCGCGCGCTTCTACGTGGCGCCGGGCGACGAGATACCGGGCCCTCCCGGCACCATCATCCGTGCCGTGCGGATCGAGCCGCCGCCGGGCATGGAGGCATACCGCATCCTCTATCGCTCGACCGGGGTGAACGGCGAGCCGATCGCCGTGTCGGGCTTCGTCGTCATGCCGGCCGGCTTCAGAAACCAGGAGGTACAGCACGTCGTCGCCTGGGCGCACCCGACCACGGGCGTTGAAACCCATTGCGCGCCGACGCTGGCGCCGCTGATGTTCGAACAGCTGGCGGGCATGGAAGGCCTCATCCGCGAGGGCTACGCCATCGCCGCCACCGACTATCCCGGCCTCGGCACGCCGGGGATTCACCCGTACCTCGTGGGCGACAGCGAGGGCCGCGCGGTCCTCGATTCCGTGCGCGCCGCCCGCAATCTCATCGGATCGACCGTCGACGACCGCTTCGCCCTGTGGGGCCATTCGCAGGGCGGCCACGCCGCGCTCTACGCCACCATGCTGGCGCGCGACTACGCGCCGGAACTGTCGCTGGTCGGCGTTGCCGTGGCAGCGCCGGCGACCCGGCTCGCGACGCTCGTTCGCGACGACGCTGCGACCGGCGAGGGCCGGAACCTTGCGGCGATGTCGATCTGGGCATGGAGCCGCCTCTTCGATACGCCCGTCGCGGCGGTCGTCGATGCCGACGCCATCCCTGTCCTCGACGAGATCGCGGACGACTGCATCGACACCATCGCCGGCCTCGTCGAGCGCCTCGACCCCGCGAAGGTGATCGACGCGGGCTTCCTGTCGGTGCCGGACCTCACCGCCGTCGAGCCGTGGCGGACGCTCCTCGACGCCAACACGCCCGGCGTGACGCCGCGCGGCGTGCCTGTGTTCATTGCCCAGGGCACCGCCGACGAACTCGTGCTGCCGCCGGTGACCGAATCGTACTTCCGCAGCCTCTGCGCCGCGGGCCGTCCGGCCTCGCTGCTCCTGATGCCGGGAGTGACCCATGGCGAAGCCGGCCGCCGCGGTGCTCCCGCCGCGACCGGATGGATCGCCGACCGCTTCGCCGGCCGGCCGGCACCCGATACCTGCTGATCGCGGCGGGGACATGAGGAGGACCCAATGAGACGGATCGTTGCGGCCATCGCGTTCATGGCGACGGCGACATCGGCCATGGCCGCGCTCCCGCCGGAATACCAGCGGATGGAGGAGTTCAGCGCCATCATGGCCGCGATCGAGGCGAACGGCATTCCGGCGGCGATCGGCCCGATCAACGCGATCGAGTATGTCGGCCCCGACGTCTACGAGATCCGGAGCGACCGCTGCATCGTGCGCGCGTTCATCGTCTCGACGCCGGCAAAGGGCCCGCCGATCGTCGGCCCGCGTCAGTTCACCGTCGAGTTGCAGCCGCCGGTGTGCTGACGAAGCCCCATGGCTGAGTTCGGCCGGCGCGGCATCCTGAAGCTCGCCCGCGTCCCGTTTCGCCCGCTCCGGAAGGCGGGCCGCGACGCGCGGTCGTTCGCCGTGCGTCTTGCGCTCGGCGGTCGCGCCGGCCAGCGGGCGCTCAACGCGCTCGACGGGGTCCTTCCGTATCGCCGGCGCGATACGCTCCGCACCGAAATCCTCGCCGCCTTCGCGCGCGACCCCGCTCTGCCGGCGATCTCGCGCTGGCCGGTGCGCTTTGCGGGGAAGGCCATCGACCTCCCGCTCGGGCCCGATATCCCGCTCTCCCTCGTCCTCGCGATCGTCGGCGAAGACCCCAACGTGAAGGCGGAGTATGCGGCGCTCCTCCGCCATGATCGGCCCGCGCTCTTCCTCGACGTCGGTGCCAATGTCGGGCTCCATTCGGTCGCCATGCGGGTCCACGGCATCGAGACGATTTCGTTCGAGCCGAACGAATCCTGCCTGCCGCAGCTCCGGCGCATTGCCGATGCGGCGGGTGTTGCGGTCCGCATCGAGCCGGTGGCCCTCGGCTTCGACCGGGGTGCGGTGGACCTCGTCTATCCCCGCGACCGGACCGTGTTCGGCTCGATCGACACCGTGGTCCAGGCAGGCCTGCCGGCCCGCGGCGAGATCGTCCGCCAGAAGGCCGTCGTCCGCCGCCTCGACGACTACTTCGCGCCCGGCGCCGGTCACGTCCTCCTGAAGATCGATACGGAAGGCCACGAACTCGCCGTGCTGCAGGGCGCGACGCGCTTCCTCACCGAGCGCCGGACCACCGTGATCTTCGAGTCCCTGCCGGGCCACCCCACACGGCGCGAATTGTTCCGCCTTCTGCGGCAGCACGGCTACACGATCTTCCGCGCCGGCCGGCGGGGCGAACTAGACGAACGGCGCTTCCTCGCCGAGCAGCGGACGCGGAACTACATCGCGCACCCACCGCGCCCGCCCTCCGCGTGATCGCCGTGCCCGCGACAGTGCCCGCATGGCAGCCGCATTGCTGCCGGGCTTTCGCGAAGCGCGCCGACCCCCTAGCCTCCGGCCAGTTTCCGCGTGAGACCCGACATGGCCGAGACCTCTTTCGACGTGATCATCATCGGCGCCGGCCCCGGCGGCTACGTCGCCGCCATCCGGGCGGCGCAGCTCGGGCTGAAGACGGCGATCGTCGAGCGCTCGCATCTCGGCGGCATCTGCCTCAACTGGGGCTGCATCCCGACCAAGGCGCTCCTTCGCTCGGCGGAGATCTACGGCCACCTCCAGCACCCCGACCGCTTCGGCCTCACTGCCGAGAAGGTCGGCTTCGACATGGGCGCGGTGGTGGAGCGATCGCGAAAAGTTGCCGCTCAGCTCTCGAAGGGCGTCGACGGCCTCCTCAAGAAGAACAGGGTGCCGGTGATCTGGGGTTCCGCCACGATCACGGCACCGGGTGCGATCACGGTCGCCGCCTCGGAGGCGCCCGCGCCCCGTGGCGCGCTCGGGGCCGGCGAGTACACCGCGAAGCACATCATCGTCGCGACAGGTGCCCGCCCGCGCGTTCTGCCGGGCATGGAGCCGGACGGCGATCGCATCTGGACCTACTTCGAGGCGATGGCACCGAAGGAGATGCCGAAGTCGCTGCTCGTCGTCGGCTCCGGCGCGATCGGCAGCGAGTTCGCCTCGTTCTACCGCACGATGGGCGCCGAGGTGACGCTGGTCGAAGTGCTGCCGAACATACTTCCGGTAGAGGATGAAGAAGTCTCCGCAACCGTACGGAAACAGTTCCAGAAGCAGGGCATCAGGGTTCTGACGGGCGCGAGGGTGACGAAGGTCGAGAAGGGCGCCGGCGGCGTCACCGCAACGATCGACCTCGGGGAAGGGAAGACCGAGACCGTCACGGCGGAGCGGCTGATTTCCGCCGTCGGCGTCGTCGGCAACGTCGAAGGCTTCGGCCTCGACAGGCTCGGCGTGAAGATCGAGCGCGGCGTCATCGTCACCGACGGCCTCGGCCGCACGAATGTGCCCGGCCTCTACGCCATCGGCGACGTCGCCGGCGGCCCGCTCCTCGCCCACAAGGCCGAACACGAGGGCGTCCTCTGCGTCGAGGCGATCGCGGGGCGCGACATCCATCCGCTCGACCGGAGCCGCATCCCCGGCTGCACCTATTGCAGCCCGCAGGTCGCGAGCGTCGGCCTCACCGAGGCGAAGGCGAAGGCCGAGGGCCGCGAGGTGAAGGTCGGCCGTTTCCCGTTCGTCGGCAACGGCAAGGCGATCGCGCTCGGCGAGCCCGACGGCTTCGTGAAGACCATCTTCGACGCGAAGACCGGCCAGCTCCTCGGCGCCCACATGGTCGGCCCCGAGGTGACGGAGCTGATCCAGGGTTTCGTCATCGCGATGAACCTCGAGACGACCGAGGAAGACCTCATCCACGCCGTCTTCCCGCACCCGACGCTGTCGGAGGCGATGCACGAGAGCGTGCTGTCGGCCTATGGCCGCGTCATCCACATCTGACCGGATGGCGGGCAGGCCGGACTCGGCCTAGACTTCGGCTGTCACGGAAGGGGTGAGGCGATGGGAAACATCCAGGGCAGGGACATCCTCGTCTGGGCCATCCTCGGCATCATCGCCGGCGCCATCGCCGATGCGATCGTGCCGGGCAACGGCAACATCCTGACGTTCCTCGTGGCGGGCATCCTCGGCGCCTTCGTCGGCGGCTTCCTCGCCCGCCAGTTCAACATCCGCCTCAATCTCGGCAGCGTCTTCGTCGAGCAGATGATCATCGCCGTCATTGGCGCGATCATCGT
>JADLGL010000007.1 GCA_020849325.1 Bauldia sp. | reverse complement strand
GCGGATGCGGAATGTCTCGCGCTTTCGCGACCCCCAGTCTGATTTCCGCGCCGCGTAGGGCCACTCCGCCGCGCAACCGAGCGAAGCCTTGAAGCACCTCGTCATCGTGGAATCGCCCGCCAAGGCGAAGACCATCAACAAATATCTCGGGCGCGACTACGAGGTCCTCGCCTCCTACGGCCACGTCCGCGACCTGCCGGCAAAGGACGGCTCCGTCCGCCCGGACGAGGATTTCGCGATGTCGTGGGAGGTCGACGGCAAGGCCGCGAAGCGCCTGTCGGACATCGCCGCGGCGATGAAGGATGCCGACCGCCTGATCCTTGCGACCGACCCCGATCGCGAGGGCGAGGCGATCTCGTGGCACGTCCTCGAAGTGCTGCGCCAGAAGCGCGCCCTGAAGGACAAGCCGGTCGAGCGCGTCGTCTTCAACGCCATCACGAAGCAGTCGGTGACGGCGGCGATGGCGAACCCGCGCCAGATCGATGCGCCGCTCGTCGACGCCTATCTCGCCCGCCGCGCCCTCGACTATCTCGTCGGCTTCACCCTCTCGCCGGTGCTGTGGCGGAAGCTGCCCGGCGCGCGTTCGGCCGGCCGCGTCCAGTCGGTGGCGCTCCGCCTCGTCTGCGACCGCGAGAGCGAGATCGAGGCGTTCCGGAAGCGCGAATACTGGTCGATCGCGGTGAACCTCGAAACGCCGCGGCGCGACCGGTTCGTCGCGCGCGTCGTCGGCGCGGACGGGAAGAAGCTCGGTCGCCTCGACATCCCCGACGAGATTTCGGCCCACGCGATCCACCGCACCCTCGAAGGCGCCGACTACCGCGTCGCCTCGGTCGAAGCGAAGCCCACCAAGCGCAATCCGTGGGCGCCGTTCACGACGTCGACGCTGCAGCAGGAGGCCTCGCGAAAGCTGGGCTTCGCGGCGGCGCGGACGATGCAGATCGCCCAGCGCCTTTATGAGGGCATCGAGATCGGCGGCGAGACCGTCGGCCTCATCACCTACATGCGAACCGACGGCGTCCAGATGGCGCCGGAGGCGATCGCGGCCGTCCGCTCGACCATCGGCCGCAGCTTCGGCGACCGCTATCTCCACCCCGCGCCGCGGCTCTACCAGACCAAGGCGAAGAACGCGCAGGAGGCCCACGAGGCGATCCGCCCGACCGACCCCAACCGGACGCCCGACGACGTCGCGCGCTACCTCGATGGCGACCAGGCAAAGCTCTACGAGCTGATCTGGAAGCGGACGATCGCGAGCCAGATGGCCTCGGCCGACATCGAGCGCACCACGGCGGAGATCACCGCCCGGAAGGGCGGCGCCGAAGTGCAGCTCCGCGCCACCGGCCAGGTCGTCAGGTTCGACGGCTTCCTCACGCTCTACAGCGAAGGACGCGACGACGAAGAGGACGAGGATGGCGGCCGCCTGCCCCCCCTCGCCGCGAACGACCCGCTGAAGAGCCACGAGATCGAGACCGAGCAGCATTTCACCGAGCCGCCGCCGCGCTACACCGAGGCGACGCTCATCAAGAAGATGGAGGAGCTCGGCATCGGCCGGCCGTCGACCTACACGGCGACGCTGTCGGTGCTGCGCGACCGCGGCTATGTCCGCCTCGACAAGAAGCGCCTCATCCCGGAGGACAAGGGCCGGCTCGTCACCGCGTTCCTGCAAAGCTTCTTCGAGCGCTATGTCGGCTACGATTTCACCGCCGACCTCGAGGAGAAGCTCGACCGCATCTCGGCGGGCGAACTCTCGTGGCAGGACGTGCTGCGGGAATTCTGGCGCGATTTCTCCGCCCAGGTCGAAGGCACGCGCGAGCTCCGCGTCTCGGAGGTGCTCGACAAGCTCAACGACCTCCTCGGCCCCCACATCTTCCCCGACAAGGGCGACGGCTCCGACCCGCGAACCTGTCCGCTCTGCGGCACCGGAAAACTGTCGCTGAAGCTCGGCAAATTCGGCGCCTTCATCGGCTGCTCCAACTATCCCGAATGCCGCTACACGCGGCAGCTCGCGGTCGCCGGGGAAGGCGATGAGGCGGGCAAGGAAACCCTCGACGGCAACAGGGTACTGGGCGCCGATCCTGAATCGGGACTCGAAGTGTCGGTCCGCGTCGGCCGCTTCGGGCCGTATCTCCAGCTCGGCGAGGCCGTCGGCGACGAGAAGCCGAAGCGATCCAACATCCCGCGCGGCTACGAGGCGGCGACGATCGGGCTCGAGGATGCGCTGAAACTCCTGACGCTGCCGCGCGAGGTGGGCCTCCATCCCGAATCCGGGAAGCCGATCACCGCCGGCCTCGGCCGCTACGGCCCGTTCGTCCTTCACGACGGCACGTTCGCCAATCTCGATTCGGTCGAGGACGTCTTCACCGTCGGCCTCAACCGCGCCGTGACGCTGATCGCCGAGAAAAAGGAAGGCGGCGGCCGGCGCAACCAGCCGCTCCTCATGAAGGCGCTCGGCGACCACCCGACCGAGGGCGGCCCGATCACCATCCGCGCCGGCCGGTTCGGGCCTTACGTGAACCACGGCAAGATCAACGCGACGCTGCCGCGCGGCGCCGATCCCGAGAAGATCACCGTCGGCGAGGCGGTGGAGCTGATCGCGAAGAAGGCGGAGGCCGGCCCCGGCAAGCGGCCCGCCCGCGCCCCGGCCCGCAAAGCCGCGGCGCCGAAGACGAAGCCGCCCGCCAAGGCGAAATCGCCGACGCGGAAGCCCGGCGAGAAGCCGGCGATGGCGCCGCGGAAGGGCGCCACGGCCGTGAAATCGCCGGCCCGGAAGGCGAAATCGGCCTCCGGCGAAGCGTGATGGAGCGCCGGCCCCCTGCCCTTCGCCGCAGGCGGGCCGGCACCGCCCCGCCGGGATTGCACGCGAAAGGGGCTGGCCCCGGCAGCGGAACGCGACTATATCGCTGCGCGTCCCGCCCCCTCGTGCGGCGCGCGGACGAAGCCGAGGAACCCGGTTCCTCGCTCGAAGATCACCCCGTTTGCCTGTCCCGGCCGAGGCCGGACACAAGTTGGCCGCGAACGACGCGGCTCCATTCAGTCCATCCCTACCAGCCGACATTCCCCGCAGACCGCCCGGCCACGAGCCGGAGCCCGCGCTGCCGCCTTTGCGACGATGCGCGACCGCGGATGCATCGGCACTCGGAAAGTCATCCATGACCCGTAAGCCCCCTTCGACGGACACCGTCGAGACCCCCGTCACCGCCGCGTCCGACGGCGCGCCCGCCACCCCGAAGCGCCGCCCGCGCGCGCCGAAAGCCGTGGCCGCCGAGCCGAGCGCAGCCTCCGAGGCGCCGAAGACGCGCGCGCGGCGCACCGCCGCGAGGCCCGAGACCGCCGAGACCGTTTCGCCGAAACCGCCGCGGAAACGAGCAGCAAGGGCGGCCACGTCGACAGAAGCGGCGGCACCCGACACCGCAGCGGCGGCAGCCTCCACGCCTCTCTCGGCAGTCCGGCGTCGGCCAAAGCGCATGGCCGCACCGAAGAAGCAGCATGGAGAAGAGGCTTTCGAGCTTGCCGAGCCGAAGGCGAGGCCAGCGAGAAAGGGTGAGGGGGAAACGCCCGTCGCAGCCGAGACCGAGCCCCCTCACCCTCCCCGAACGGGGCGAGGGGAAGGTGCCACTTCGTCATCCACGACGGGAAAGCGCCGCACGGGTGCGGCCCAGCCGCCCGCGCCCGAAGCCGAACCTCGGCAACGCCACCGGTCGAAGGACAAGACGCCGAAGGTCGAGACGCTGAAATCGCTCCGGCCGGATCTCCTCCCGGCCAAGGAGACGCTGTTGCGCTTCATCAGCGACCATCCCGGCGCCGGCAAGCGCGAGATCGCCCGCCATTTCGGCATCGGCGGCGGCGCGAAGATCGCCCTGAAACGCATCCTGAAGGAACTCGCCGAAGAGGGCGAGGTCGAGAGGAAGAACCGGAAGCTCGTCCGCGCCGGCGACCTGCCCCCGGTCCTCGTCCTCTCGGTCGTCGAGCGCGATCGCGACGGCGACCTCGTCGCCCAGCCGGCCGAGTGGGACGAGACGACCGGCGACCCGCCGCGCATCTTCGTCTCCGTCCAGAAGCAGCCCCGCAACACCCGCATCCGCGTGCCCGCGCCCGCCCTCGGCGATCGCGTTCTGGCCCGCGTCTCCGGCACCCCCGGCTCCTGGTCCGCCCGCGTGATGAAGGTGCTGGAGCGCCGGCCGGAATCGATGCTCGGCATCGTCCGTCATACCGGCGCCGAATGGCGGCTCGAGCCGATCTCGAAGAAGGAGCGCGAGGCGGTGCTCGATCCGCAGACGCTCGCCGGCGCCAAGGAGGGCGACCTCGTCCGCGCCGCCCTCACCCGCACCGGTCCCCGGCTCCACCCGCGCGTCGAGGTGGTGGAAATCGTCGGCTCGATGAAGGGCGAGAAGGCGGTCTCGATGCTGGCGATCCACGCTCACGGCATCCCGCACGTCTTCCCGCCCGCGGTGCTCGAGGAATCCGAGGCCGCCGCCACGCGCATCTCGCGCAAGAGCCGCGAGGACTGGCGTGACCTTCCGCTCGTCACCATCGATCCCCCCGATGCGAAGGACCACGACGACGCCGTCCACGCCGTCCGCGACGACGACCCGTCGAACCCCGGCGGCTATGTCTGCACCGTCGCGATCGCCGATGTCGGCCTCTATGTCCGCCCCGGCACGGCAATGGATCGCGAGGCGCGGCTGCGCGGCAACTCGGTCTACTTCCCCGACCGCGTCGTGCCGATGCTGCCGGAGCGCATCTCGAACGACCTCTGCTCGCTCCGCGAAGGCGTCGACCGCCCCGCCCTGGCCGTCCGGATGATCTTCGGCGCCGACGGCCGGAAGCGGTCGCACAGCTTCCACCGCATCCTCATGCGATCGGCGGCGAAGCTCTCCTATGCCGCGGCGCAGGCCGCCTTCGATGCCGGCGCCGATCCCGTCGGCGACAGCCTCGGGACGCCCGTCCTCCGCCCGCTCTGGGACGCCTACCAGGTCCTCGCGCATGGCCGCGCCGCGCGCGAGCCGCTGGAGCTGGTCCTGCCGGAGCGGAAAGTGGTGGTCGGCCCCGACGGGCAGATCGAGCGGATCCTCACCGCCGTGACGCTCGAAGCGAACCGCCTGATCGAGGAGTTCATGATCCAGGCGAACGTTGCCGCGGCCGAGACGCTCGAGAAGGAGAAATCCCCCCTCGTCTACCGCATCCACGACGCGCCCTCGCTCGCAAAACTCGAGGCGCTCCGGGAGTTCCTCGGGTCGATCGAGGTGTCGCTGCCCAGGCAGGGCAACCTCCGGCCGAGCCATTTCAACCAGATCCTCACCCGGCTCAAGGAGACCGAGCACGGCCGGATCATCCACGAGGTGGTTCTGCGCTCGCAGAGCCAGGCGGAGTACAGCCCGGCGAACATCGGCCATTTCGGCCTGAACCTTCGCCGCTACGCCCACTTCACCTCGCCGATCCGCCGCTATGCCGACCTCATCGTCCATCGCGGCCTCATCCGCGCGCTCGGGCTCGGCGAGGGCGCGCTGCCGGAGGGCATCGAGGCGGAGCTGGCGGAAATCTCGGCCGAGATCTCGGCCACCGAGCGGCGCGCGATGGCCGCCGAACGCGAGACGATCGACCGCCTCGTCGCGCACTGGCTCGCCGACCGCGTCGGCGCGACGTTTTCGGGTCGCATTGCCGGCGTGACGCGCGCGGGCCTGTTCGTGAAACTCGACGAGACCGGCGCCGACGGCTTCATCCCGATCGGCACGATCGGACAGGATTATTACGTCCACGACGAGGGGCGGCACGCCCTCGTCGGCCGCAACACCGGCGAGACGCACCGGCTCGGCGACGAGGTCGAGGTAAAACTCGTCGAAGTCGCACCGGTCGCGGGCGCGCTCCGGTTCCAGCTGATGTCGCCGGGCACGATCGTCAAAGGCCGAAGACCGCCGCGCGACGACCGGCCCCAGAAGGGTTTTCGCGGCTTCAAGGGCAATCGACCGGGGCCCCGCGGCAGCAAAGGCGCCCGGCGGCGCTGATTTCTCCGCCCGCCCCACTGCAATTGCCGCCCGCGACACCGGCTCCACTGGCAATTGCGGCAACGAACGACTATCTGCGGCGTTGCCGCACGGCGACCCCCGAAAACCGGAACAGAACCATGGCGAAGAAGCGCGAAGCTGTCGCGGAGTACATTCTGTTCGACGCGATGTACGAGGACGGGTCGCAGCGTTCGAACCGCAAGGTCGCAACGTCGGCCCTCGAATTCCACAACGACGTGCTGAAGGCCGCGAAGGCCGACATCGAGCGCCAGGATCGCGAAATCGCCGAAAAGTCGGGTAAACCTCCGATCGAGATTCGCACCGTCAAGCGCTCGCGCAGCAAGTAGCCGACACACAGAGCCCCCGGAAAGGAACACGGACTTGGCAGCCTTCAAGGAACAGACGTTCTCCGAACGCCAGCGCACCGCTCAGGATGCAAAGAAGGCGCAGCTCGCCGCACTGCTTGCAAAGCCCAAGGATGATGCCGAAGCCCAGCGCCGGGCGGCGGAGCGCAAGGCGCTCGCCGACGCGCGCGATGCCCGCATTGCCGAGCGCGAGCGTCTGAAGCGCGAGGAGCGCGAGCGCATCGAAGCCGAAGCCCGCGCCGCCGAGGAGGCCCGCCTCGCCGCCATCGAGGCCGCGCGGATCGCCGAGGAAGAGCGGAAGGCCGCCGAGGAAGCCGCGAAGAAGGAGGCCAAGCTCGCCGCCGCCGCGCGCGTCATCGCCGACGAAGCCGCCCGCAAGGCCGAGCGCGACGCGCGATACGCCGCCCGCAAGGCGCGGGTGATGGGCAAGCGCTGACCGCGCTGCCCACGGAACCACCGGTGCAGGATCGCGTTTCGCGAACGGACAGGTGGAGGGCGCCGTGCCGATCGATCCGGAGCGCGTGAGAGCGTTCTTCGCCGCCTATGGGCGGCGGAGCGATGCCGCATTGCGGCAGCCGCCGGTCGAGGACATCGAGGGAATGGCGGCCGCGTTCGCGCCGTTCGTCGTCGGCGCGGGCCCGAAGGGCGTTGCCGGTGCACCCAATGACGCCGCGTTCCGGGCGGCGCTCGCCAGCGGCCTCGCGCGCTACCGCAGTCTCGGCGGCACTTCGTTCGAGGTCACCGCCGTCGAGGTCGAACCCATCGATGACTTCAATGTGATGGCGAAGGTCGGCTGGCGTTTCTCGTATGATCGCCCGAAAGAGCGGAAACGGGGGCGTATGGACTTCACCAATGTCTATTTCCTGAACGCCGCGGAGGGCGCGCTCCGCATCTTCGCCTACGTCACGCCCGACGAAGAGGCCGCGCTGCGACAACAAGGCCTCGTTGCCTGACCCTTTGCCGCATCGCTTTCGGCGCGTGCGGCGACCATCCTTTCGCTGACTCGTTGTCCCAGCGGACAGCGGGCCGGTGCAACCCTTCCCCGCACGCGAGAGCCCGTGCGGTTGGACAGCCCGGGATCAGAATGACCGTCATCTACGAGACCGACGCCGCCACCGGCCCCGCCCTCAACGAGGCCCGCGACGAAAGACGCCCCGTCTGGCAGTCGATCAAGCGCGGCATCCGCTGCCGCTGCCCGAACTGCGGCGAAGGCCGCATGTTCAACCGCTTCCTCAAGGTCGCTCCGAGCTGCTCCGTCTGCGGCGAGGATCTGTCGCACCACCGCGCCGACGACCTTCCGCCCTACATCACCATCGTCATCGTCGGCCACATCGTCGTCACGGCGATCCTGTTCGTCTTCGGGCGCTGGGAGTGGCCGACGCTGATCCATCTCATGGTCTGGCTGCCGCTCACCTTCGTGCTGTGCCTCGCGCTCCTCCAGCCCACCAAGGGCGCCGTCGTCGGCCTCCAGTGGGCGCTGCGCATGCACGGCTTCGCCCGAACGTCCCGGCACGGTGCGTCCTTCGACGATCCGGGTGCCGAGCCGCTCGAGGGCGAGACCCGCGCCAGCTGGGTGTCGTAGCGGACTTTTCTTGACTTCCCGGCGCGGTCCGCTAGGTATCGCGTCCACGTTTCAGGGGCGGCCGGAAAGCGCCGCCCCTCGTCATTCGAGGGGCCCATGGCCAAGAGCAACACCGTCAAGATCAAGCTGGTCAGCACCGCTGACACCGGCTTCTTTTACGTCACCAAGAAGAACTCGCGCACCAAGACCGACAAGATGTCGCTGAAGAAGTACGACCCGGTCGTCCGGAAGCACGTCGACTTCAAGGAAGCGAAGATCAAGTAG
>JADLGL010000006.1 GCA_020849325.1 Bauldia sp. | reverse complement strand
CCGTTCCGCACCAGCGTGAAGTTTCCGCACTCCGGGCACGACTCCCCGACATAGCCCTTCATCCGGGCGATCGCGATTTTGGACTCGTCCGACGCCGCCTTGGCCGGCGCCGCGGCGGACGCCCGGAGCGGCTTCGTCTCGAACGTCTCGACGGCGACGGTCTGGAGCGCTTCCACCCGCACCGTCTCCACGACCTGCGTCCGCATTTCCACCGGATCGGTCTTCCGCAGCGCCGCGCCGCCGGCGGTCGCGTAGCCGCGCCCGCCGCCGATCGCCGACACGCCGCCGCTCCGAGCGCCGCCACCGGTCGCGACACCCTTGGCATCGACGAGGCCGAGCTTCACCGTCCGGCCGCGCGTGAGGCCGTGCGACACGACCGCCTCGGGCGGGGTCCGCGCGCCGCCGTGGTCGGCGGTACCGATGGCGGTCGTGTTGCCCTCCTCGGGAACCACGTGGGCGAGGTCGTTCCGGCCGAGATAGGACACGGCCAACTCACGGAAGATGTAGTCGAGGATCGACGTCGCGTTCTTGATCGCGTCGTTGCCCATCACGATGCCGGCTGGCTCGAACCGGGTGAAGGTGAACGCCTCGACATACTCCTCGAGCGGCACGCCGTACTGGAGGCCGAGTGAGATCGCGATGGCGAAATTGTTCATCAGCGACCGGAAGGCGGCGCCTTCCTTGTGCATGTCGAGGAAAATTTCGCCGAGGCGGCCGTCCTCGTACTCGCCCGTCTTGAGGTAGATCTTGTGGCCGCCGACGATCGCCTTCTGGGTGTAGCCCTTCCGGCGGTTCGGCAGCTTCTCGCGCTCGCGGACGGCGTATTCCACCACCCGCTCGACGATGCGTTCGGCGATCGCCTCGGCCTTCTTCATCATCGGCTTGGCGGCGAGCTCCGCGACCGCGTCGTCGGCATCGTCGTCATTGTCGGCGATGAGCTGCGAGTTCAGCGGCTGCGACAGCTTCGAGCCGTCGCGATAGAGCGCGTTCGCCTTCAGCGCCAGCTTCCAAGACAGCATGTAGGCGTTCTTGCAGTCCTCGACCGTGGCGTCGTTCGCCATGTTGATCGTCTTCGAGATCGCGCCCGAGATGAACGGCTGCGACGCGGCCATCATCAGGATGTGGCTCTCGGTCGAGAGCGCGCGCTTGCCGATGCGGCCGCAGGGCGTCGCGCAGTCGAACACCGGCAGGTGCTCGGCCCTGAGCCCCGGCGCGCCCTCGAGGGTCATCGCGCCGCAGCAGTAGAGGTTCGCGGCCTCGATGTCGGCCTTCGGGAAGCCGATCGCCGGCAGGATCTCGAAGTTCGGGTCGTTCAGCTGCTCGGCGGTGAGGCCGAGGACATCGGTGCAGAACGGCTCGCCGAGGCTCCATTTGTTGAAGGCGAACTTGATGTCGAACGCCTGCCTGAGGCCGGCTTCGAGCGCGACGAGCTTCTCCTTGGTGAAGCCTTTCGCGGCCAGCGTCTCGTGGTTGACGCCGGGGGCGCCGGCGAGGGTGCCGTAACCGACGGCGTAGTCGACGATCTTCTTGGCGGCATCCGCGGTGTAGCCGAGCGCGGCCAGCGCCTCGGGCACGGCGCGGTTGATGATCTTGAAGTAGCCGCCGCCGGCGAGCTTCTTGAACTTCACGAGCGCGAAGTCCGGCTCGATGCCCGTCGTGTCGCAATCCATCACGAGGCCGATCGTGCCGGTCGGCGCGATCACCGAGGCCTGCGCGTTGCGGAAGCCGTAGACGCTGCCGAGCCGGATCACGTCGCGCCACGAGGCGACCGCCGCCTCGACGAGCGCCTTGTCCGGACACGCCGCATGGTCGAGCGGGACGGGGAGGGTGGCGAGCCCGACATAGCCCGAGGTCGCGCCTTCCGCCGCCAGGCGATGGTTGTTCATCACGCGAAGCATCGCCTCGCGGTTCGGCTCATAGCCGGGGAAGGGCCCGAGCTCGGCCGCGATCTCGGCCGACGTGGCGTAGGAGGTGCCGGTCATCAGCGCGGTGATGGCGCCGCAGATCGCGCGCCCTTCGGCCGAATCGTACGGGATGCCCGAGGTCATCAGGAGACCGCCGATATTGGCGAAGCCGAGGCCCAGCGTGCGGTACCTGTAGGAGAGTTCCGCGATCCGCTTCGAGGGGAACTGCGCCATCATCACCGAGATCTCGAGGACGACGGTCCACAGCCGCGAGGCGTGGGCAAAGCTGTCGACGTCGAAATTCCCGTCGGCCTGGCGGAAGGTGATGAGGTTCAGCGATGCGAGATTGCACGCCGTGTCGTCGAGGAACATGTATTCCGAGCACGGGTTCGACGCGCGGATGGGCCCCTCGGCCGGGCAGGTGTGCCAGTCGTTGATCGTCGAGTGGTACTGGATGCCGGGATCGGCCGAGGCCCAGGCGGCGTAGCCGACCTGCTCCCACAGCTCCTTCGCCTTCACCGTCTTCGTCACCTTGCCGGTGATGCGCGCGGTGAGGTTCCAGTCGCCGTCGGTCTCCACGGTACGGAGGAACTCGTCGGTGACGCGGACGGAATTGTTCGAGTTCTGGCCGGAGACGGTGAGATAGGCCTCGGAATCCCAGTCGGTGTTGAACACCGGGAATTCCATGTCGGTGTAGCCCTGGCGCGCGAACTGGATCACGCGCTGGACGTAGTTGAGCGGCACCTGCGCCTTCTTGGCGGCCCTGATCTCGCGCTTCAGCGCCGGGTTCTTGTTGGGGTCGAAGCAGGCGTCGTCCTGTCCGTCGCAGTTCACGCACGCCTTCAGGACGGCGCGGAGGTGCTGCGAGACGATCTTCGAGCCGGTGACGAGGGCGGCGACCTTCTGCTCCTCCTTCACCTTCCAGTTGATGTAGAGCTCGATGTCGGGATGGTCGATGTCGACCACGACCATCTTCGCCGCGCGGCGCGTCGTGCCGCCCGACTTGATCGCGCCCGCCGCGCGGTCGCCGATCTTGAGGAAGCTCATCAGGCCCGACGACCGGCCGCCGCCCGAGAGCCTTTCGCCCTCGCCGCGGAGCGACGAGAAGTTCGAGCCGGTGCCCGAGCCGTACTTGAACAGTCGCGCCTCGCGGACCCAGAGATCCATGATGCCGCCCTCGTTCACGAGGTCGTCGGCGATCGACTGGATGAAGCAGGCATGCGGCTGCGGCCGCTCATAGGCCGATTCCGAGGCCTGGACGATGCCGGTCTCGTGGTCGACGTAATAGTGGCCCTGGCTCGGGCCATCGATGCCGTAGGCCCAGTGGAGGCCGGTGTTGAACCACTGCGGCGAGTTCGGCGCCGCCATCTGGGTGGCCAGCATGTACCTCATCTCGTCGAAGAACGCGGCCGCGTCCTCCTCGGTGGTGAAGTACCCGCCCTTCCAGCCCCAATAGGTCCAGGCGCCGGCCATGCGGTCGAACACCTGCCGCGCGTCGGTCTCGGCAACGGTGCGCGCGTCCTTCGGGAGGCGCGCGAGGGCCGCGTCGTCCGGCACCGAACGCCACAGCCATGACGGCACCGTCGATTCCTCGAAGCGCGAGAGCTTCGCCGGGATGCCGGCCTTCCGGAAATATTTCTGGGCGATGATGTCGGCCGCGACCTGGCTCCAGCTCTCCGGAACCTGGATGCCGTCGAGCTTGAAGACGGTCGAACCGTCGGGGTTGCGGATCTCGCTCTTGGTCGCGCGGAACGGAATGCTGGCGTAGGGCGACTCGCCCGACTTCGTATAGCGACGATTGATCTGCATGGCCGTGCCCGAACCCCGTTTGGCGGGAGGCGAGGGAGTGTGGACCCACGCCGCCCATCTGTGAACCCGCGCCATTCGCCCGGGTCGCAACTACACCATATATGGTGTTTACGAGGTGTAAACACCACAAACCGTGGGTCGGCGACGAAGAGTCCACAGGCGCCGACAGAGAGTCGGAAGCCAGGGGAATCCTCACGATTTCCGGGGATCGCGCCAGGAATGGGCGCGGACGCGAACAATGCCTGCAGGCTAGACCGAGTCGCGTTTTAGTCAATCACGACCGGTCGGTCATACGGCCGTCGTACCCGCGATCAACAGCGGCGAACCGACGGGCGATTCGCGTGTTGACGGGAGACCGCCGGCGCGGGGCGTTCCGAATCGATGTCGCTAAGCCTTTGGCTTCGTTCGCTCCATCAGCGCCGTCAGGTGTCCGTCGGGGTCGCGGAAGAACACCATCCACTCCTCCGAGCCATCGGCGTGGCGGTGGATGAGGTGCGGCGCCCCCTCGAACGCGACGCCTCGCGCGGCGAGTGCCGCATGCCAGCCATGGATGTCCTCGGTCCGGAGATAGAGCACCGATTGCGGCTTCACCGTCCCGTCCTCGGGCGGCGTGAGGAACAGCCGCGTGCCGCCGCAGTCGAAGAAGGCGAGATTGCCGAACGTGAAGAGGTGCGGGAGGCCGAGGACGTCGCGGTAGAATCGCTCCGACCTCGGCGTGTCCGCGACCTCGCGGGCAATCTGGCCGATCGGCCCAAGGGGCGTGAGGGGCATGGCTTCGCTCCTTTCTGCCAGAGCGCGATCCGTTGAAGCCGGATCACGCTCGTCGCCTATTTCCTTGGTGGAGCATGATCTTTTCGAAGAATCGGCAGCCACTTCTTCGGATCATGCTCCAGCGGGCTGTCGGTGTGCATGCCGGTCCAGCCTCGGAGGGCGGCGCGGTCGTCGGCGTCGAGCTTCGACAGGATGCTGGCGACGTGAAATTTCGTGGCGTCGAGGCTGGTCTCGCGGAGCTCCGCGATGCGCCGATTCGACAGGCCGTGCCGCACGAGATTCAGCACGTGCCATTCGGCCGGCGTCAGCACATCGGGATGAGGCGGCCTTCCGCGCGGCTCGGTCATGCCGCGGAGGTTAGCCGAGGGGAAGGCGATTTACGCTCCCCCCAAACCAACGCCGTCGCTCCGGCCGGAGCGAAGCGGAGCGCCGGAACCTTTTGTTCTCAGACGTGGCCGCGGGGGCGATCCGCGGAACGGATCTTCTGGGTCGACGGATATTGTTCCGTCTACGGGACTAGTAGGAAGCCTAAGGCTTCCACGCCTCGTAATCGCCGGTGACCCGCGGGCGGTGGTCCGCTGCGAGCATCGAGCCCGGCGGCCGGTACGCCGCCGGCGAGCCCGTCATGTTGGGGAGGTGCGGCTTCTCCCACGCCCGCGGCCGGTATTCGGCCTCGGACGGGGGCACATCGCTATTGTGGTGGAGCCAGGCGCTCCAGCCCGGCGGAACGCGCGAGGCGTCCGCAAGGCCGTTGTAGATCACCCAGCGCCGGTCGTTCCGGCGGTCGACGAAATAGCGGTTGCCCGCCTCGTCGGTTCCGACCTCACTGCCGCGGCGCGCGGTGTACCACCAGGTGCCGACCGTCTGGCCGTTCCACCACGTGAACACCGTCAAGAGCAGCTTCTTCATGCGCGTCCCTCCCGCGGCCCGCACCTTAGAGGCGGTGCGAAAAGCCCGCTAGAAGAAACTCCGCCGCTGCCACCATCCGCCGCGCTTCGGCAGCGGCGGCTCGGGCTCCGGCGGCGGTGCGGTGTCCACCACCGGCTCCGGCGGGCGAACCTCGTCGGCATGAGCGGCGCTCGCGGTCTCCCCGGCGTGGATTTCGTCGTGCCGCACCGGCGGCGGCTCCTCCGACATCACCGGGGACGCGACCTCGACATGCGCGTCGGCGCCGAGCTCGGCCGCGATCGCGTAGGACTGGCTCACCGTATCCGGCTGCCCGCCTTCCTCCATCGCCGCGATCGCAACCATCGCCTCGCCCTCGGTCAGTTCGACCGGCGGGGCGGCGTCGCCCTCCGTCCGCCGCGAGCGGCGTCCGCCGCGGCGGCCGCGACGGCGGCGGCGCGGCTGGTCGTCCCCCTCGGCGCCCGCAGCATTCTCGCCGTCACCCTCGGGGGCACCTTCGCCGTCGGTCTCCTCGCCGGCCGGAGCGGCCTCGCCGGCAATGCCCTCGGCAACCAGCGCGGCCTCGCCCTGGCTCACCTCGCCGGCCTCGCCCGAGCGCTCGCCGGCTTCACCGCCCTGCTGATCGCGGCCCTCACCGCCACGCCGGCGGCGACGCCGGCGCCGGCGCCGGCCGCCGCCTTCGTCCGAGCGGCCGTCCTGCGCCGCCCGATCCTCGCCGCCCGCCTCGGCCTCGTCGGCCTCCGCGTCGGCGTCCTCATCGATCTCGATGATCTCGGGCTCGGCCTCGGCGGTCACCTCGCCCGGCTGCACCGAGGTCGGCTGGATCGAGGTCGGCGGCGCCGGCCGGATCGTCACCAGTTCGCCGCGCTCGAGCACGAAATGGGCGGCCGTATTCACGGTCTCGTCGGCCATGATCGTGATCGCGAGGCCGAACTGGGTCTCGAGCGCCGAAAGGTGCGAGCGCTTCTGGTTGAGGATGTAGAGCGCGACATTGGTGCGCGTCCGGATGACGACGTTGTGCGTCGCCGACTTGAGGAGGTGATCCTCGATCGACCGGAGGACGTGCAGCGACACCGAGGCCGGCGAGCGGACGTGGCCGGTGCCCATGCAGTGCGGGCAGACTTCGGTCGTGCTCTCGAGGACGCCGGTGCGGATGCGCTGGCGCGACATCTCGAGGAGGCCGAAATGGGAGATGCGGCCGACCTGGATGCGGGCCCGGTCGTCCTTGAGCGCTGTCGATATCCGGCGCTCCACCGAGCGGTTGTTGCGCCGCTCCTCCATGTCGATGAAGTCGATGACGATGAGGCCCGCAAGGTCGCGGAGGCGAAGCTGCCGCGCCACCTCGTCGGCGGCCTCGAGGTTCGTCTGGTGGGCCGTGTCCTCGATGTTGTGCTCGCGGGTCGAACGCCCCGAGTTCACGTCGATCGAGACGAGCGCCTCGGTCTGGTTGATGACGATGTAGCCGCCCGACGGCAGCGGCACGTGCGGCGAGAACATCGCGTCGAGCTGCGGCTCGATCCCGTAACGGGCGAAGAGCGGCTGCCCGTCCTTGTACGGCTGCACGCTCTTGGCGTGGCTCGGCATCAGCATCCGCATGAAGTCTTTTGCCTCGCGGTAGCCGTCGTCGCCGGCCACGAGCACTTCGTCGATGTCCTTGCCATAGAGGTCGCGGATCGAGCGCTTGATGAGGCTCCCTTCCTCGTAGACGAGGGCAGGGGCCGTCGACCGCAGCGTCAGTTCGCGGACGCTCTCCCACAGCCGGAGGAGATATTCGAAGTCGCGCTTCACCTCGGCCTTCGTCCGGCTCGCGCCGGCGGTGCGGAGGATGACGCCCATGCCCTCCGGAACTTCGAGGTCCTGGGTGATGCTCTTGAGGCGCTTCCGGTCGGCCGGGCTCGTGATCTTCCGCGAGATGCCGCCGCCGCGCGAGGTGTTCGGCATCAGCACGGAATAGCGGCCGGCGAGCGAGAGATAGGTCGTCAGCGCCGCGCCCTTGGTGCCGCGCTCTTCCTTCACGACCTGGACGAGGATCACCTGCCGGCGGCGGATGACCTCCTGGATCTTGTACTGGCGGGCGCGCGGCTTCCGGCGCTCCGGCACCTCCTCCATCGCATCCTCGGCGCCGACCGATTCGACGACGTCCTCGGGATGCTCCTCGTCCGTCTCCGGCCGGTCCTCGTGCGGAGCGGTGGGGGCGGGCGGCGGCGGCAGGTCGGCGTCCGCGTCCGCGTCCGCCGCGGCCTCGGCGGCGGGAGTCGCCTCGGCATCGGCCGGCGCGCCGTCGCCCTCGGCAATCTCAGCCGGGCCGTCCTCGGCGATCGTGTCGCTCGTCGCGGCCTCCGCGGCGTGAGCGGCCTCGGCGGCGCGGGCTTCGGCCTCTTCGGCCGCCGCTTCGCGCTCTTCCGCCTCGATCAGCGCCTGCCGGTCGGCGATCGGGATCTGGTAGTAGTCGGGGTGGATTTCCGAGAAGGCGAGGAAGCCGTGGCGGTTGCCGCCATACTCGACGAACGCCGCCTGGAGCGACGGTTCGACCCGCGTGACCTTGGCGAGATAGATGTTGCCGCGGAGTTGCTTGCGCTGCGCGGACTCGAAATCAAATTCCTCGACGCGGTTTCCGCGCACCACCACGACCCGGGTCTCTTCCGGGTGGGCGGCATCGATCAGCATCTTGTTGGGCATTGACGAACCTCGTGCGGCCGGTGCCGACCGGCTGCGGCGGCAGGACGAATCCTGTCCGCGCGACCGTCAAAGCGCCCGGGCCTGATGGTGGAGAAAGGGTTGGAACAGGAGACCGCTCAAAAAGCGGACGCAGGCGCGGCGTCGCGGGCGACTTCGATCGTTCCGGCAGTGACACTCGCGGGACCGCGAAAAAGCGCATTTCTAACGCCACGATCGGTCCGCGAACGGACCGTGAGCCAAGGGGCGCCGGCCGCGGCGTCGATCGACGCCGGGCCTGCATCGATGCCGTCCCGAGGGCGGATCGAGCGAGCGTTTGCGGGGCTTTTCCGGTGATTTCTCTGCGCCGACCGATGGTCAGCGCAGCGCGTCCTGACAATGTCGGAGCAACCGTTCCTGCCGCAGCGGAATCTCGCCGCATTCGTATAGGTGTTGCGCCTCCCCGTTGCAAGGCGCGCGCGAACGTGGCGCCGGGGGAACACACGCCGGCTTTCTGCCCCGCGGCGGCAAGGTTCGGTTAACCAACCGCTCCCCATGTTCTAGACTCGCTTCGCGAGGCGCCAATTCTGGCACTGGATCGGGGGTTGGATTGGCAGGACGGGAGGGATGCCTGGCGCGCCGCCTGCTGGCGCTGCTCGTCCCCGCGGCGATCGTCGCCGCAGTGCCCGTCCATGCCTTCGCGCAGGCGACCCTCAATCTCGTCACCGATACCCGCGTCATCGGCGACGAGAACCGCACCCGCTTCGTCGCCGACCTCACGACCGACGTCGACGTGCGGGTCTTTCCGCTCGCCGACCCCTACCGCATCGTCATCGATCTCCCCGAAGTGCATTTCCAGCTGCCGGCGGGGATGGGCGAGACGGGGCGGGGGCTCATCACGGCGTGGCGCTTCGGCCTCATTTCGCGCGGCCAGTCCCGCATCGTCCTCGACGCGACGGGTCCGGTCCGGGTCGACGACTATTTCGTCATCCCCGCCGTGCCCGGCGCCGGCGAGCCGGCCCGGCTCGTCGTCGACCTCGTCACCACGACGCCGGCGGAGTTCGAGACCGCGGCGCTCGAATACCAGCAGTCGCGCGCGCCGACCGCGCCCGTGGCGCTGCCGGTCGACGACGGCCGCACCGTGATCGTCATCGACCCCGGTCACGGCGGCATCGACACCGGCGCTATCGGCCTCCAGAACCTCGTCGAGAAGCAGGTGGTGCTCGCCTTCTCGCAGGAGCTCGCCGCCCAGCTGCGGGCGACGGGCCGCTACGACGTCATCCTCACCCGCACCGACGACACCTTCCTGTCGCTCGACAACCGCGTCGCCTTCGCGCGCACCCGCGGCGCCGACGTCTTCCTGTCGATCCACGCGGATTCGTTCCCGTCGTCCTCCACGGTGCGCGGCACCGCCGTCTATACCGTCTCCGAGCGCGCCTCGAACGAGATCGCCGCGCAGCTCGCCGCCGGCGAGAACCGGGCCGACATCCTCGCCGGCGTCAACATCGCGGCGGGCGACGACCTCGTGGCCGACATCCTGGTCGACCTTGCCCGGCGCGAAACGAACCGCTTCTCGGTGGCGCTCGCGCGCGACCTCGTCGACGAGATGGAGGCCGCGACCGTCATGTCGCGGAGCCCGCACCAGGAGGCGGGGTTCGTCGTTCTCAAGGCGCCGGACGTTCCGTCGGTCCTCGTCGAGCTCGGCTTCCTGACGAACCCCGACGACGCCCGCAATCTCGGCTCCGAGACGTGGCGGCGGACGACCGCCGCGGCAATGGTCGGTGCGATCGAGGCCTTTTTCGCGACGCGCGTCGCCGGAGCCCTGCGGCCGTGAGGCTGTTGCACACGCGCCACGTTCGGCGCTAAGGCGACACGAACGCCGCTCCGCCGCAGTTTGTTCACACTTCCGCCGGATCGCTGGCGCGTACACCGCGTTACAAGGGGCACAGCGTCCGCGCTTCGGCCGTTCCTTCCGGTATCGGGAAGGTGAACGGTCACGGCAGCGGACCGGTCCCATAGTCGGGGCTGCCTGCTTTGGTCCTCCAGCCTCGCGCCGGGGATGGCCGCCAGGGCTGGAACAGGGTCGATATGTTTCTACGTCTGGTCGGCTACATCTTTGGGATCGGCACCGTGCTCTTTCTGGCTTTGGCGGGTGCGCTCGCCTGGTACATCTCCGAAATCTCCGCGGACGTCCCGAGCTACGAGGTCCTGAACAGCTACGCGCCGCCGATCATGACGCGCGTCCATGCCTCGGACGGCCAGCTGATCGCCGAATATGCGCGCGAGCGGCGGATGTACCTGCCGATCCAGGCGATCCCGGAGCGCCTCAAGGCGGCATTCCTGTCGGCCGAGGACAAGAACTTCTATTCGCACTCCGGCCTCGACTACATCGGCCTCCTCCGCGCCGGCATCAACAACGTCGAGAGCTTCCTCGCCGGCGGCGGCATCGCCGGCGGCGGCTCGACCATCACCCAGCAGGTCGCGAAGAATTTTCTGCTGACGCCGGACCAGACCGTCGAGCGTAAAATCCAGGAGGCGATCCTCGCCCTCCGCATCGAGACGGCCTTCACCAAGGACCAGATCCTCGAGCTCTACATGAACGACAGCAACCTCGGCATGGGCGCCTATGGCGTCGCCGCGGGAGCGCTCATCTACTTCAACAAGTCGGTGCAGGAACTCACGATCGCCGAGTGCGCCTATCTCGCGGCGCTCCTCAGAGGTCCATCGAACTACCACCCGTTCCGCTTCGAGGCGCGCGCCATCGAGCGCCGCAACTGGGTCATCGACCGCATGGTCGAGAACGGCTACGTGACGCCCGACGAGGGCGCCGCCGCCAAGGCCGAGCCGCTCGGCGTCCAGCCGCGCGTCGAGCGCCCGATGGTATTCAACGCCGTCGATTTCGACGGTGATTTCGGCCCCGTCTTCCAGGAATCCTACGGCGAGACGATCGCCACGCTGGGGGGCATTCCCACCCGGGCGGCCGACTATTTCGCCGAGGAGGTCCGCCGCGATCTCCTCGCCCGCTACGGCGAGGACCAGCTCTATGGCGGCGGCCTCTCGGTCCGCACCTCGCTCGATCCGAACCTCCAGATCATGGCGCGGAAGGCGCTCATGGACGGCCTCATCGCCTATGACGAGAACGCCGGCTGGCGCGGGCCGATCCAGAACATCGACGTGACGGGAGACTGGGGCCCGACGCTCGGCGGGATCCCGATGCTGTCGGACGTCTTCGAATGGCGGCTCGCCGTCGTCCTCGACACCGAGGGCGACGACACGATCGGCCTCCAGCCGGCGCGCGATCCCGCGGGCGGCTTCGTCGCCGACCGCGTCACCGCCAGGCTCTCCGCCGCCGAGATGGACTGGGCCGGCCGGAACGCACTCAACGTCGGCGACGTCGTCTATGTCGAACACATGGAAGGCGACATGTACCGCCTCCGCCAGAAGCCCGAGATCGAGGGCGCGCTGGTGGCGATGAACCCGCAGACCGGCCGCGTGCTCGCAATGGTCGGCGGCTTCTCCTTCTCGGCGAGCCAGTTCAACCGCGCCACCCAGGCGCAGCGCCAGCCGGGCTCCTCGTTCAAGCCCTTCGTCTATGCCGCCGCGCTCGACAATGGCTACACGCCGTCGTCGGTCATCATGGATGCGCCGATCGAGATCGAGCAGGAGGGCGGCCTCGGCATCTGGCGGCCGGAGAACTACGCGCAGCAGTTCTACGGCCCATCGACCCTCCGCACCGGCATCGAGCAGTCGCGGAACGTGATGACCGTCCGCCTCGCGCAGGACATGGGCATGCCGCTCGTCGCCGAATACGCCGAGCGCTTCGGCATCTACGACGACATGCCGCCGCTGCTGGCGATGTCGCTCGGCTCGGGCGAGACGACGGTGCTCCGCATGGTCGCCGGTTACTCGGTGCTGGCCAATGGCGGCCGCGCCGTGACGCCGACGCTGATCGACCGCATCCAGGACCGCTACGGCAACACGATCTTCGAGCACGACGACCGCGTCTGCCCGGACTGCGCCCCGGCGGCGTGGACCGGCCAGGACGAGCCGACGATCATCGACAACCGCGCCCAGGTCCTCGACCCGATGACCGCCTACCAGATCACCTCGATGATGGAAGGCGTCGTCCAGCGCGGTACCGCCACGGTCGTCCGCAGCGTCAATCACCCGATCGCCGGCAAGACCGGCACGACCAACGACTATTACGACGCCTGGTTCATCGGCTACTCCACCGACCTCGTCGTCGGCGTCTACATGGGCTTCGACACGCCGCGCAATCTCGGCACCGGCAACACCGGTGGCGTCCTCGCGGCGCCGGTGTTCACCGAGTTCATGGAAGTCGCGCTCGCCGACACGCCGCCCGTCGAGTTCCCTGTTCCGCCGGGCATGCAGCTGATCCCGATCAACCGCGCCACCGGCCTCATGGCGACGGCGGGCGCCGACGGCACGATCCTCGAAGCCTTCAAGCCGGGCACCAGCCCGCCGACGAACTTCTCGATCATCGGCTTCGTCGACGCTGCCGGCCAGCCGCTGATCGTCGACCCCAACGCCGACCGCGCCGTCGGCCTCGGCCAGGGCGGGCTGTACTAGCGGTCTGACGCATTGGGATCGGTCGCGGCCGGCCGATCAGGCGAGCAGGCCGATCCGCCGCCAGAACACGACGGCGGCTGTCGCCGAGGTGAGGAGGAGCGCCAGGTTGATCACCTCGCACGCCATATAGGCGAGGTGGAGCGCGCTTCTGGGCACCGCCTGGCCGGCGATGATGCTTGCGACGCGGGCGTCGAGCGGCGGGAGCAGCGCGAAGGTCTGGACGAGAAGGCACGCCGCCAGCGCCGCGATGACGAGGAAGTGCCACGCGGGCAGCCGCGCGAAGAATGCGGCCGCGACCAGGAGCACGAGGGCGCCCCACTCGACCATCACCAGGAGGTGGAACGTTGCCTGGCCGACGTCGAGCGCGACCGGCAGCGACAGCGACGGTGCCGTGAACTTGACCGGCGTCGCCAGGAACGACACGCCGAAGAGGAGCCCCGCCCACAGGAGCGCCAGCGCCGGCACCGCGAGCAGTGCCCATCGCGCCCGGAAGGCAGCGGCTTCAGCCGGCATCCCGGTCTCCCTGGGTACGCCGTGCGGGCGGTGCCGGCATGGCGGACATGCCGTAGAGAAGGCTCGCTGCGATTCTCTCGGCGCGCTCCACGAAGAGGTCCGCCACCTCGGGCTCGCGGCACACATCCGCGGCGGTGGCGCGCCAGAGATCCAGCCACCGCTCGAAATGCTCGGCGGTAAGCCCGCCGATGCGCTGATGGGCGACGAGGGGCGTTCCCTTGTAGCGCGCCGACATCATCGTGATGGTGGACCAGAAATCCTTCATCCGGGCGAGATGCGGGGTCCAGCGGTCACCGATCACGCCGTCGAAGATCGGCCCCAGGACCGGATCGAGGCGGATGCGGCCGTAGAACGTGTCGACCATGGCGCCGACGAGTTGCTCGTCGATGGCCGGGTGGATGGGGCCGCGGTGGGGGAGGGGGTGGGACAATTCTGCCTCCGGGACTGGCCGGCGGCCGGTCTCCGTGAAGGGGCCGCCTGGCCGGCGCGCTTGAAGATGATGCCCATCGGGACGGGGCCGACGGTGAGCGACGGAAACGATGAGAACCTTTGGTCAGAGCACTCCGGCTACTCACCCGCCCGGTGATCGTTTCGGGGTCGGCGGCGAGGAACCTGCCGGACGATCCGCCGGACGCCTGAGGGTACAAAGATGCATATCTCATGCATGTTTGGAACGTATTGCCCGTACCAGACAAAAGCAATGTCTCCGATACGTCTTCACGATGCGACAAGGCGGCTCACGCCCGGCACCGGCCTCCCGCTGCGGCTGCCGCGCCATCGCCGACCCGACGGCCGGGTGTCGGCCGTGCGGCAACGTCCCTCCCTGCCGCCGGAGCCGCCGCGCTCGTTGACAGCGGGGGCGTTCGCCACTTAGGTGCGCACCCCATTCGGCGCCGGCCGGGCCCGGCATCCAATCATTCCACGGAAGCGACAGTGCGCGCCGAAGCTCAGACCATGGTCGATGAAATCCAGCAGGCGATGGCCCTGCTGAGGAGGCATCTTTGACTGGGATCGGGCCAACTTTCGTCTCGATGAGCTGAACGCCCTCGCCGAGGATCCGGCGCTGTGGTCCGATTCGGCCAGGGCGCAGACGCTGATGCGCGAGCGCCAGCGGCTCGCCGACCAGATCGAAGGCGTCCGCCGCCTTGACCGCGAGCTCGCCGACAATATCGAGCTCATCGGGATGGGCGAGGCCGAGGGCGACCAGTCGATCGTCGACGAAGCCGAGAAGGGCCTTTCCGCTCTCCTCGCCGAAGCCTCACGGCGGCAGGTCGAGTCGCTCCTTTCGGGCGAGGCCGACGGGAACGACACCTACGTCGAAATCCATGCCGGCGCCGGCGGCACCGAGAGCCAGGACTGGGCGGCGATGCTGCTGCGCATGTACACGCGCTGGGCCGAGCGCCATGGCGCCAAGGTGGAGTTCCTCGAGGAGCACGCCGGCGAAGAGGCCGGCATCAAGCGCGCGACGATCCTCGTGAAGGGGGCGAACGCCTACGGCTTCCTCAAGACCGAATCGGGCGTCCACCGGCTCGTCCGCATCTCGCCCTTCGATTCGAACGCCCGGCGCCACACCTCGTTCGCGAGCGTGGGCGTGTTCCCGGTGGTCGACGACACGATCGAGATCGACATCAACCCGGCCGATGTCAGGACGGATACCTACCGTTCGTCCGGCGCCGGCGGCCAGCACGTCAACACCACCGATTCGGCGGTGCGGCTCACGCACATCCCGACCGGGATCGCCGTCGCCTGCCAGAGCGAGCGCTCGCAGCACAAGAACCGCGACACCGCGTGGAAGATGCTGAAGGCGCGCCTCTACGAGCTCGAGCTCGAGAAGCGCGAGGAGGCGGCGATGGCGAAGAATGCCCAGAAGACCGACATCGGCTGGGGGCACCAGATCCGGTCCTACGTCCTCCAGCCGTACCAGCTGGTGAAGGACCTCCGCACGGGCGTCGAGAGCACGAGCCCCGCCGATGTCCTCAACGGCGACCTCGATGGCTTCATGGAAGCAGCACTCGCCCAGCGCCTCGACGGGGCGATTGCGGCGCCGGTGGCCGACCTCGACTAGCGACGATCCGAGGAAGCGGTTGCCGGCATGCTCTGGCGCCCGTTGTCCCGGCCGGGGCGGCGGACCCCCGCTCCCTCCAGGCGGATATGCTCGGCCGCAAACGCCATGAAACTCCTGACGCGCGGTCGGCCATAGGCCTCGTGTGATGCGACGGCCCACCACGCCCGGTCGAGATCCGGCGGCGGTTCGAAACAGCGCCCGAGGCCGGGCGTGGCGTCGCCCAGGAAGCACGGTAGGACGCTGACCCCCATGCCCGAAAGAAGCGTCCCGACCATGTCCTCGGGCGTGTTGGCGCTGCCGGCGATGCGCGCCGGGGACGACAGGGCGAGCAGCCACGCCGCAAACCGCTCCATGCCCGGCGTACCGGCATAGACCAGCACCGGATGGCCGGCGATCTCCGCCGGACTGCCGGGTGCGCCGTGCCGCTCCCGGTAGGCGTCGGAGCAGTACAGCGTCGCCGTGATGTCCGGCAGCCGCGTCGCCACCAGCGTGTCCCCGGTGAGCGCTTTCGCCGACCGGAACGCGACGTCGGCCTCACCGTCCTCGAGGCTGAGATGCCGGGCCGCGGTGAGGATCTCGAACGTCACCTCCGGATTGATCCGGCGATAGCTCCCGATCAGCGGACCGATGAGGTGGCGCATGATCGGATGCGTCGCCGTGACCCTGATCGAGCCGGCGAGATCGCGCGCGCGCCGCCCCGCTTCGGCTTCGAGGCGGAGGGTTGCGGCCTCGACCGCCTCTGCCTGGAGGAGGAGGCCGGCGCCGTCGGCGGTCAGCTCGTAGCCGCGCGGGCCGCGTTCGAAGAGGGCAAGGCCGAGCCCGTGCTCGAGCGTCGCGATCCGGCGTGCGACGGTCGTCTGGTTGACGCCGAGAGCGCGGGCCGCCGCAAGCGTCGAACCGGCGCGGGCGACCTGGAGGAACAGGCGGAGATCGTTCCAGTCGAACACGACTGCAGCGTACCGCATTCTGCAAAAATGCAGAACCGTTCGGCATCGCGCCGGATGGCGGCCGGATCGGAGCGGACCCACAAGAATGCATTCGCAACCTCGGGAGACCGATCATGCTCAGTCAGAATGCAGGAAGCGCAGCCTCGGAAGTCCTTGCCGTCGCCAGCCATGCCGTCGCCGACTATCCCGCCTGGCGGGCCGTCTACGACGCCGGGCGGGACCTTCGCGAGCGGATGGGAGTGACCGGCGGCGAGGTGTTCGTCGATCCGCAGGATCCGAACAGGGTTCTGGTCCTCACCCGCTTCGCCAGCCTCGCGGCGATGGAGGCCTTCAGGAACGACGCCGATCTGGCCGAGGCGATGAAGCGGGGCGGCGTGGTCCAGCCGCGAATGATCCTCGTCGGCGTGAGGCCCTAGAGCGGACTGGCGCGTCCCGGCGGGGCGCCGGAGCGGCAATCCCCCGCCGGCCGGCGATCCCGGAAACGACCGCCCCTCAGAGGAGGGCGGCGATCGTCGGGCCGGTGCGGATGTGCTGCATCGGGTCGATCGTCCGGTCGCTACGGGTGATTTCGTAGTGGAGGTGCGGGCCGGTGCTGCGGCCCGTGCTGCCCGAGCGCGCGATCGTGGCGCCGCGCGCGACGGTCTGGCCGACGCGGACCGAGATCGTCGAGAGGTGGGCGTATCGGGTCGTGATCCCGTTGCCGTGGTCGATCTCGACCATCTTGCCGTAGCCGCCATTGGTGCCGGCGAAGATCACGCGACCGGGCCCCGTCGCGTGCACCGCCGTGCCGGTATAGACGGCGAAGTCGATGCCGCTGTGCATCGCGCTCTGGCCGTTGAACGGGTCGCGCCGGACGCCGTAGGTGCTGGTGATCGAGGCGTTGGCCACCGGCAGCCCGAGCGGCAGGGCGCGCGCATAGCCGACGAGGTCGTTGAACGCCTGTATCTCGCCGGCGATCTGCGTGACGTCCTGGTGGTCGGGCGTGGCGGCGATGAATGGGCCGCCGACGGCGCGGTCCGGGCCTCGATAGCCGAGGGCGGTGAGCCCGTTGGCGATGGCGTTCGTCCGCTCTTCGACCGCGGTGGCGATCGCGTCGAGCGCCGCGGACTGGTCGTATTCCACGACCGCGAGCGCGGTGGCGACGGTCTCGAGCTGGGTTGCCGGATCGAAGCCCTCGAGCGGCGAGGCGATGGCGCCGAGCGCGGCCGTGTTCGCCGCCGCCACGTCGAAGGCGCCGGTCGTGATCGGGTCGATGGGCGCGGCCGCGGTGTCGCCCGGCGGCAGGCGCTCGGGGTTGGCCCGCGGGACGGGAGCGAGGGCGGGCAGGACGTCGATGCCGGCGGCGATCGCCTCGTTGGTGAGCCCGGTGAGGAGCTGCTGGCGCTGGTTCAGCGCCTCCTGGCGTTCGGCGAGGGCGTCGATCTGCTCCTCGATTGTCGAACGCTCGACGAGCTGGCGGCTGAGGAGGCTGTCGATCTGCCGCGACATCTCGGCGATCCGCACCTCGTAGGATTGCTGCATGTTGCCGCGAACCGCCGCGGCGCCGTCGCTCTGCTGCTGCAGCTCCATTTGCATCTGCTGCTGCAGCATCGTGTGGACCCCGTAGGCGACGCCGCCGCCGACGAGCACGATCAGGAGCACTATGCCGAGGGCGATCAGCTTGGGCCGGTAGACGAACGACCTGACGCTGTCGCCCTTTGCAATGATGATATGGGGTTGTGACTTCCGCCGCCGCGAAGAAAAGGCGGCGTTGCGGGCACTCGTTGAAACAGAACTCATCGACCAAAGCCCCGATGGCGTCGCGAAAACGCCGGAACTCGGCCATTAGATTGTGGTAAGGTTAATGTTCTGTTGCGGAGTGCGGCGGCGCGATGCCGCTCCTCCCTTTCAGCCGGTGCTCTTGACGCGCTCCAGCACCGCTTCCGCGTGGCCCTTGGCCGAAACCTTCGGCCAGATTTCGGCAAGCCGCCCGTCGGGCGCGACGAGGAACGTCGCGCGCTCGACGCCCATGTACTCGCGGCCGTAGCGCGACTTCTTCACCCAGACGCCATAGGCCTTCGACACCGCCTTCTCCTCGTCGGCCGCGAGGCGGATGGTGAGGTCGTGCTTCTGCTTGAACTTGTCGTGCGCCTTCACGGAGTCCGGCGAGATGCCGATGACCGTGGTGTTCGCCCCCGCGAATTCCGGGGCGAGGGCGGTGAATTCGAGCGCCTCGACCGTGCAGCCGGGCGTGTCGTCCTTCGGGTAGAAGTAGAGCACCACATTGCCGCCGCGGAGGCCCGAAAGCTTCACCGTGCCGCCGCCGTCGGTCGGGAGCTCGAAATCCGGGGCCGTATCGCCTGCCTGCAACGTGCTCACGACGTCTCCTGCACATTTCGTGTCGGCGCGGCAAATTCCGTCATCGACAGGCCGCGCGCCTGATTCGTATATAGTGGCCGAAGGGGTGACGGGCCATTCTTGATTCACGTGCCGGACATCCGGCGGCACCGGAGACCCTCTGCCTCGCATGACGAATTCGTTGCGCTCGAGGTGAGGCCGGAAATGCTTCACGATCCCCGCCTCGACCGCCGACCGACCGCCACCGCCATTGCCGTTCCGGCGCCGCCTTTCGAGGCGCGTCGCCGGCGGCGCATCGCGTGGCGGAAGCCGGTCCTCATCACTTTCGCCGTGTTGGTCGTGCTCGTTGCCGCGGCAGTCGGGTTCGTCGCGCTCGCCGCGAGCCGGAGCTTCGAGCTGCCCTTCGTCCGCGCCCAGCTCGCGGGCATGATCGAGGCGGCGCTCGGTCCCGGCTACGACGCCACCGTCGGCTCCGCCGTCCTCGACACCGATCCGGTCCTCGGCCTCGTCCTCGAGGTCCGCACCATCCGCGTGACCGACGCGATGGGGGCGGAGGTTCTCGATGTCGGCTCGACGCTCCTCGCCATCGACCCCGTCGCGATCGTGACGCCGAAGGCCATGCTCCGCAGCGTCGAGATCGACGGGCTGTGGCTGTCGCTCGTCCGCGAGGCGGGGGCCGTCCGGCTCGGCAATCTGTCGACACCGGCGCCCGAGGCACGACTCCGCCCGGCATCCACCGCCACCGGCCTCGACATCATTGCCGAGCCGATCGAGGCGCTCGACCGCAGCCTTGCGGAAGTGCTCGCCTTCGCCGGCAGCTCGGGCTTCGAGCGCATCGGCCTTTACGACGCCGAGATCGATCTCTGGCACGTCGGTGGCGCGACCCCGCAGCACTTCTCCCGCGCCGAGGTGCGCTTCGACGTCGATCCCGCCGAGGGACGCCTGTCGGCGGCGCTCTCGGCGTCCGGCTATTCCGGCCGCTGGTCGGTCACGGCCGATCGCACGGTGTCGCGGTCGAGCGGCAACAGCACCCTCTTCCTCGCCTTCTCGCAGCTGACGATGGCGGATCTCTTGGGTCCGTCGGCGAGCTCCGCCATTCCGTTCTACGGCCAAGGCACGATCCGCGTCGGCGCGGACGGCGCGCTCGCGGGCGCCCATGCCGAGCTCCGCCTCGGCGCCGGCGCCTTCGCCCTCGGCGCGGATTCGGCGCCGATCGGTCTCGAAGGCGCCACGATCCCGCTTCTCTGGGACGTCGCGAACGACCGCATCGCCATCGAGCCGTCCCGGTTCGACTTCGGCCCGAGCCGCGTCGTCCTCGCCGGCACGATCGGTCCCGATGCCGGCGGCGGCCTCGCCTTCGACCTCGGTTCGGTCAACGCGGTGCTGGCGCCGCGGGATTCACCCTCGCCGCCGCTGCCGGTGGATGACCTCCGGCTCCGCGGCGCGGCGGATCCGGTCGCCGGAATGATCCGCATCGACCAGTTCACCATCGCGACGCCCTATGGCTCGTTCGACGCCGCCGGTACCGTCGGCCTCGAACAGCCGAGCCCGTCGATCGCGCTTGCGGCGACCTTCAGCGAAATGCCGGTCTGGGCGCTGAAGCAGCTCTGGCCGGCCGGCTTCCAGGACGGCGGCCGGCGCTGGCTCATCGACAACATGCAGGACGGCCGCATCACCGGCGGCGACGTCATGGTCGCGATCCCCGCCGGGATGCTCGCCTCCGGCGGGTCGATTCCGCCCGAGATGCTGCGGGTCCAGCTCGCGCTGGCGGACGTGACGTTCCGGACGATGGAGGGAGTGCCGCCCGTCACCCACGCCGATGGCGTGGCCGTGCTGTCCGGCTCGAGCCTCGGGATCGACATCGGGACCGGTCTCATGGTCGCGCCGACGGGCGGCACCATCGAAATCACCGCCGCCGCATTCGCCATCCCCGAGACCGCGACCGCGGTCCCCACGGCGCGCCTCGAAGCCACCGCGATCGGCCCCGTCGCCGCCTTCGGCGCCATCGCCGATTCGCCGCCGCTCAATGCGCTGCAGCCCTTCGACATGCCGCCCGATGCCCTGCACGGAACCGGCGCCGCGCGCATGTCCGCCACCTGGCCGCTGGTCGCCGGCATGACTGCCGACGAGATCGACTGGCGCATCGTCCTCGACCTCGACGACCTTTCGGCCGACCGCCCGCTCCAGGGCCGGACCGTCGCCAATGGCGATGTCGTCCTCGACATCACCCCGAGCGTCGTCCTCGTCACCGGCCAGGCGCTCGTCGACGGCGTCCCGGCCAACGTCGATTTCGCCTTCCCGCTCCAGGAGGACGTCGACGGCCGGCAGCGCATCCGGCTCGTCCTCGACGAAGCCGGCCGCGAACGCCTCGGCTTCGACCTCGAAGCCTTCCTCGGCGGCACGGTGCTGGCGCAGGTGACCGACCTCGCGCCGGCGGAAACCGGCCAGCACTACGAGATCGACCTCGGCCCGGCGCGCGTCTCGGTTCCGCAGCTCGGCTGGACCAAGGGCGCCGGCGTTCCCGCGACGCTGACCTTCGACATCATCAAGGTCCCGACGGGCTACCACATCCGCAATCTCAGGCTCGCCGGCGATGGCTTCGGCGTCGCCGGCGAGGCGGACCTCGACGCCGACTACCGCATCATGCGCGCCGCCGTCACCGACTTCGCGCTCCGGCGGAACGACGATGTCGACGTCGTCGTCACCCGCGACGGGCCGGCCTGGCGGGCGACGCTCAACGGCGCCTCGCTCGACGTCCGCGGCCTCATCGCCGAAGGGATCGCGACTTTCGACGAGGTGGCGGGTACGGGCGAGGCGGGCGCCGCCGACGCCTTTGCCCTCACCGCGACCGGGCATTTCGGGCAGCTGATCGGCTTCAACGGCGAGACGATCCGCGACGCCACGATCGAGTACCAGTCGAGCGACGGCGAACTGCGGCGCCTCTCGATCGACGGCACGCTCAACGGCCAGCCGGTCAGCATCGTCTATGCCCGGCCCGGCATCGTCACCGGCATCGAGGGCTATGTCGGCGATGCCGGCGCGCTGCTGCGCTTCATGGACTACTACACGCACATCGACGGCGGCGTGATCCGCCTCAACGGGCTCGAATATGCCGACGGCGCCATCCGCGGGAACGTCGAGCTCTCGAACTTCCACATCGTCGCCGAGCCCGGCCTCGCGCGCCTGATGATGCCACCCGAAGGCGAGACCGCGCAGCCCGCCGACGCCGTCCCGTTCGAGCGTCTCGCCTTCTCCTACATGCAGCTCGAATCCCGCATCACGGTCGACGAGATCGTGCTCCGCGGCGGCCAGATGGGCGCGATCGGCGCCGGCTGGTTCGACTTCGAGGAGGGCACGCTCAACATCGCCGGCACCTACATCCCGGCCTACGAGGTCAACAACCTCTTCGCCCGCATCCCGGTGCTCGGCCTCGCCCTCGGTGGCGGCACCGACGAGGGCCTCTTCGGCGTCACCTTCCGCGTCTTCGGCGAGATCGCCCGGCCTGAGATGGAAGTGAACCCGCTCTCCGCGATCGCACCGGGCATCTTCCGGAAGATTTTCCAGTTCCAGTAGGGATCGGGCTCAGGGGGCCGCGGCCAATCCCCTTTCCCGCTCATCCCCGCCTGCGCGGGGATGAGCGTTGTATTGGAGTAGGGCGGAGAATTACTCCGCCCGCACCAGCACGTGCTTCTTCCGCCCCAGCGACAGCTTCACGGCGCCGTCGACGAGGTCTGCACGCCCGATCATCCGCTGCTCGTCCGTCAGGGTCTCGTCGTTCACCTTGAGGCCGCCGCCCTTCACCTGCCGGCGCGCGTCGCCGTTCGAGCTCGCAAGGCCCGCCTGCACGAACAGGCTCAGCACCGGGATGCCGGCATCGAGGCTCGCGCCGGGCACGCCGAAGGACGGCAGGTCGCCCCCCGCGACGCCTTCCTCGAACGTCTTACGTGCCGTCTCGGAGGCAGCGTCGGCATCCTCGCGGCCGTGGAGGAGGGCGGTCGCCTCGGTGGCGAGCACCTTCTTGGCCTCGTTGATCTCCGCGCCGCGGAGCGCCGCGAGCCGCGCGATTTCGGCCATCGGCAGCGTGGTGAACAGCTTCAGGAAGCGCTCGACGTCGGCGTCCTCGGTGTTGCGCCAGAACTGCCAGTAGAGGTACGGCGCGAGGAGGTCGCGGTTCAGCCACACCGCGCCCTGCGCCGTCTTGCCCATCTTGGCGCCGGAGGCCGTCGTGATCAGCGGACAGGTCATGGCGTAGAGCTGCGGCGTGCCCATGCGACGGCCGAGCTCGATGCCGTTGACGATGTTGCCCCACTGGTCCGACCCGCCCATCTGCAGCGTGCAGCCGTAGCGGCGGCTCAGCTCCACGAAATCGTAGGCCTGAAGGATCATGTAGTTGAACTCGAGGAACGACAGCTCCTGGTCGCGCTCGAGCCGGAGCTTCACCGAGTCCATCGCCAGCATCCGGTTGACCGAGAAGTGCCGGCCGACGTCGCGGAGGAAATCGATGTAGTTGAGCGGCGCGAGCCATTCGGCGTTGTCGACCATCGCCGCCCCGGCCGGGCCGTCGCCATAGTCGAGGAAGCGCGCGAACACCGAGCGGAGGCTCGCCTTGTTCGCCTCGATCTGGTCGACCGTGAGGAGCTGTCGCGTCGCGTCCTTGCCGGAGGGGTCGCCGACGCGCGTCGTGCCGCCGCCCATGAGCGTGATCGGGCGATGGCCCGCCTGCTGCAGCCAGCGCAGCATCATGATCGACAGGAGATGGCCGACATGGAGCGACGGGCCGGTGCAGTCATAGCCGACATAGGTCGTGATCCGGCCGGCGAGCGCGGCGGCGTCGAGACCATCGAGGTCGGAGACCTGGTGGATGAAGCCGCGTTCGGTGAGGACGTGCAGCAGGTCGGATTTGAGCGCGGACATCGGCGCTTCTCCTTCGGCGGGGAATGGGCGGCTCTTTAGCAGCCTGGCGGCGGCCCGTCGATTTGGCCGGCGTCGCTCCATCAAGGAACCGGGCGGCGGGCGTGATCCGACCCGAACGGATCACGCTCGGCGTCGCCCGGCGACATCGCGCCGCGTCTGGGGGCCGCGCCGCGGAAAAGACGACACCGCGCCTTGCGGCCGTCATCCCTTAGGGGAGACAGTACAAAAGCGGATTGTTCTTGCAGGGCTGAGTGAATGTCGCTGACGGCGATGAACCTGGCGATTCTGATCGGTGCGGTGCTCGTGACCGTGGCGATCTTCACCAGCGTCATCAGCTTCCGCATCGGCGCGCCGCTGCTCCTGGTGTTCCTCGTTCTCGGCCTCGGCGCGGGCGAGGACGGCCTCGGCATCGAGTTCGACAATGCCCCGGCCGCCTATTTCATCGGCACGATCGCGCTGGCGCTGATCCTGTTCGATTCCGGCTTCAGTACGCCCTTCCACACCCTGAAGGCGGCCGCCCTGCCCGCGGCGTCCCTGGCGACGGTCGGCGTCCTCCTCACCACCGGCCTCGTCGGCCTCGGCGCGCACTATCTGTTCGCGCTCGACTGGCTGAAATCCTTCCTCCTCGGCGCCATCGTCAGCTCCACGGACGCGGCGGCGGTGTTCTTCCTCCTGCGCGCCGGCGGCATCAACCTTCGTGAACGGATGCGGGCGACGCTCGAAGTGGAATCGAGCAGCAACGACCCGATGGCGATCCTCCTGACGATCAGCCTCGTCGAACTCGTGCTCGAGGGGGAGGGCAATCCGGCGCTCCATCTCCTCGCCGATCTCGCCATCGAGGTCGGCATCGGCACGGCCATGGGCCTCCTCGGCGGCTACCTGATCCGGCTGATCATCGACCGGACCGACCTCGACACCGGCCTCTATCCGATCATCTTCCTGTCGCTGGCGCTCGCCGTCTTCGGCGCGACCGCGCTCCTCCATGGCAGCGGCTTCCTCGCCGTCTACATCGCCGGCCTCTTCGCGGGGAATTCGCGGATGCGCCACGCGATGGGACTGCGGAAGTTCAGCCAGGCGCTGACCTGGCTCAGCCAGATCGCGATGTTCCTGACGCTCGGCCTCCTCGCGAGCCCGTCGGAGTTCCCCGAGATCCTCTGGCCCGCCATCGGCCTTGCGGCCTTCCTGATGCTCGTCGCGCGCCCGGTCGCGGTGTGGCTCAGCCTCGCGCCGTTCCGCTACAGCGGCCGGGAGGTCTGGTTCACCTCCTGGGTGGGTCTCCGCGGCGCGGTGTCGATTCTCCTCGGCATCGTGCCGATCGTCGCGGGCCTTCCGGAGGGCCACCTCTACTTCAACGTGGCGTTCGTCGTGGTGGTGGTGTCGCTCCTCATTCAGGGCTGGTCGATCGGCTTCGTCGCGCGCCGGCTCGGGCTCATCGTCCCGCCCCAGCACGGGCCGCTCCACCGCACGGAACTCGAACTCCCCGGCGGCGGCGATCACGAGATCGTCGGCTACCGCGTCCACCCCGACAGCCGCGTCGCGCGGGGCGAGCGCATCCCGCGCTGGGCCCGTCCGTCGCTGATCATCCGCGACGGGCGCTCCCTCCGGCCCCACACCGCCGGGCGCATCCATGCCGGCGACCAGGTCTACATCGTCACGGCGACGAGCTACCTGCCGCTCCTCGACCAGCTCTTCGCCGGCCCGGCCGAGAGCGCTTTCGATCCGCAGCTCTATGGCGAGTTCCCGCTCGATCCGTCGGCGCGGCTCGCCGACGTCGCGGCGATGTACGAGGCCGAAATACCGCCCGGCGAGGCCGACATGACGCTCCGCGAGTTCCTGCGCCGCCGACTCTACGGCAGCGTCGAGCCGGGCGACCGCGTCGGCCTCGGCCGCTTCGACCTCATCGTCCGGGCCGTCGATGCCTCGCACAACGTCACCGAGGTCGGCCTCGGCGTCGAACCGGAGGCGGCGCGTCCGATCGTGTCGCTGCCGCCGCGGAGCGCCGCGCTGATCGCCAGGATCGCACGCCCGCTCAGGCGCCGCCACGCGCCGGCGCCGATGCCGACGCCACCATCGCCCCCCGCCGCCGGCACCGACACCGCCGGCCCGGCGCCCAGCCAGGGCGAAGGAATCTAGCGGACACGGGCTCTCGGCGCCTGGACGGCGCGTCGCCGATTACCGGTGCCCCCCGAACCGGCAAATCGCCGGTCGGACCTCCCCGCGGTAGGAGGTTCGAGTCGTCGGCAAAGCCCACCTAGAAGTGGAAGTTGCCACCCGTGGTGACGAGCATGCCGCAGCAGCCGATCGTGGGAACGCCGAGCGCGCGGGCTTCGGCGAAGATCGAGAACCGCTCGCCGAGGCCGACCTCGACGCCGCCGCCGAAGGTGTAGAGCGTGCCGGGATCGGGGGCATTCGGAATCCAGCCGAAGCTCGCCGCGGCGTAGACGAGAATCCGGTCCTCCGCGCCGAAGATCACGCCGACGCGGGGACCGCCCGCCACGAGGAAATCGGATTCGGGCACGTAGACGCCGAGGCGGAGCTGCGGACCGAACAGGAACGAGCCGCGGACGATGTTGAAGCCGACCTGCCCGCCCGCGGCGGAAATGCCGACTTCGAACGGGTCGGTAAGGATGTCGACTGTGAGGAAGGCGCCGGCATAGGGGCCCTTCCAGTCGAACCCGGCCTGCGGCGGAACCACCACAACGGGCGGCTGCGCCGGCATGATCGGCGGAACATCGGCGGCGAGCGCCGACGAGGCCGAAATCATCAGCGCCGATCCGGCAAGCCCGGCGAGGATTCTCTTTTGGGTTTTCATGCGACGCGCCCCGTCGGATCAGGAATGGAACCCGTTGGTACCACAGGGGGAAATCGCGCGCTGCCCAGCATTCCTCAGCTTTCTGTGGACCGTTGCCACGCTGCAACACATGAGCGCAACGATGGGCGACGGCACCAACGAGAAAAGGCCCCGCCGAGGCGGGGCCTTCAACGGTCGCGAGGCGCGGCGGACTAGAAGTGGAAGTTCGCGCCTGTCGTCATGATGACGCCGCAGCAGTCGCCGCCGCTGAAACTGAAGAGGCGGGTCTCGCCGAAGACCGAGAATCGCTCGCCGATGCCGAACTCGACGCCACCACCGGCCGTGTAGAAGAGCTCGGGGAATGTAACGTAGCCGATGCTCGCCGCCGCGTAGACCAGCAGACGCTGTTGCGCCCCGAGGAGAACGCCGGCGCGTGGGCCGAGCGTCACGAAGTACGCGGGCTCGGGGCGGAAGTAGCCGACGCGGAGCTGCGGTCCGAACAGGAACTTCCCGCGCACGATGTTGAAGCCGACCTGTCCGCCGACAGCGAATGCGTATACCCCCGGCGGATCGGTGTCGAACTCGAGCGTGACGAAGGCGCCGACGTAGACGCCCTTCCAGTCGAAGCCAGGCGCCGGCGGCGGAACTACCACTACGGGCGGCTGGGCCGGGATGACCGGCTGGATATCGGCGGCCATCGCCGACGATGCAGAAAACGCAAGGACCGCGGCGGCGACGCCAGCCGCAATCCGCCTGGAAAGGTTCATTGGACCACCCCCGTTTCGCCAGAAGAAGGTTGTCCATACCACACGGGCACTTGATCAGTGCGCTACCGGACGAAGATCCACGCCTTGTTGCGGCACCGCAACACCGGGGGTTAGCCTCGTTCGGCGCTGAACCTCCCCCTTGCGACGAGGTCGAACCGGCCCTTCGCCGGTTCGGGCGGGGGTAGCCCCTCCGGCGGGCGCGCCCCTCGAATCAGCGCCCCCCGTCCGAAGGTGGCGGCGCTCCGCTTGCCGCCTTCCGCCTCCCGCAAGGGGAGGTTCAAAGTGGCAGAATACCGCCACTTCAACTTGGGTATAGACCCTAGTCCGCCTCGGCCGCCGCCGCCTCGGCGTCCTGCGCGATGCGCATGTCGAGATAGTTGCCGCAGAGCTCGATCAGCTGGTCGACGCGGTCCTCGAAGAAGTGGTTCGCGCCCTTCATGATCGTGTGCTCGATCTTGATGCCCTTCTGCGTCTTCAGCTTGTCGACGAGCGTCTGGACGTCCTTCGGCGGCACCACCTTGTCCTGGTCGCCGTGGATGATGAGGCCGGACGACGGGCAGGGGGCGAGGAAGGTGAAGTCGTGAAGGTTCGCCGGCGGGGCAATCGAGATGAAGCCGGCGATCTCCGGACGGCGCATCAGGAGCTGCATGCCGATCCAGGCGCCGAACGAGAACCCCGCGACCCAGCAGCCGGCGGCCTCGGGGTGGACGGTCTGCGCCCAGTCGAGCGCCGCTGCGGCGTCCGACAGTTCGCCCGTGCCGTGGTCGAAGGCGCCCTGGCTCCGCCCGACGCCGCGGAAATTGAAGCGCAGGACCGCAAAGCCGCGGCGCGCGAACATGTAGAACAGCTGATAGGCGATCTGGTTGTTCATCGTCCCGCCGAACTGCGGGTGCGGATGGAGGACGATGGCGATCGGCGCGTTCCGCGTCTTGGCGGGCTGGTAGCGCCCTTCGAGACGGCCGGCAGGACCGGTGAAGACGACTTCAGGCATGAACGGCTCCTGCGAGACCCGCTGTCGAGCAAAACCCGGCAGGCTGGCAAAGCCCTGGGGGCGGCTTGACACCCGGATGGCGCGGGTCTCTAGCGGTTGGAACGATTTCAGGTAATTCGAGTGTTGATCCGGGGTCTCGGGCGCCGTTCATATCACGATCCACAGCACCGAATTCAAGCATTCCTTGTGCTGGAAAGGCCGTTGCCGCCGTGACACCAACGCGTGTCTATCTCGATTACAATGCCGGGGCGCCGCTGCGCCCGGAGGCCCGCGCGGCGATGATCGCGGCGCTCGGCGCCGCGGGAAATGCCTCCTCGGTGCACTCCGAGGGGCGTCTTGCGCGCGGCAGGGTGGAGGCCGCGCGCGCCTCGGTCGCGGCGCTGGTCGGCGCCGATCCCCGGCGCGTCACCTTCACCAGCGGCGGCTCGGAGGCGAACGCCACGGTGCTGACCCCCGATTTCGCCGAAGGGGGCCGCCCGCTTCGCATCGACCGCCTTCTCGTCGGCGCCACCGAGCATCCGTCCGTCCTCGCCGGCGGGCGGTTCACCGCCGATGCCGTCGAGACGATCCCCGTGGACACCGAGGGGCGTATCGACCTCGTGGCCCTCGCTTTGCGGCTCGGCACGCTTCGCGACGCCGGGCAGCGGGCGATGGTTTCGGTGATGCTGGCCAACAACGAGACCGGCACCATCAACTCCGTTGCGGCGGTGACGGAACTTGCGCGCCGGCACGGGGCGATCACCCACTCCGATGCCGCCCAGGCGGGCGGTCGCATTCCCGTTGCCGTCGCCGCGCTCGGCGCCGATTTCCTCACCCTGTCGGCCCACAAGATCGGCGGTCCGCAGGGCGCTGGCGCGATCGTCGCGCGGTCGGAGGACATCGTTCCGCGGCCCCTCGTCACCGGTGGCCGGCAGGAGCGCGGCGCGCGGGCAGGGACCGAGAACGTCGCCGCGATCGCCGGCTTCGCCGCCGCCGCCGATGCCGCGCGGCGCGGGCTGGCTACCGTCCCGCCGATCTGGCGCGGCTGGCGCGACCGGCTTCTGGCCGATCTCGGCGCGGCCACGCCCGGTCTCGTGGCGTTCTCCGCGGCTGCGGACCGATTGCCGCAGACGCTCGCCGTCGCGGTGCCCGGAATTCCCGCCGAGACGCTCGTCATCGGCCTTGATCTGGAAGGGATTTCCCTTTCGTCAGGCGCCGCCTGCTCTTCGGGAAAGGTCGGCCCGAGCCACGTTCTGGCGGCCATGGGAGTGCCCAATTCCGTCGCGCGGGGGGCGGTCCGCGTCAGTTTCGGTTGGGAAACGACGGAAAACGACCTAGATATGTTCCAAATCGCGTGGAAACGCGTGGTCGGCCGCATCCGTGCGGCGCAAGGGAAGGCGGCCTGACCAGCCGTCATACTCGCCCGCGGCCCTTGAAGCCGCTGTGGATGGGGTAGCGAATGCCGGCAGTCCGCGAGACCGTCGATCAGGTCCGATCGATCGATGTCGACCGCTACAAGTACGGATTCGAGACGGACATTCAGTCCGACAAGGCCCCGAAGGGCCTGTCGGAGGACATCGTCCGTTACATCTCCGCGAAGAAGAACGAGCCGGAGTGGATGCTCGAATGGCGCCTCGGCGCCTATCGCCGCTGGCTGACGATGCGCGAGCCGACCTGGGCGCGCGTCCACTACCCCAAGATCGATTTCAACGACATCTACTACTACGCCGCCCCGAAGGGCCCGGCGCCGAAGAGCCTCGACGAGGTCGATCCGGAGCTGCTGGCCACCTATGAGAGGCTCGGCATCCCGCTGAAGGAGCGCGAGATCCTCGCCGGCGTCGAGCGGCCGAAGGTGGCGGTCGATGCGGTGTTCGACAGCGTCTCGGTGGTCACGACCTTCAAGGCGGAGCTGAAGAAGGCCGGCGTCCTCTTCATGTCGATGTCCGAGGCGATCCGCGAATACCCGGAGATCGTCAGGAAATATCTCGGCACCGTCGTGCCGGTGACCGACAATTTCTACGCCACGCTCAACTCCGCCGTCTTCTCCGACGGCTCGTTCGTCTACGTGCCCGAGGGCGTCCGCTGCCCGATGGAGCTGTCGACCTATTTCCGCATCAACGAGCGGAACACCGGCCAGTTCGAGCGGACGCTGATCGTCGCCGAGAAGGGGGCCTACGTCTCTTATCTCGAGGGCTGCACCGCGCCGATGCGCGACGAGAACCAGCTCCACGCCGCGGTCGTCGAGATCGTCGCGCTCGACGATGCCGAGGTGAAATACTCGACCGTCCAGAACTGGTACCCCGGCGACAAGGACGGGAAGGGCGGCGTCTTCAACTTCGTCACCAAGCGCGGCGACTGCCGCGGCGCGCGGTCGAAGATCTCGTGGACGCAGGTCGAGACCGGCTCGGCGATCACCTGGAAGTATCCGAGCGTCATCCTCCGCGGTGACGAATCCGTCGGCGAGTTCTTCTCGATCGCGGTGTCGAACGGCTACCAGCAGGTCGATTCCGGCACGAAGATGACCCACCTCGGCAAGAACACCAAGAGCCGGATCATCGCGAAAGGCATCGCCGCCGGCCACTCGTCGAACACTTACAGAGGCCTCGTCTCGGCGCACCGGAAGGCGACGGGCGTCCGCAACCACACGGTCTGCGATTCGCTCCTCATCGGCTCCGAGTGCGCGGCCCACACGATCCCCTACATCGAGGCGCGAAACGCGCGCGCCCAGTTCGAGCACGAGGCGACGACCTCGAAGATCGGCGACGACCAGCTGTTCTACGCCCGCCAGCGCGGCATCGGCGAGGAGGAGGCGGTTGCCCTCATCGTCAACGGTTTCGTCCGCGACGTCATCCAGCAACTGCCGATGGAGTTCGCCGTCGAGGCGCAGAAGCTCATCGGCGTCAGCCTCGAGGGGAGCGTTGGATAGGTTGTTGATATAATCGATTGACACTATCCGGACCAGCCGGATATAAATCGGACTATCAACAATCAAAACGGTGTCCGTATGCCAGTGGCCAACAGTGATTTTGATAGTGTAACGGATAGCCTTGTCACCAAGTCCGACAAGATTCGCGCGCGGGCTCGGCAGGGCGCGACGACGGCGGAAATCGCTCGCTATCTGGGTATCCGCTACCAGCACGCCCGCAATGTCCTCGTGCGCAACGGCATGCACACGTTGAGCAATGCGGCGCCGGCCGCAACGCATGCCCACAGCGAAGCGACCACCGGTGATCCGTCCATCGCAGACGCGCGGTGGATGGCAATGGATGCCGCCGGCAGGATCCAGATCCCGGACGAACTGGCCAGGCTGGCCGGCATCGCGGGTGGCGAGCCGGTTTACGTCAGCGCGAGCGACGGTCGCATCGAAATCCTCTCGCGCCGTGGCGCGCTCCGGCGCGCACACGAAATAGCGGCGAGGTTCGTTCCCGACGGGGCTTCCCTCGTCGACGACCTCCTGGCGGAACGGCGCCGCGAAGGAGCCGGCGAATGACGGACGTCGTGCTCGACGCCTCAGTCGTACTGGCGGCGATCCTCGAAGAGCCCGGGCATCAGGCGGTGCTGGAACTCGATACTCCTGCGCTGGTCTCGGCGGTGAACCTGGCCGAGACATGCGCCCGTCTGGTGGACAGGGGGTACGATCAGGCCTCCGTCCGCATGTCGCTCGGCCTGATCAACATGCGGGTCGTCGATTTCGATGCCGAGCAGGCCTTCATCTCGGCAGAACTGAGACCGGCAACGAAGGCGTCTGGTCTGTCGCTGGGTGACCGGGCATGCCTTGCTCTGGCTCATCAGCGCGGGGCAACCGCACTGACGGCAGACCGGGCATGGGCGAACCTTTCGACGCCGGTCGAGGTTCGTGTCGTTCGATGATGGGTAACGTGTTGCACCAGGCGTCAAGACGGATCGGCCCCAACCTGGAAGGGAGCGTCGGGTGAGCAACGAATACTGGTTCGCGCGCCGCTTTCCCGTCGGCCACAAGAGCAACGCGCTCGCGCCCGTCACCAAGCAGGGCCGGATGGTCGGCCTTCTCTTCACCGCGCTGATGATCGTTGGCGGCGCGATCGGCGCAGCCGTCGCCGCGGCGGGCGATTTCATCCTCGGCATCTGCATCTTCGCCGTGCTCGGCGGCATCGGCGGCGCGATGTTCATCATCGTCGCGCAGCAGAAGACCGACCGCGAGCACACGGTGGAGGACTACGCCGCCGGCCGCGTCGGCGGCCCGAAGGCTGCTGCCGCCCCCAGCCGCGGGCCGCGCCGGTGAACGCGGCGCCGGCCTCGGGAATGGCGATGACTGCCGGCTACCCGCCGCGCGGCGTCCGCGTCCTGCAGCAGGTCGAAAACGCGGCGCTCGCGGCGCTCGCGGTCTACCTCTATTCGACGCTCGACCTCAGCTGGTGGCTGTTCGCGGCGCTCGTCCTCGCGCCCGACCTCTCCGCGCTCGGATACACCAGAAGCGCCGAACTCGGCGCCCGCACCTACAACGCGGCGCACCTGTGGCTCTGGCCGGCGCTCCTCGGCGCGCTCGGCTTCATCCTCTTCCGCGACGATCCGTCAGGCACGCCCGTCGTCCTCGGCATCGCCCTCATCTGGGCCGTCCACATCGGCGTCGACCGCGCCCTCGGCTACGGCCTCAAACTCCCCGGCAGCTTCGACCGCACGCATCTCGGCCCCATCGGCCGGGCGGCGCGCAGCACGCCTGCCGGCTAGGAAACGACCATGGCTCTCCTCGAAATCAAGAACCTCCACGCCCGTATCGAGGACGATGGCCGCGAGATCCTCCGCGGCCTCGACCTCACCATCGACCCCGGCCAGGTCCACGCCATCATGGGCCCCAACGGCTCCGGCAAATCGACGCTCGCCTACATCCTCGCCGGCAAGGACGGCTACGAGGTGACGGACGGGCAGGTGCTGTTCGACGGCGAGGATCTCCTCGCGCTGGAGCCGGAGGAGCGGGCGCAGAAGGGCGTCTTCCTCGCCTTCCAGTACCCGGTCGAGATTCCCGGCGTCGCCGGAATGACGTTCCTCAAGACAGCGATCAACGCGCATCGCCGTGCGCGCGGCGAGGGCGACCTCTCGACGCCGGACTTCATGCGCCGTGTCCGCGACGCCTCCGATCGCCTTCAGATGACTCAGGATATGCTCCGGCGACCGATCAACACCGGCTTCTCGGGCGGCGAGAAGAAGCGGAACGAGATTCTCCAGATGACCCTTCTGGAGCCGAAGCTCGCGATCCTCGACGAGACCGATTCGGGCCTCGACATCGACGCGCTCCGCATCGTTTCGAACGGTGTCAACGCGCTCCGCTCGCCCGAGCGCTCGATGCTCGTCATCACGCATTACCAGCGCCTCCTCGAGCACATCGTGCCGGATTTCGTGCACGTGATGTCGGCCGGCCGCGTCGTCCGCTCCGGCGGCAAGGAGCTCGCGCTGGAGCTCGAAGCCACCGGCTACGCCGACTACGAAAGCGACGCAGCGTAGATGTCTGTCGCGCCCCGCAGCCTCAAGACCGAGCCGGAACTCGCCCTCGCCGAGCAGTACCGCGCCGCGCGCGCGATCCTGCCCGGCTCGACCGCGGTCGCGCGGAAGCGCGACGAGGCGTTCGCGGTCTTCGAAGGCCTCGGCCTGCCGCATCGCCGCGTCGAGGCGTGGAAGTACACCGATCTCCGCGCCCTGATGCGCGTGGCGGTGCCGGTCGCCGATCCGCCGGGCGCCGTCGCGGTCTCGGCCTCGCTCGCCGGCGCCGACGCGCTGGCCGGCCTCGACCGCCACCGCCTCGTCATCGCCGACGGCCATTTCCAGGAAGGCGAATCGAGCCGCGAGGCGCTTCGCGCCGAAGGCGTCGAGGTCGCGACGCTCGCCGACTTTCTCGCCGTCGATCATCCGCGCGTGCTGGCGATCCTCGACACGCCCGCCGGGGCCGGCGAGGACGCGATGACCGCGCTCAATGCGGCGATGGCGACCGACGGCGTCGTCGTCATCGTGCCCGCCGGCGTCACCGTGTCGAAGCCGATCGAGATCATCCACGTCTCGACCACGGCCGAGGCCACCGCATCCTATGCCCGGAGCGCCGTGCAGATCGGGGCGGGCGCGACGGCAACGCTCGTCGTCACCCGAACCGGCCCGCTCGGCATCGGCTATCAGGCGAACACCGTCCTCGGCCTCTCGGTCGGGGAGGGCGGCAGGGCGACCGTCGTCGATATCGCCGCCGACGGCGACCGCTCGCAGCATCTGGCGACCTTCAGCGCCCGAATTGCCGCCGGCGCGACGCTCGACCATCTCGCGGTCCGCGCCGGCGCGGGCCTGTCGCGCCTCCAGGGTTTCGTGTCCCTCGAAGGCGAGGGCGCAAAACTCACCGCCTCGGGCGCCAACATGCTCGGCGCCAAAGCGCATGGCGACGTGGCGCTCCTCATCGACCACGCCGCGCCCGCCGCGACGAGCCGTATCCTCTACCGCAACGTCGCGAAGGATCAGGCCGTCGGGTCGTTCGAGGGCCGCATCCTCGTCCAGCAGGTCGCCCAGAAGACGGACGGGCGGATGATGACGAACACGCTGATCCTGTCGGACGACGCCGAGTTCGCGGCGAAGCCCGAGCTCGAGATCTACGCCGACGACGTCCAGTGCGGCCACGGCGCCACCACCGGCCAGCTCGACGGGACGGCGGTGTTCTACCTCCAGTCCCGCGGCGTCCCGCGGCCGGAGGCGGAGGCGCTCCTCCTCCGCGCCTTCCTCGCCGAGCCGCTCGAAACGCTGGGTGACGCTGCCCTCGCAGAAGCGCTCGGGCCGATTCTCGATGCATGGCTCGCGGGGGCGGCGGATTGAGCGCCCTCCCGCCCGAGGCGCCGACGCCCGCGTTCGACGTCGACGCGATCCGCCGCGACTTCCCGATCCTCGCCCGCGAGGTTCACGGCAAGCCGCTCGTCTACCTCGACAGCGGCGCTTCGGCGCAGAAGCCGAAAGTGGTGATCGACCGCGTCGTCCGCGCCTATGGCGAGGACTACGCCAACGTCCACCGCGGCCTCCATTTCCTCGCCAACGCCTCGACCGAGGCGTTCGAGGAGGCCCGCGAGGCCGTGCGCCGGTTCCTCAATGCCGCGTCCACCGACGAGATCGTCTTCACGCGCTCGTCGACGGAGGGGCTGAACCTCCTCGCCTCGTCGCTCGGCGCGACGTTGCGGCCCGGCGATGAGATCGTGCTCTCGATCATGGAGCACCACTCCAACATCGTGCCGTGGCATTTCCACCGCGAGCGGAACGGCGCAGTGCTGAAATGGGTACCGGTGGGCGATGACGGCGCGTTCTCGCTCGACGCCTTCGCGGCGACGCTGACGCCACGGACGAAGATCGTCGCGATCACCCATATGTCGAACGTCCTCGGCACGGTCGTGCCGATCAGGGACGTCTGCCGCATCGCGCATGAGCGCGGCATCACGGTGGTCGTCGACGGCAGCCAGGGCGCCGTTCACCTCCCCGTCGACGTCCGTGATCTCGACTGCGACTTCTACGTCGTCACCGGCCACAAGCTCTACGGCCCGACCGCAATCGGCGCCGTCTATGGAAAGGCCGCGAAACTCGCCGCACTCCGCCCCTACCAGGGCGGCGGCGAGATGATCCGGGAGGTGACGACCGACACGGTGACCTATCTCGATCCGCCGCACCGCTTCGAGGCCGGCACGCCGCCGATCGCCGAAGCGATCGGGCTGGGCGCCGCGATCGCCTACATGGAATCGGTCGGCCGCCAGCGCGTCGCCGCGCACGAAGCGGCGCTCCGCGACCACGCCCACCAGCGGCTTGCGGCCATCGACGGGCTGACCATCTACGGCACCGCGCCGGGGAAGGGCGCCATCGTCGCCTTCAACCTCGCCGGCGCACACCCGCACGACGTGTCGATGGTGCTCGACCGCGAGGGTATCGCGATCCGCGCCGGAACGCACTGCGCCCAGCCGCTGCTCCGCCGTTTCGGCGTGACGGCGACCTGTCGCGCCTCGTTCGGCATGTACAACACGACAGCCGAGGTGGACCGGCTCGCCGAGGGCCTCCTCAAGGCGAAGAGACTGTTTTCGTGAGGGGTTTCGCGCGATAATGCACGTGCCCTTCAACGGCGCCCGGTGCGACGCCACATAGGATGCTCTCGGCCTTCGGGCCGACAGGGGTGAAGGCGATGGACGACAGGACGATAGCAGAGCAGGCGGTAGGCGCGGTGGAAGCCGCGCTCCTTCCCGATGCCGCGTCCGCTTCCGAGCCGGGATCGGCGATGTCCGAGGTCGAGGTCGAGCGCCTGTCGAACGACATCATCGCGGCGCTCAAGACCGTCTATGACCCCGAGATTCCCGCCGACATCTATGAGCTCGGCCTCGTCTACCGCATCGACATCGACGACGACCGCAACGTCGCCATCGACATGACGCTCACGGCCCCCGGCTGTCCGGTCGCCGGCGAGATGCCGGGCTGGGTCGAGAATGCGGTCAGCGCCGTGCCAGGCGTCGGCAAGGTCGACGTCACGATGGTTTTCGATCCGCCGTGGACCGTCGAACGCATGTCCGATGAAGCAAAGGTCGCCCTGAACTGGTATTGATGGGGCGAAGGAAGTCCGAAATGACCGTCCGTCCGAAGTTCCAGGTGATGAAGATCACCGACGCCGCCGCCGACAAGGTCCGCGAGATCGTCGGCCGCTTCGATCCGCCGCTCGCCGGTGTCCGCGTCGGGGTCAAGAACGGCGGCTGCGCCGGTATGGCCTACACGATGGACCCGGTCCACACGGTCGACCCGGCCGACGATGTCGTCACCGACAAGGGCGTGACGGTCTACGTCGACGCCAAGGCGCTGATGTTCCTCCTCGGGACGACGATGGACTGGCGGGCGACCAAGCTCTCGGCCGGCTTCAGCTTCGACAACCCGAACCAGGTCGGCGCCTGCGGCTGCGGCGAATCCGTGAAGCTCGAGCCCGCCAAGGGCCATCCCGCCTCGCACGCGCACTAGGGCCTGATCCGCGGCCCCGGAACGACGGGTTTCGAGGTTGCGGGCGGACCGCTACGTCGGAGGCAGACGCACGGGCCGCAGCATGAACTGCGGGACGTGGTCGCCCATACCGACCACGGCCGGCCCGTCGTCGCGATCCTCGCGGCGTCCGCGGCCGCGCTGCGGGCCTTCATTTCCCTGGCGACGCGGTTCCGGCCGGCGGTCGTCGCGCGGCCGCTGCGACGCCGGCGGAGCCTGAGGCGCGCGCGCCGGCGCTGGTTCCTGACGCGGCGCACGGGCGGGAGCCGTCTCCGCGCGCGCGGCCCGCGCCGGGGCGTCCTCGACCTCAGCCGGCGCAGGCTCGGTTCGCGGCGCAGCCCGGAACGGCGTGGTCGGGGCCTCGTGCTCGTGACGGGGGATCGGCCGATCGCCACCACGTCCGCGCGAACGGCGCGGCCTGTCGGAAGAACTCTCGCCGCTCCTGCGCCGCGGCGCGGCTTCGTCCGAGCCGCCGGTGTGTTCCACGACGGCGGTCGACTTCGTCATCGACACCTTCTCGCCGGTGAGCTTCTCGATCGCCGCGACGTACTTGCCGTCGGCGGGCGCGGCGAGGGTTACGGCGGTGCCGCTGCGACCGGCTCTGCCGGTGCGGCCGATGCGGTGGACGTAATCCTCCGCGTGGCTCGGAACGTCGAAGTTGAAGACGTGGCTCACGGCCGGAATGTCGAGGCCGCGGGCGGCGACGTCGGACGCGATGAGGAGCTGCAGTTCCTTCTTGCGGAACCGGTCGAGCACCTGCATGCGCGCGCGCTGGTCCATGTCGCCATGGAGCGCATCGGCATCGAAACCGTGCTTCTGCAGCGACCGGGCGAGGACGGCGACGTCGCGCTTCCGGTTGCAGAAGATGATGGCGTTGGTGAGCCCCTCGGCGCCGCGGATGAACTCGCGGAGCGTCGCGCGCTTCTGCGCGGCCTCGCGATCGACCGAAACCCAGAGCTGCGTCACCGTCTTGGTGACGGAGGCCGGCTTGCTCACCTCGACCCGCTCCGGGTTCGACATGAACTGGTCGGCGAGGCGCTGGATCTCCGGCGGCATGGTCGCGGAGAAGAGCAGCGTCTGGCGCGTGAACGGGATCAGCTTGGTGATGCGCTCGATGTCGGGGATGAAGCCCATGTCGAGCATGCGGTCGGCCTCGTCGATGACGAGGATGTCGACGCCGGTGAGAAGCAGCTTGCCGCGGCCGAAATGGTCGAGGAGGCGGCCGGGCGTCGCGATCAGGACGTCGACGCCGCGGTCGAGCTTCTTCTCCTGCTCGTCGAACGAGACGCCGCCGATGATGAGCGCGACCGAGACCTTCTGGTTGAGACCGTAGCGGTTGAAGTTTTCCTCGACCTGCGCGGCGAGTTCGCGCGTCGGCTCGAGGATCAGCGTCCGCGGCATGCGGGCACGGGCGCGGCCGGTTTCGAGCCGGGTCAGCATCGGCAGGACGAAGGAGGCGGTCTTGCCGGTGCCGGTCTGCGCGATGCCGAGAACGTCGCGGCGCGCCAGCACGTGAGGGATCGCCTGGGCCTGGATCGGCGTCGGCTGCGTGTAGCCGGTTGCCTCGACAGCGGCGAGCACCTTCGGGCTCAGTCCAAGAGAAGCAAAGGTCATTGAGCGTTCGGTGAGGGGGCTCGCCGGCCAGCATGCCGGCCGGATGGAGAGGAGGAGCCGCGCCGCCCGATGGCTCCAGACACGCGGGAACATAGGGCGAAACCGCCGGGAGTCAACGCTCTCAAGTCGATAGCGATGGCGTTTTTGCCGACGAAGGTAAAACTGCCGATGTCGCGCCGCGCCAATTCCTGCCCGCAGCGCGATCTTCTTGCCGCTGATTTCCGCAAGGGTGGTCGTATCGCCGCAGGATCACGACGATGGCGTGAAGTTCAGATGTCGAGGTCGTGGGCGAACTCCGCCCGCTCCTGAATGAAGGCGAACCGCTCCTCGGGTTTGTTGCCCATCAGCCGCTCCACCGTTTTCGCGGTTTCCTCGGCCTCGCCGATCGAGACTTTCAGAAGCGTCCGGCGCTTCCGGTCCATCGTCGTGTCGCGCAGCTGCGCCGGCAGCATCTCGCCGAGGCCTTTGAAACGGCCGACCTCGACCTTGGTCTTGCCCTTGAACACCGTCGCCATCAGCTCCACCCGGTGCGCGTCGTCGCGGGCGTAGACGGTGGTGGCGCCGTGGGTCAGCCGGTAGAGCGGTGGCACCGCCAGATAGAGGTGCCCCGTCCGGATCAGCTCGGGCATCTCCTGGAAGAAGAACGTGATGAGGAGCGAGGCGATGTGGGCGCCGTCGACGTCGGCGTCGGTCATCACGACGATCTTGTCGTAGCGGAGGTCGTCGACCCGGAAGTTCGCCCGCGTGCCGACGCCGAGCGCCTGGATGAGATCGGCGAGCTGCTGGTTGGACGCGGTCTTCTCGCGGCCAGCATTGGCGACGTTGAGGATTTTTCCGCGCAGCGGCAGGACGGCCTGGCTGGCGCGGTCGCGCGCCTGCTTCGCCGAGCCGCCGGCCGAATCGCCCTCGACGATGAAGAGTTCCGAGCCGCCGGCGGCGTTCTGGCTGCAATCCGCGAGCTTGCCGGGAAGGCGGAGTTTCCGGACCGCGGTCTTCCGGTTGACCTCGCGCTCCTGCTTGCGGCGGAGGCGCTCCTCGGCGCGGTCGGCGACCCAGTCGAGGAGCTTTGCCGCGTCCGCCGGCGAATTGGCGAGCCAGTGGTCGAACGGGTCGCGGACCGCGTTCTCGACGATGCGGGCGGCGTCGGTCGACGCGAGGCGGTCCTTCGTCTGGCCGACGAATTCCGGCTCGCGGATGAAGACCGACAGGAGCACTGCGCAGGCGGCCGTGACGTCGTCGGTGGTGATGACGGCGGCGCGCTTGTTGTTCACGCGCGCCGCATGGGTCTTCAGGCCGCGCAGCAGCGCCGCGCGGAGGCCGGCCTCGTGCGTGCCGCCTTCGCGGGTCGGGATCGTGTTGCAGTACGACCGGGTGAAGCCGTCGTCGGCGATCCATGCCACCGCCCATTCCACGGTGCCGTGGCCGGTGCCCGGCGTCCGGCCGCCAAAGATGTTGCCGGTGACGATGTCGGTGCCGGTCAGTTCGCCCGCGAGATAGTCGCGGAGACCGCCGGGGAAGTGGAAGACCGCCGTCTCGGGGACCTTCGCCTCGGCGGCGAGGGCCGGATCGCAGCGCCAGCGGATCTCGACGCCGGAGAAGAGGTACGCCTTCGATCGCGACGCGGCGAGGATGCGCTCCGGCTTCAGCCGCGCGTGCTCGCCGAAAATCTGCGGATCGGGGTGGAAGCGCACCCGCGTGCCGCGGCGATTGTGGACCTCGCCGAGCTCTTCGAGCTTCGTCTGCGGCACGCCGCGCGAATAGCGCTGGCGGTAGAGCCGCTTGCCGCGGGCGACCTCGATTTCGAGATCGTCCGACAGCGCGTTGACGACCGACACGCCCACGCCGTTGAGGCCGCCGGACGTGTTGTAGTTGTCGCCGGTGAACTTGCCGCCGGAATGGAGCACCGTGAGGATGACTTCGAGCGCCGACTTGTCCGGGTATTTCGGATGGCGGTCGACCGGCATGCCGCGGCCGTTGTCGGTCACCGCGACCGAGCCGTCGGCGAACATCTCGACGTCGATCCAGCTGCCGTGGCCGGCGACCGCCTCGTCCATCGAGTTGTCGATCACCTCGGCAAAGAGGTGGTGAAGCGCGTTCTCGTCGGTGCCGCCGATGTACATGCCCGGCCGGCGCCGCACCGGCTCGAGCCCCTCCAGCACCTCGATGTTGGCCGCATTGTAGGCGGCCGACGGGTCGTCCTCCTTCGGCCGCCTGGCGGCGGCCGTGCGGGCAGCCACCCGCCGGGCGACAGCGCCGACGTCGGCATTCTGGGAGAAGAGGTCGTCGGAATCGGCCATGCGTCGGGGAGAACGAATCGGGGAGATGGATTGTCGCGTATCAGGTCAGCGACGAAGCGCAAAATCGAGGTCGGCATGTGGGGAAGCCGGGGAGCGCCGGCAACGGCTCACCGGAAACACCCTTCTCCGGGTACGGTTATCGAACCGTTCCCGTGGGGTCCGTGGTTCCATGTTCATGCTGTGGAATCAATGGCTTGATAGCTTGCTGCTACAATTGGATTCAGTCGAATTCGCGGCGAATCCGCCGGCACCGGCCAGGGAGCTTTAATGCTGCGTTCAGGTGCGGCCGTTCAGGATCGCGGTCATGGAGGCGCCGGTTCGATCGAAGGAAACATTCGACGGCCGGACGCAAGCACAAACGGAGTAGATGCACATGGCCCGTCTCGATTTCAGTGGCGCCGCGGAGATGGCGTCCTCGACCGCCCTTGACGAAACCCTGTTTCAGCTTGGGATCGACTCGGCGACGGGTCGTGACGGTACGCCGAACCTTGTCCTTGCTCACATGTGGTTCAATCTCGCCGCGCTGCGCGGCAATCCCGACGGCGCGCGCTATCGCCAGGAAGTGGCGATCGAGATGAGCGCCGCCGAGATCGCCGAAGCGCAGCGCGCCGCCCGCGAGTGGGTCCGCGCCCACTAGGGTCGGGACTCAATTGAGCCAGAATGCATCGATTGCAGCGAGGTGGACGGCGGCGTCGTAGTTTCTGGCGAGTTTGTCGTATCGGGTTGCGACGCGTCGGTAGTCTTTGAGCCGGCAGAACAT
>JADLGL010000005.1 GCA_020849325.1 Bauldia sp. | reverse complement strand
TCCGGGAGTGTCACGCTGTCCACCATCGCCCGGAGGAGGGCCTCGACGGCCGCGTTGTCGGCTTCGGTGAACTCCCGGATCGTGCCGGGCGTGTAGTTGCCGTACTGCGTCGCGCCGATCCGCGTGTCGAACTCCCAGCAGCCGCCCTGCCAGGCGAGGCGGTACACCGTGTCGTTGGCGTAGTGGCCCATCCCGGCATCGCCGACGCCGGGAATGGCGGCCGTCGCATACGCGCCGCCGTCATGCGTGGTGATCGCAAGGCCGGAATGGCCGTCGGGCTGCGTGCCGAGGCAGGCCGCGGCCGTGGCAAGGTCCGCGCGCTTCAGGATTCGGAGCCCTGCGGTCTCGAAATTGGTCCCGGCATAGGTCGTCGCCGAGAAGTAGAAGCAGCCGTCGAACCCGGCATCGCAGGGCGGGATCACGCCCTGTTCCGCCGCTTCCCCGGCGGTGGCGGCGAGGGTGAAGCCCGGCGCCGCGGTTACGGTGACGCCGGCGTCCGTGTCGACGGCGGCGGCCGGAGCGTCGGCAGCGGCCGGCGCCGGCGCAACGGGCGGCGCGGGCGTGACCGCAGGGGAAACGGCTGCTGCCGGAGCGACAGGAACCGCCGGCGGGTCATCCGCCGCGAGCGCCCGGAGGAGGCCGGAATAGGCGGTGAACAGCGCCTGCTCGTCGAGCGGCGCAGTGTTGTTCCAGGTCGCGACGACGCAGTGGCTGTTGCCCTCGGCGTCGACGACGCGGGTCGAGAGGTTGAGGACGCCGGGCTCGGAGCCGCCCTTGAAGGCGATCGAAGCCCAGTCCTCGCGGCGGGCGAGGCCGGGGTTGATGTCGAACGCCCACATGTCGGCCGTCCGGTCGAGGAGCGCGCAGAGCTCGAACGCGTTGAAGAACCACTCGACGTCGGGCGTCAGCACCGGCGACAGCGCGCCAATCGCCGGCAGCGGCTGGGTGGCGAGCGCGGCGAGGATCGCGCGGCGCGCCGTTTCGTCGCCTGCGCGCCACTCCTCGAGAAGCGCCTCGTTGCCGGTGGCCTTGAGGCGGAACATCTCGCCGGTCGTTGCGAACGGCCGGTTGCGCTCGCCGTACGCCTCGACGGCATCCCGGCCGAGAAGCGCGATGAGCGCGTCGGTGGCGGTATTGTCGCTCACCGAGATCATGAGGTTGGCGAGCGTCGCCACCGTCACCGGCGTGCCTTCGCGCCAGTCCTGGAGGATGCCGGTGGGCAGCGACCGCCAGGCGGGATCGAGGAGCACCGTGTCGTCGAGGTTGACGAGCGTGCCGAGCGCCACGGCGTCGCCGAGCGCGGCCAGCACCGCGAGCTTGAATGCCGAGCCGACCGCGAGCGCCGCCTCGGGCGCATGGCCGGCGGCGAGTTCGCCATTGCTGATCACCGCCACCGACGTCTGCCCCGGCAGCGCCGCGATGCGGGCGACGAACCCCTCGACGCCGTCGCCGATCGGCACGGCACTGCCGAAGAAGAGGCCGATGATCCTCCCGTCGGCGTCGAGCGTGATCTGCGTCGGCAGTTCCGCCCGTTCGAGCCGGGTGGTCAGCGTCCCGCCGGTTCCCGTCACGGCGACGAGCGCGCCATACTGCGTCGTGAACGAGGCAAGGACGAGCGCGATCTGCTGCGCCGGCACCTGGGCGAGGAACGCGTCGCCGAACCACGCCGGATCGACCGTCCCCTCGAACAGCCGGCTCACGGCGTCGTTCGTGGTGATCTGCTGCGCCGCCGACGGCTGCGCGAGGCCGATCAGAAGCGCGAGGGCGGCGGAAACGAGGAGGCGGAGCGGCGGATGAAGCCTCCGTCGGGCGCCGCTGGGGACGGTCCCGGTGTTACGCGACAGCATTGGCGACTCCCTCACAGCAGGCGCCGACGGAGCCGCCCGGTCCCCCTCAGGCGGTCGTCCGCCCCCGTTTCGCGCGCATCATGTCGACGAAGCGGCCGAAGAGATAGTGGCTGTCGCGCGGGCCAGGCGAGGCCTCGGGGTGATACTGCACCGAGAACGCCGCGCCGTCCCTGAGGCTGAGCCCGCAATTCGAGCCGTCGAAGAGCGAAACATGCGTCGTCTCGACGTTGTCGGGCAGGCTCTCCTGATCGACGGCAAAGCCGTGGTTCATGGAGGTGATCTCGACCTTCCCGGTCGCGAGATCCTTCACCGGGTGGTTCGCGCCGTGATGCCCCTGCTTCATCTTCACCGTCCGGCCGCCGAGCGCGATGCCGAGCATCTGGTGGCCGAGGCAGATGCCGAAGAGCGGCACTTTCCTGTCCAGCACCTCGCGGATCATCGGCACGGCATATTCGCCGGTCGCCGCCGGATCGCCGGGGCCGTTGGTGAGGAAGACGCCGTCGGGCTTCCGCTCGAGCACGTCCTCGGCCGTCGCCGTCGCCGGCAGCACCGTGAGCCTGCAGCCGGACTCGGCCAGGAGTCGGAGAATGTTGCGCTTCGTGCCGTAATCGACGGCGACGACGTGGAATTCGGGATTCTCCTGTCGGCCGAAGCCGGCGTTCCACTGCCAGGAGGTCTCGTCCCAGCCATAGCTCTGCGACTGGGTCACCTCCTTCGCAAGGTCCATCCCGACGAGGCCCGGCCACGCGGCCGCCTCGGCCTTCAGCGCCGCGCGGTCGAAGGCGCCGCCGGGGTCGTTCGCCACCACCGCGTTCGGCATGCCGAGGTCGCGGATGCGCGCGGTGAGCGCGCGCGTGTCGACGCCGGCAATGCCGACGATGCCGCGCGCTTTCAGCCACGCGTCGAGATGGCGGACGGCACGGTAGTTCGACGGATCGGTGATGTCCGCCTTCAGCACGCAGCCGCGGACGCCCGACGCGCCCGCCATGTTGACCGTCTCGATGTCGTCGCCGTTCGTTCCGACATTCCCGATATGCGGAAATGTGAAGGTGACGATCTGGCCGGCATAGGAGGGATCGGTCAGAATTTCCTGGTAACCGGTCATTGCGGTGTTGAAACAAACCTCGCCTACGGCCGTTCCGGTGGCTCCGATGGCATGTCCCTCGATGACGGTACCGTCCGCCAGCACGAGGAGCGCCGTGGGTTTCGGCTCCGGCCAGGCGTCTCCCGCGGTCTTGATTCCTGAGCTATCCTGGACCATATCGCTCGACCTGATCGCAGCCCGGCCACACGGTAGCCGAGATTCGGCCCGGCCCGCTGGACTGCCCGATGAGTGGGAAATGACGCTGGTAGACGTATGTTGCGCCGATCGCAACGTCAACCGCACGGGGCGGGCCAAAGCGCAGACGGATCAGGAGTTTAGTGGGACGGACGACGACGCGCGCCCATGGCGCCGCTCCGCCGCTTCCCGCGCCTTCGGAGTGCTAAATGCGTGAACAGCTGGATGGGGCCCTCAAACGGGCCACCGAATCCCAGGACCGCCGGCGGCTCAATACGCTCCGCCTGATCAAGGCGACGATCCGGGACCGCGACGTGGCGTCCTGCGATGCGGGCGGGGACTGCGTGTCCGACACCGAGATGGCGGGCCTTCTCCTCAAGATGATCCGCCAGCGCCAGGAATCGGCCAAGCTCTACGAGCAGGACGGCCGTCCTGAACTCGCGGCCGAGGAAATCGAGGAAATCGGCATCATCAAGGAGCTCCTCCCGGCGGAGCTCGACGAAGCGGAGATGGCGAAGGTGTGCGCCGCCGCGATCGAAAGCACCGGCGCCCAGAGCCTTCGCGACATGGGCAAGTGCATGGCCGAGATCAAATCGCGCTACGCCGGCAAGCTCGATTTCGGCAAGGCGATCCAGATCGTCAAATCGCGCCTCCAGTAGGGCCAGCCTCCCGCCTCGCGACATCCGGCCGGTATCGTATCGGATGCCGTCGAACGCTTGCCCTTTCTGCGGTCCGCCGGTGACAACGCTGCGAATGGGCCCTGTACGCCGACTGCTTCGTCGCGCGACCGATGATCTCCGTCGCGCCCTCGAAACCGATGTCGATGCCATCGCTCGTCCGAGGGCCGAGAGCGCGTTCCCGCCTTGCGGCGGGCTGTCGCCAGCTCGGGATCGTCAACGAGGCGGGTTCCGCGCCGAGGAGATCGGGGAGGTGAACCGGGCCGGCAACCGCACAAGGAAGACAGGCGCCGCTCGATGCTTCACGCATCGCCATCGCGATGGCAGCTTCGGCGGACCGTGAAAATGCCCCTTGAGCCGTCCCTTGCGTCATACCTTATGACGCTTCCCCATGAAGCTCCCGATCGACCAGCGCAGCGACGGCGAGGCCGCCGCGAGCCTTCTCGAAGCGGTGCTCGCATCCGCGGCCCCGCAGGCGCCGCCGTCCCGCTGGCGGACGGGCATCGGCGCCGCGCTCCGCTGGCTTCGCCTCGTCGTCGACGGCCCGGATCGCGTCGAGATGCCGGAAAACCTCCGACGGGATGCCGGGCTTCCGCCGACGGACGAACCGCGGCGGCCCGAACCGTGGGACCGGCTGTGGTGACCGCCCCCTCGCGCGCTATCATGCCGGCCGCGGCCGCTCCCTCCGGCCGCCCTCTCCACCGCGGCAAGCGGGACCGGGAGTCGCTTCGGATGGACCATCGCGCCCAGGAAGACGTCTGGCTCACCGCCGCCGAATGCGCACGTCGGATCGGGCTGACCGTCCGGGCGCTGCGGCTCTACGAGGATCGCGGACTGATCACCCCCCGCCGCACCGGGAAGGACTGGCGGCTCTACGGCCGGACGGAAATCGCCCGCCTCAACGAGGTGCTGACGCTGAAAGGGTTCGGCCTCAGCCTGTCGCGGATCGCGGACCTTCTGAAGGGCCGGCCCGTCGATCTCGCAAAGCTCCTCGACATGCAGCGCGAGGCCCTCGCCGACGCCCGAGACCGCGCCGAGCGCGCTCTCCGCGGCATCGAGGTCGCCCGCGCCAATCTCGCGGCGGGTGCCACGATCGGGATCGACGACCTGACGAACCTTGCGAGGGAGACGGCCATGCGCGACCCGTCGCGGGACACGCTCGCCTGGCGACGCTACGAACAGAACCGGCCGCGGACAGAAATCGCCATCGACCCCGCGCTCTACGCCGATTATGTCGGCGCCTACGAACTCGTCGACGGCGCCTTCTACGTCATCGTCCACCGCGACGACGGCCTCTTCCTCCGCGTCGTCGGCGAGGTCGAGTTCCAGCTTTTCCCGGAGGCGGTGGACCGGTTCTTCCTCAAGGAGATGCCGGCGCAGGTCACCTTCGTCCGCGGCGCCGACGGCAGCGTGGCCTCGCTCGTCCATCACCAGCACGGCACCGACACGCCCGGCCACCGCGCCGATCCGGCCGCAGTGGAGCGGGCCGCGGCTGTGCACCGCGAGCGGGTGCGGAGCCAGGTCGCGATGCCGGGCAGCGAGACCATCCTCCGCGAGCTGATCGACGGCGAGATCAGCGGCCGGCCGCTCTACGAGCGCATGGCGCCGTTCCTCGCGGCCATCGCCCGCGAGCAGATCGAACGCGGCGACCGCTTCTTCCGCAACTGCGGCCCGCTCAGGCGCATCGCCTTCCGTGGCGTTTCGCAGATGGGCATGGACGTCTACGACGTCGAGTTCGAGAACCTCCGCACCGAATGGGGCTTTTCGCGCGCCAACAACGGCAAGATCAACGGCCTCTACATCCGCCCCGGCGTCGG
>JADLGL010000004.1 GCA_020849325.1 Bauldia sp. | reverse complement strand
GCGTGCACCGGGTTGTGATACCGCGTCGCGCTGACGCGGGCCGGATTTCGCCGGTATGATCGGATTGACCTGTCCGGGGGCGGACCGATGGTCCGTGGAGAGAAGAACATGCCGTCGACCCGCGTGCGTACCATCGCCGCCGCGATCTGCCTCACCCTTGCGGTCGCAACCATTGCCGGCGCCTGGGGTTTCGAGCTGATCGGAAAATACATCCCCTGCAAGCTCTGCCTCGCGGAGCGCATCCCCTACTACACGGGCATCCCGTTCGCGGCCGCGGCGCTTCTGGCGGCCGCGGTGTTCCGCGCCGATCTCGCGGCGCGGGCGCTTCTCGTCATCGTGTTCGGCATCTTCGTCTGGAGCGCCTATCAGGGCGCCTTCCACGCCGGCTTCGAGTGGAAGTGGTGGGACGGCCCGAGCGATTGCGGCATCGGCGGCACGATCGACCGCACGCTCCCGCTCGCCGAGCAGCTGACCTACCACGCCCCGAGCTGCGACACGGCCGTCTGGCGCTTCCCCAATGCGGAGTGGGGGCCGTCGTTCGCCGGCTGGAACGCCATCGTCTCGACGGTCATCGCGCTGGTGGCGCTCTACGGCGCGCTGGCGCGGCGGCGCGTGGCGGGTGGTGGGCCGGTGTATGCGTGAGTGGCGGGGTGAGTGGTGGTGAGTGGTGCGTAGCGAATAGCGAATAGAAGCGGGCGAGCTGCGTTCGAGCAGCAACTGCTCGCTACTCGCTATTCACCGCTGTCTACCCCTCCCCCACCGGAATCATCGCCTCGAGCGCCAGGCGCTCGCGGGCCCGCAGGCGCTCGCTTTCGCTCTTCAGCTGGCCGCAGGCGGCGAGGATGTCCCGCCCGCGCGGGGTGCGGATGGGGGAGGCGTAGCCGGCTTCGTTGACGAGGTCCGCAAAACGCTCGATCTGCTCCCAGTCGGAGCATTCGTAGCCCGTTCCCGGCCACGGGTTGAACGGGATCAGGTTGATCTTGGCGGGGATGCCCTTGAGGAGCCGGACGAGCTCGCGGGCGTCGGCGAGGCTGTCGTTGACGTCGCGGAGCATCACGTACTCGAAGGTGATGCGCTTCGCGTTGTTGAGGCCGGGATAGGCGCGGCACGCGGCGAGGAGCTCGGCGATCGGGTACTTCTTGTTGATCGGCACCAGCACGTCGCGGAGCTCGTCGCGGACGGCGTGGAGCGAGATCGCCAGCATGGTGCCGATCTCGGCGCCGGCGCGCGGGATCATCGGGACGACGCCCGAGGTCGACAGCGTGATGCGGCGCTTCGAGAGGCTCAGGCCGTCGCCGTCCGAGGCGATCAGGAGGGCGTCGCGGACGTTCTCGAAATTGTAGAGCGGCTCGCCCATCCCCATCATGACGATGTTCGAAACCTTTCGGCCCTCGCTCGGCACCATCGCGCCGGGGGCGACGTCGCCGGCGGGGAAATCGCCGAGGCGGTCGCGGGCGACGAGGAGCTGGCCGAGGATTTCCTCGACCGTGAGGTTCCGCACCATCGTCTGCGTGCCGGTATGGCAGAACGAGCAGGTGAGCGTGCAGCCGACCTGGCTCGAGACGCAGAGCGTGCCGCGGCCTTCCTCGGGGATGTAGACGGCCTCCGCCTCGACGGCCCGGCCGGCGCCGCGCGGCGGGAAGCGAAGGAGCCATTTCCGCGTCCCGTCGGAGGAGACCTGCTCGGTCACGATCTCGGGCCGCGCCAGCGTGAAACGATCCGCCAGCCGCTCGCGGAGATCCTTCGCGATGTTGCCCATGGCAGCGAAATCGGTGGCGCCGCGGAGGTACAGCCAGTTCCACAGCTGGGCGGTGCGCATCCGCACCTGCCTTTCCGCCACGCCCGCTTCGAGGAGCGCCTCGCCGAGCTGCGGCCGCGACAGGCCGATCAGCGACGGCGGGTCGTTGGGATTGCGGGCAGGGACGCGGCCGGCCGCCGGAGCGGCCGCGGGCGAAGGGGCGATGAGGACCATGGGCGAGCGATCTATACCGAAACGGCGGAAAAGTCGCGGGGCCGGCGGAGCCGCAAAAGCAAAGGGCGCGGCCTGAGCCGCGCCCTCGCAGGAACCGGAGACGATGCCGCTATTCGCGATTGCCGAACAGGCGCAGCAGCATCAGGAAGAGGTTGATGAAGTCGAGGTAGAGGGTCAGCGCCCCCATGATCGCCTTCCGGCCGGCCAGCGTGCCGTCGTCGTTGACCGAGTACATCTCCTTGATCTTCTGCGTGTCGTAGGCGGTGAGACCGGTGAAGATCAGCACGCCGACGATCGAGATCACCCAGTCGAGGCCCGACGAGGCGAGGAAGATGTTCACGATCATCGCGATGATGAGGCCGATGAGACCCATCATCAGGAACGAACCCATGCCCGTCAGGTCGCGCCTGGTCGTGTAGCCCCACAGGCTCATGGCGCCGAACATGGCGGCCGTGATGAAGAACACCTGCGCGATGCTGCCGATGTCGTAGACGATGAAGATCGACGACAGCGACACGCCGAGGAGGGCGGCATAGGCGAGGAAGGTGCCCTGCGCCGCGCCGACGCTCATCTTGTGGATGCGGAACGACAGGAACAGCACCAGACCCAGCGGGGCGAGGAACAGGACCCACATCAGCGGGCCCGTGTACATCGTGATGCCGATGTCGGTCAGGTAGCGCCCGGCGCCGATCGCGGCACCGTCGGCGTAGCCGGCATTCGGCGTCGTCGACGTGGTCAGCAGGAACGTGCCGAGGGCGAACACGCCCGTCAGCGCGAGGCCGTAGACCATGTAGTTGTAGACGCGCAGCATGTAGGCCCGAAGGCCTTCGTCCATCACGCCGGCGGACGCAGCTGGGACCGCCGTGCCGTAGCGGGTGGTCGGAGTGCGGAAGTCAGCCATCGAATTGGATCCTCATCGTTGCCGCCGCCAGTCTAACGGAGACTCCGCCGGATAGCACGCAATATGGGGGAGGCGCGCTTCTCCTACAAGATGGCGGAAAGCCTTGGTTTTGCTGCATTCTGCCGGGCAAACCGGCAGGCCCTGGATGCAACGGGGCTACCCGAACGGGTAGGTAACGCTTTCGTGTGCGCCGCCGGAGTGGCGCAACGGCAGCCCCGCCACCCGGCGCGGGGCTGGCCCGCCCTTTACACGGACGCCGGGCCCGCCGATCCTCGATGGCGAATCATCCGCCATGGAGGAACCCATGCCCCGACTGTTCACGGGCATCGAGATTCCGGATGAGCTCCGCCGGCGCCTCGCGCAGTTGCGCGGCGGGCTGCAGGGCGCGCGCTGGGCGGACCCCGACGACTATCACCTGACGCTCCGCTTCGTCGGCGACATCGACCTCCGCACCGCCAACGACATCGCCGAAATGCTGGGCCGGGTGCAGCGGCCGGGGTTCCCGCTGGCGATCGAGGGGCTCGGCACGTTCGGCGGCCGCAAACCACATGCGGTCATCGCGCAGGTGGCCCCGTCGCGGGCGCTGGCGGAACTCCAGGCCGAGCACGACCGGCTGATCCAGCGCCTCGGCCTGCCGCCCGAGCCGCGAAAATTCACCCCGCACGTGACGCTCGCCCGCCTCCGCGGCACGACGGGCGCCGAGGCGGCCGAATACCTCGCTCTCCGCGGCGGGTTCACCGCCGGCCCCATCCCCGTCGGCCGCTTCGTCCTGTTCTCGGCGCGCGATGCCGTGGGTGGCGGCCCCTACGTGGTGGAAGAAGCCTATCCGCTGCTGGCGCGCGCGGCGGCGTAGAGGCGCTTCGGGAAAGCGCGGCGGGGGTGATGGCGCCCGGCCAGCGCCGCCGGCTTCGGAGGGGGTCGCGGCCCAACCTCGGAGCACGGTGCCGGACGTGGGGCTTACCCCCTCCCGAACCGGCGAAGCGCCGGTTCGACCTCCCCGCAAGGGACCGCAAGGCGGAGGTTCAGGTGCTCCCGCAAGGGGAGGGTTCAGGCGTCGCGATCGAAATCCGACGCCCGAGTGTGCCGAGCCGCGGACGTTCGTCGCGTGCTCGCCCTTCGAGGTTCATCCAAAAATGCCGGAGTTCCCGCTACACCGCCGGCCGTGGCCGGGGCAGCGGCACCTCGGTCGAGGGCGCGGGTGCGGTGGCGATGCCGAGGGCGTCGGCGGGCGGGGCCGGCTTCGGCCGCGGGAGAGGCACGTTGCTCAGGATCGGGCGGTCCATGTTCGCGCCGCCCGTGGTCACCACGATCGGCTCGCCGGTGACGAGGCGCGGGCCGACGGCCGCGGTCATGATCGCGTCGTCGGCGATGTCGTCGGCCGGCTCGGCGCCTGGCGGGCAGATTTCCGGCCGCCGGTCGACGGGCGAAGCGACGCTCGAGGCGGGGACGAAGGCCGAGATGAAGATGCGCGGCGCGTTGGTCAGCATGCCGAAACCGCCGTCGAGGAGCTGCGCGGCGGTGATCGCGCGGGTTTCGAGCGAGCTCTCGCCGAGCACCACCACGAGGAGCGTATGGCCGGCGCGCGTCGCGGTGGCGACGACGTTGTAGCCGGCCGCGCAGATGTAGCCGGTCTTCATGCCGTTGGCGCCGCGGTAGTAGTCGAGCAGCGCGTTCGGCGTCGGCATGATCGTGTCGCGGTAGCGGATCGCATTGATGCCGAAATAGCTGCGGTACTCCGGGAACTGCTGCCACAGCGCGTAGCCGAGCATCGCCATGTCGCGGGCCGTCGTGCTCTGGCCGGACGAGGGGAGGCCGTGCGGGTTGACGAAGCGCGTGCCGGTGAGCCCGAGCATCGCGGCCTGCCGGTTCATCTCCGCCACGAAGGCCGGAATGCTGCCGGCGATGTTCTCCGCCACGGCAACGGCGACGTCGTTGGCCGATTTCACCATCAGCATCTTGAGCGCGTTGTCGACGGTGATCACCGTGCCGGCGCCGAAACCCATGCGGGCCGGCGGCTCGTCGGTCGCGTCCGGCGTGATCGTGATGGGGGAATCGAGGCCGAGGCGGCCGTCCCGCAGCGCCTGGAAGACGACGTAGACAGTCATCAGTTTCGTCAGCGAGGCGGGAAACCAGAGTTCGCCCGAGGCGCGCTGGGCGATGACGTCGCCCGTGTCCATGTCGACGACGATGTAGGGCGGCTCGTACCCCCGCGCCGGCACCGCGAGGAGGAGGATCGCAAATGCCGCGGCGAGGAGGCGGCCGGGAATGGCTGGCATCGGGCGACCGGACTCCTCGCTTGCGGCAGTGTCAGCTACCCCGGCGCGCCGCGGAGGCGCAACCCCGCCCCGCCCTCAGGGGCGGTGCGGTGGCGGCAGTTCGAGGAGCGGCCGCGGCGGGGCGTCTTCCGGCGGTTCCGCCGGTTCGTCGGCGGGGGCGGGGAAGACGGCAACGGACGGCGGCTCCTCGGGCGGCGACGCCTCGGGGGCAGGAGAGTCGGCGCCGGCGGCAGGGGAAGCGGGAGCGTCTTCCGGCGGGGTGGCGGCAGATTCGGCCGGGACGGCCGCTGTCACCGGCGGTGTGTCGGCGTCGGCGGTCACGGCAGCGCGTTCGACCACGATCTCCTCGGGCTCCGGATCGACGCTGTCGATGTTCTCGGCCACCGTGGCGCCGGCCGGAGCCGTCGCCGACGGCGTGTCCTTCGCGGGCTCGTCGGGTGCGGCAGCGGTCTCCGGCCCGTCGTCGCCGAGATCGAGCCCGCCTTCCACGGCGTCGCGGACGGCGGCTTCCGCGGCGCGCGCGTGCTCGTCGTCGAAGGGCTGAGTGCCGACGGCATCGTCGTGGTCCGGTTCACCGGGGAGCGGCGCGCGCGTGGCCGAGGCCGGGTCCCGCGGACCGATGTCCTCGGCGGCAGGGTCGAGGTCGCGATGGACGTCCTCCGCCCAGGCCGGATCGTCGGCGCTCGTCCCGTCTGCCGGTTCGGCCCCGTCGTCCGGACCCACGCTTCCGGCAAAACCCTGCCCGGCGGACCGGAGGCTCCGCGCCGGGTGGTGCGGCTCCGGCGGGTGCGCGACGGCATCGGCCACGAGCACGGCCGCCGCTTCGGGGTGCAGGGGCGCTGCCTCGCCTCCCTTCCGGCGCGCGACGAGGCCGCGGATCCAGAGGCCGGCGCGGGTGAGGGCGCCGTCGATGGCGGCCTCCTCGAAGAAGCGCGGCGGCCGGACGTAGATGAAGTGCCAGGCGATGGCGATGACGAGGAGCGTCAGCGTCCACGCAAGGAGGACATCGGACAGGAAATGGCCGCCGAAGGCGATGCGGTTGAGCGAGAAGGCGACGGCGAACGCCACCGCCGCGGCGAGCGCCGCCCGCCGGAAGCGCCGCGGGACGACGAGCGCGATCGCGACGAGCCAGATCGCCGCAGAAGCCTCGCCCGAGACGAACGAGCAGTTGCGGGCGCAGAAATCCGAAATGTGCCACGCGGTGACGAAGGGCGCGTCGCCGCCGAACTCCAGCACCTCCGTCGGTCGCGGCCGGCCCCAGAGGGATTTCAGGATGCCGTTGACGAGGAGCCCGGCGCTCAGCGCCAGCGTCGCCGACAGGAACAGCATCGCCCGGCCCGGCACGAGCGCCGGCCGGCGCGGGAAGACGAAGAGCTTTGCGAGGAGCGAGACGCCGACGACGATGCCGGCCGCCCACAGGAGCCACCCCGAAAAATCCCGCAGCCAGTGGAGCGCCGGGATCAGGAGGGCGGGGAAGCCGATCTCGGAATCGTAGAACTGGCGCGAGAACCAGAGGTCGAGGTTCGGGATGAGAAGGAAGACGACCGACAGGAGCGCGGTCGCGATGATCAGGATCCGGATGGGACCGAGCGGCCAACGCCAGCCACCGGTCACTCCCCGCACTTCGTCTTCCGCCATGACGCCCGTCGGTTTGCCGCCCCACCCATCGCATAGGGCGGCAACGCGACATTGTCACGAGCGGGCGGTGCGGAAGGTGGCGTCGCCAGAGCGTGATCGATCAAGCCGGATCACGCTCGTCGCTCGTCTTCTTGCTGGAGCATGATCTTCGTCGAAGAACCGAAGCCGGATCACGCTCGTCGCCTGCTTCCTCGATGGAGCATGATCTTTTCGAAGAACCGGCAACCACTTCTTCTAGTTGCGGTCTTCGGGAAGCGGCGGGAGCGGGTGGAAGCCGACGCCTTCGTCGGACAGTTCCTTCATCTCGGCGGCGCTCGCTTCGCCGTAGATGCTGCGGGCCGGCGCTTCCTCGTAGTGAATCTTTCGCGCCTCTTCGGCGAAACGGGGACCGACATAGTCGGACTTCGAGCGCACCTCGCGCGCGATCTGCTGCATCACCTCGAAGGCTTTCGCGAGGTCGGGGCCGCCGGCCGCGGCCTGTGGCGCGGGAGGGGCGGGCGTCGCAGGCGCCACGGCGATGTCGCGGCCGACCGGCGCCGCCGCGTTCCGCGTGCTCGCGGGAACGGCCGGCGCCATCAACGCCTTGGCGACCCTCGCCGAGCCGCACAGCGGACACGCGATACGCCCGGCCGAGGCCTGCGCGTCATAGTCGCCATTGCTGCGGAACCAGGCCTCGAAGCGGTCGCCGCGCTCGCACTGGAGATCGAAGAGGATCACGCGACGGCCCGCCCGGGCGGCTCCTTCTCCGGGTGCTCGAAGTCGCGGTCGTGCTGCAGGACCGGGATCATCGCGCGCGCCGCGTCGCTCGCGCCGACGTCGATGTCGGCGACCACGACGCCGGGGTCCTCGCCGGCCTCGGCGAGGATGCGGCCCCACGGGTCGACGATGAGGCTGTGGCCATAGGTCTCACGGCCGTCCTCGTGCCGGCCGCCCTGGGCGGCGGCGAGCACGAAGGAGCTGGTCTCGATGGCGCGGGCGCGGAGGAGAATGTGCCAGTGCGCCTGGCCGGTCTGCTTGGTGAAGGCGGACGGGATCGCAAGCACCTGCGCGCCGGCATGGGCGAGCGAGCGGTAGAGCTGCGGGAAACGGAGGTCGTAGCAGATCGAGAGGCCGAGCCGGGCCCAGGGCAGGTCCGCCGCAACCGCGCGGCTGCCGGGGCGGTAGAGGCGCGATTCGCGCCGCGTGTCGCCGCCGGGAAGGTCGACGTCGAACATGTGGATCTTGTCGTAGCGGGCGATCACCGCGCCCGTCGGCGCAATGAGATAGCCGCGGTTCGCGACGCCGTCCTCGGCCTTGATGGCGAGCGAGCCGATGTGGAGATAGATGCCGAGATCGCGCGCGAGCGCCCGCAGCGAGGCGAGCGCCGGATCCTCCGGCTCGGTCGCGATGGCGTCGACGATCGCCGGCGCCTCGCGGTTCATGATGTTGGTCATCTCGGGCGTCAGGACGTACTGCGCCCCTTCGCCGGCCGCCTCGCGGATCAGCGATTCGGCCACCGCGATGTTGGCGGCCGGGTCGCGGCCGCTCCGCATCTGCACCAGTCCAGCCCGGAAACGCTTCGCCATTCCGCCCTCCGTCACGCCGCGACCAGCGCGTCGAGCGCGCCCCGCCGGTCGAGTTCCGCCAGTTCCATGTACCCGCCGACGTGCCGGCCGCCGATGAAAATCTGCGGCAGCGACATGTGGCCGCCGGAGCGGTCGAGCATCTCCGCGAGCCGGCCGGGTTCCGCCGCGACGTCGATCGCGACATAGTCGAGCCCGCGCCGGCACAGGAGCTCCATCGTGAGCGCGCAGTAGCCGCAGGCGGGTTTCGAGTAGACTTCGATCACGTTCATTCCAGTGACTCTCATACGCGCCGCGGGGCTAATAGATCGTTCAGCCGGGCCGCTGCGCAACCCTTGCAAAAACAAGGACATCCACTTCGGCGGCGCCGGCCCGGCGAAGGACGCGCGTCGCGGCCTCGATCGTTGCGCCCGTGGTGTAGACGTCGTCGACGAGGAGGACGCTCCGTCCGGCGATCGTTTCCCGCCCGCGTGGCGGGACGGTGAAGGCGCCGCGGAGGTTGACGGCGCGCTCGGTGCGGCCAAGGCCGACCTGGCGCCGCGTCGCCCGTGCCCGGCGGAGCGCATCGAGTGCCACCGGCTTCCCGGCGAGTCGCCCGACCACGGCGGCGAGCGCCGCGGACTGGTTGAAACGCCGCCGCCACAAACGGACGCGGTGGAGCGGGATCGGCACGATCACGTCGGCGGATGAAATCACCTCCGCGCCGGCGCGGGCCATCCACGCGCCCATCCAGGGGGCGAGGTCGAGGTGATCGTCGTATTTGAGCCCCTGCACCAGCCGGCGCGCCGTCTGGTCGTACAGCGCCACGGCCCGCATCCGGCCGAACGGCGGGGGCGAAGCTATTGCCTCGGGCGAGAGCGTTCCGGGCCCCGCGTCGAAAGGAAGCGGCGCGCCCAGCCGTTCGCAATAGGGCCGGTCGATCAGGGCGAATCCGGACCAGCAGCGCGGACACAGCGCCCCGTCGGCATCGACGGCGGCGTCGCAGGCGAGGCAATGCGGCGGCATCGCCAGCCTGACGACGCCGCGTGCCGTGCCCCTGATGCCCGCCCCGACCCGCGCCACGTTGCTCATACCGGCAGGATAGCCCAACCCGTGTCGCGAGGGAGAGGCGAGGTGGCCGGCCATGACTCAACCGTAAATTGAATCTCCCCTTGCGGGGAGGTGGAACCGGCGCCTTGCCGCTTCGGGAGGAGGTGTGCCCCACGGCAGGTGCCGGCATCGGGGCCGCTACCCCTCCGAAGCCAGCTGCGCTTTGCCTGCTGCCTTCGCCTCCCCGCAAGGGACCGCAAGGAGGAGGCTCAGAAAACGCTACAATTCAGCCAGTTTCTCTCGGGTTCCGGTTACGCCGGCCTATGGGTTGACCAGCGGCTGCTCGGTGCAGGCGGTGAAGCGGAGGAAGCCGAAGGGGCCGCTGTAGGTCTCGCAGCGGACGACGTTCACGGTGATGACGAGGATGATCAGAAGTGCGACGAGGAGCAGAATGATGATCGTTGCGCCGCGGCTCATGGTGTCCCCCGTTCTGGTTGCCTGAACCCCAACGTGAAGCCATGGCGTCCGGTTCCGCACGCGACGGGAGCAAGCGACTGAAATGCCGGCCCTGTTCGACCTCCGCCTCCTCGATCGCCGTCGCCTCAGAGCGGCGCGGATCGGCGTGGACGGAGCCGATTTCCTGTTCCGCCGCGCGGCGGGCGACGTGCTCGACCGGCTGTCGGTGGTGACGCGGCGGTTTCCCGTCGCGGTCGATCTCCTCAGTCCGCTGCCGGTGTTTTCGCTGGGCGACGCGCTGCCCGCGGGGATCGAGCGCGTCGTGCGGCTCGACCGGCTGGCCTTCGCCGGCGGCGCCCGCGCGACGGCAATTGCCGACGGCGAGGCGATCCCGCTGCGTGACGGCAGCGTCGATCTCGTGGTGTCGGTGCTCGGGCTGCAGACCGTCAACGATCTGCCCGGCGCGCTCGCCCAGATCCGCCGCGCGCTCAAGCCCGACGGGCTTTTTCTCGCGGTCCTCCTCGGCGGCGACAGTCTCGGCGAACTCCGCGCCGCGCTCGCCGCGGCCGAGGCCGAGGAGCGATCCGGCGCATCCCCGCGCGTCGCGCCCTTCGGCGGCGTGCGCGAACTCGGCGCGCTCCTCCAGCGGGCGCAGTTCGGCCTGCCGGTGGCGGATGCCGACCGGGTGACGGTGCGCTACGCCGACGCGCTGGCGCTGATGCGCGACCTTCGCGCGATGGGGGCGACCAATGTCCTCGTGGAGCGCGACCGCCGGCCGCTGACGCGGACGATCTTCGCCCGCGCCGCGGCGATCTATGCCGAGCGTTTCGCCGATCCGGACGGCCGCATCCGCGCGACGTTCGACCTCGTCTCGCTCTCCGGCTGGGCGCCGCATCAGAGCCAGCAGAAGCCGCTCCGCCCTGGCTCGGCGCAGGCGCGGCTTGCGGATGCGCTCAACGCGAGCGAGTTCGGCGCGGGGGAGAAGGCGAAGCCGAGCTGAACGTGCACTCGGTCAGTCGGCCGGCAATAGAGAAATAATATCAGATATCTGGAGGGTGAGGGGGGCTCGCCTCATGGCGAGAGCCGATCGACCCCCTCACCATTCTCGCTAGGCTCACCTTCGGTTCGCCAAGCTGCGAAGTCCTCTCCCCGCCCGGCGGGGAAGAAAAGCGAAAGAGCATAATCCCTTACGCCGGGGTAGGCACGCGCCACCGTCGGGCTAGGACGGCTGCTGGCTGGCGATGAAGGTGGCGATGTCGTCGGCGGGGACGTCCTTCGCGATGAAGGCGGCGCCGATGCCGCGCATCAGGATGAAGGTCAGCTTTCCGCGGGACACTTTCTTGTCCTGCGCGATGAGCTCCATCAGCTGGTCGGTCGGGAGGCGCTCGCCGGGGATTTCCGCGAGCGTCGTCGGGAGGCCGACGGCGGCAAAATGGTCGCGGACGCGGTCGGCGACGTCGGGGCCGCAGAGGCCGGTGCGGGCGGAATAATCGGCGGCCATCACCATGCCGATCGCGATCGCCTCGCCGTGGACGAGGCGGTCGGAGTAGCCGGTGGCGGCTTCGAGGGCGTGACCAAAGGTGTGGCCGAGATTGAGGAGGGCGCGGTCGCCGGTCTCCTTCTCGTCGCGCCGGACGATGGCGGCCTTCGCACGACAGCTGGTGGCGATGGCGCGCTGGCGGGCGTCGCCGCCGGCAAAAACGTCGCGCCAGGCGCCTTCGAGCCAGGCGAAGAAGGCGGCGTCGTCGATGAGGCCGTACTTCGCCACCTCGGCGTAGCCGGCGCGGAAGTGGCGGGCCGAGAGCGTGTCGAGGACGCCCGTATCGGCGATGACGAGCTGCGGCTGGTGGAACACGCCGACGAGGTTCTTTCCGCGCGCGGTGTTGATGCCGGTCTTGCCGCCGACCGAGGAATCGACCTGGGCGAGGAGGCTCGTCGGGATCTGGATGAAGGCCATGCCGCGGCGGGCGATGCCGGCGGCAAAGCCGGTGAGGTCACCGATCACGCCGCCGCCGAGCGCGAGCACCACGTCGTTCCGCTCGAGTTTTGCGCCGAGGATCGCATCGACGACGTGCTCCAGCACGGCAAAGCTCTTCGACGCCTCGCCCGGCTCGACCACCGTGCTCTCGGCGGGGATGCCGGCAGCCCGGAGGCTCGCGAGGAGCGGGTCGAGATGGTGCGCGGCGACGTTCCGGTCGGTCACCACGAGCGTCCGCGCCTTCGGCATCGCGGCGGCGACGAGCTTTCCGGCCTCGGCGAGGAGGTCCTGGCCGATCAGGATGTCGTAGGAGCGGTCGCCGAGGTCGACGCGGACGGATTCGCGGCCGGCGAAGGGGATCGGGAACGGCTCAATCATGGTGGGGCGCCGGATCGTGGTGGGCGTCGAGCCAGCCATCGAGGGCGGTCAGCACCTCGTCGATGACCGTCTCATGCGAGACTTCGCGCGACTTCACGTGGATCGGCGCCTCGGCGTACACCGGGTAGCGCTCGGCGATGAGCCGGCGGAGCGTCTCCTCGGGGTCGCCGTTGCGGAGGAGCGGGCGGTTCGAGCGGCGGCGGACGCGGGAGAGGAGGACGTCGAGGTCGGCGTTGAGCCAGATGGCGATGCCGGTGTTCGTGATCGCCGCGCGCGTCTCGGGGTCCATGTAGGCGCCGCCGCCGGTCGCGATCACTTTCGACCCTTCGGCCACGAGGCGGAGGATGACGCGACGCTCGCCGGCGCGGAAATAGGCTTCGCCGTGCTGCTCGAAGATTTCGGGGATCGACTGGTTCGCCGCCTTCTCGATCTCGGTGTCGGCGTCGCAGAAGGGGAGGCCGAGCCGCGCCGCGAGCCGCTTTCCGATCGAGCTCTTCCCCGCGCCCATCATGCCGACGAGCACGATCGGCCGGCGCCCCAGCCGCCGCGCGATGCCGGCAGCAGTGACGAGGCGCTCCGGGGAGGGATTGTCCTCGACGGTCTCCGTGCTCACGGGGGGCGTAATGGCGGCAGCGGGAACCGCCGTCAAGGTTCCGCCGCTTGCCAGCAGGTGGGCGTTCCGGTCGGATGTGGCCCGATGCGCCGCCCGGACGCGATTCGCCATGCCGACCCTCATCCGGCTCTTCGTCGCCGTGGTCATCATCCTCGTCGTCGCCGGGGTGGCGATGTTCGCGCTCGCGACCTTCGTCGAGCCGGCGCGGCACGAGGTGGTGGTGCCGATCCCGGCGGAGCGGCTGGGGTTGTGATGATCATCCGCGCCCCATCAGCCTCCGTCGTTCCGGCCGGAGCGCAGCGCAGAGCCGGAACCCTTTGTCACCTGGGCACCGATCCGAAGTCAGGATCGGGAATCGATTGGCGCTTGAACCTCCCCCTTGCGGGGAGGTCGAACCGGCATTTGCCGGTTCGGGAGGGGGTTGGCCGCATTCTCCGCAGCCGGTGCGAGGCCCCTACCCCCTCCGAAGGCGGCAGCGCTCCGCTTGCCGCCTTCCGCCTCCCCGCAAGGGGGAGGCTCAAAAGGGCGGAACACCGTCCCTGCAATTGGATACCGATCCTCGCCGGCCGTTGCGTGGCAGTGCCAAGGGAACAACGGGTTCCGGTTTCCGCTGCGCAGGCGCGGAGCGACGGGGTTCGGGTGGGCGCGCAGGGCAACCGGCTCGCGGGGCGGCACTGATGCCCTCCAACGCCACCCTCGTCGAAGCCTTTCTCGAGATGATGAGCGCGGAGCGGGGTGCGGCGGGCAACACGCTTGCCGCCTATCGGCGCGATCTCGAGGATTTTTGCGCCTTTCTCGGCAAGGGCGGCGAGACGGTGCTGGCGGCCGACGCGGCGGTGGTTCGCGGCTATCTCGTCGATCTCGACGACCGTGGCTTCTCACCGCGCTCCGCCGCGCGGCGGCTGTCCGCGCTCCGCCAGTTCCACCGCTTCCTCTATGCCGAGGGACATCGCGGCGACGACCCGACGGGCACGGTGGAAGGCCCGCGGCAGGGCCGGGCGCTGCCGAAGATCCTCAGCGAGGCGGACGTCGACCGGCTCCTCGGCGCGGCGAAAAGCGAGGCCGAGGCGGCCGACGATCCAGCCCGGCGCCTCGCCGCGCTCCGGCTCGCGGCGCTCCTCGAGCTCCTCTACGCCACGGGGCTCCGCGTGTCGGAGCTTGTCGCCCTGCCGGCCAGGGCGATCGCCGACGGGCGGCGGACGATGACCGTCCGGGGCAAGGGCCGGAAGGAGCGGATGGTTCCGCTCACGCACGCCGCGATCGATGCGGTCTCCGGCTATCGTGCGGCGTTGAAGAAGGCGGGAGGCGGGGCATCGCCGTTCCTCTTCCCGGCGGACGGCGCCGAGGGGCACCTCGCCCGCCAGGTTTTCGCCCGCGACCTGAAATCGCTCGCGGGGCTCGCCGGCATTCCGGCCGCGAAAGTGTCGCCGCACGTCCTTCGCCACGCCTTCGCCAGCCACCTCCTCCAGAACGGCGCCGACCTTCGCTCCGTGCAGCAGCTCCTCGGCCATGCCGACATCTCGACGACGCAGATCTATACGCACGTCCTCGAAGAGCGGCTCCGCCGCCTCGTGACCGACCACCATCCGCTGGCGAAAGGCTGAGGCGATGCCGAGCGAGAAGGAGAAGATGCTGGCGGGGGCGCTCTATCACGGCAGCGACGCCGAGATTTCGGCCGACCTCGCCCGGAACCGGGCATGGCTCTCGCTCTACAACCAGACGCTGGCGTTTTCGCCGAAGCAACGGCTCCCGCTCCTCCGCGATCACCTCGGGGCCGTCGGCGACGGCGTGAACATCTGCCCGCCTTTCCACTGCGACCTCGGCTACAACATCCGCCTCGGCGCGCGCGTGTTCATGAATTTCGGCTGCACCATCCTCGACATCAACACCGTCACGATCGGTGACGACACGAAGTTCGGCCCGAACGTCCAGATCTACACGCCCGACCATCCGCGCGATCCGGAGGTGCGGCGGAGCGGGCTCGAATCGGCGATGCCGATCACGATCGGCCGGAACGTGTGGATCGGCGGCGGCGCGATCGTCGTGCCGGGGATCACGATCGGCGATGATGCGATCATCGGCGCCGGCAGCGTCGTGACGCGGAACGTGCCGGCCGGCGCCACGGTCGCGGGCAATCCGGCGAGGCCGATCACACGTCGCGGCGGAGGAGGCCTCGCGCTTCCTTGACTTCGCTTTCGTCTGCGGCGAGTGTCGCGCGCGTCCGGGGAAACATGGCCAAAACCGTTCGGCCACAAGGGTTTTGATGAGGACATATCTCGACTTCGAAAAGCCGGTCGCCGACCTTCAGGGCAAGGTCCAGGAGCTTCGCTCCCTCGGCACGGCAGGTGGCGCCATCACCGTCGACGACGAGATCGGGCGGATGGAGGCGAAGGCCGACCAGACCCTCCTCGACATCTATTCGAAGCTGACGCCGTGGCAGAAGACGCAGGTCGCCCGTCATCCCGACCGGCCCCACGTCGTCGACTACGTCAGAGGCCTGATACAGGAATTCACGCCGCTCGCGGGTGACCGGAAGTTCTCCGAGGACCAGGCGATGGTCGCCGGCCTCGGCCGCTTCCGCGGCCGTCCGGTGGCCATTCTCGGCCAGGAGAAGGGCAACGACACCGAGACGCGGCTGAAGCACAATTTCGGCATGCCGCGGCCGGAGGGCTATCGGAAGGCCGTCCGCATCATGGAGCTCGCCGACCGGTTCGGCCTGCCGGTGCTTGCGCTCGTCGATACCGCCGGCGCCTATCCCGGCATCGACGCCGAGGAGCGCGGCCAGTCCGAGGCGATCGCCCGCTCGACCGATGCGAGCCTTGCGCTCACGGTGCCGAACGTTGCCGTCGTCGTCGGCGAGGGCGGCTCGGGTGGCGCGGTGGCGATTGCGGTCGCCAACAGGGTGATGATGCTCGAGCACGCGATCTACACCGTCGTGTCTCCCGAAGGCGCCGCCTCGATCCTCTACCGCGACGCGACGCGGGCGCAGGACACGGCGTCGAGCATGAAGATCACCGCGCAGGACCTCCTCCGCTTCGGCATCGTCGACGAGATCATCAAGGAGCCCGTCGGCGGCGCCCACCGCGCCCCGGCCGAGACCGTCCAGGCGACCGGCGACGCCATCGAGAGCGCGCTCCGTGAGTTCGACGGCATGTCCCGGGACGAGATCCGCCAGCACCGCCGGGCAAAGTTCCTCGCCATCGGCAAGGCGCTGTAGACGCGCCCCGCGCCTGTTCCGCGGACAACGTCCACTCCGTAACCCTGCCAGAGTCGCGGCCGGCCTTGTGCTCATAACCAGAGCAGGCCGCATCCACTGCACGCCCGGCGTTCCTTGCGAGCGCGCCGCCTTCGGCTCGCGGCGTGGAAGCCCTCTCCGCCGAAACGGCGCCAGGAGTAGGCTCTTTCACGGCGACCATCCGTCCGCCGTCGTCACGGTTAACGGCCCGTCAATTCTCATCGCGGTTAATGGGCCGTTATCGGCCTCGGGCATGGACGTCCTTGTGCCTGTTCGTACAGGGATTCCATGGCTTTCCGGCATTCGTTCCGTCGCGTCGCCGCCCGCCTCGCCATTCCCTTCGCCGCCGCGGCAGTCCTGTCGAGCTGTCAGACGACCGATGTCCCGGCCTATCTCGCGCCGATCACCACCGCGCTCCTCCAGCAGATGGAAGCGATCGGGACGACCCCCGTCGCGCCGATCTACGTCCGCGTCTTCAAGGAGGAGTCGGAGTTCGAGATCTGGAAGCGGCGGCCGGACGGCACCTACGGGCTCCTGAAGACCTACGCGATCTGCGCCTGGTCGGGCGAACTCGGGCCGAAGAAGGCGGAGGGCGACCGCCAGGCGCCGGAGGGCTTCTACAGCGTCGGCCCGGCGCAGCTGAACCCGAATTCGAGCTATCACCTCTCCTTCAACATCGGCTACCCCAACGCCTTCGACCGCTCGCTCGGCCGCACCGGCACGAACCTGATGGTGCATGGCGCCTGCTCGTCGGCCGGCTGCTACTCGATGACCGACGAGAGCGTCGAGGAAATCTACGCCGTCGTGAGAGAGGCTTTTGCGGGCGGCCAGCGCTCGTTCCAGATCCACGCCTTCCCGTTCCGGATGACGGCGCAGAACATGGCGCGCCACAGCGCCAACGAGAATTTCGCCTTCTGGCAGATGCTGAAAGAGGGCTACGACCATTTCGAGGTGACGCGGACGGTGCCGTCGGTCGAGGTGTGCGACTTCCGGTACGTCTTCGACGCCGTCTCCGGCGGCGAGGCCTTCGAGCCGACGCGGCCGTGCCCCGCCTACACCATCCCGGAACGCGTCAGCTTCCCGCTCGTCGCGCAGCGCGCCGCGGATGCGGCCGCCTATGACGCGGCGGTCGCGGCGCTCGTCGCGTCCGGCGAGCTCGTCGCCGGCGTGTCGCCGGCCCTCTTCCCCGATCCGATGGCCGGCCCGCTCACCGCCTTCGGCCCGAACGCCGGGATCGACCCCACCACCACAGCCGGCATCCCGCCGATGCCCCTCCCGCGGCCGACGCCATAGCCAAAAAAAGGGAGGCCCGCCTGCCGTTGGGCAGACGGGCCGGTTGCGGATCGGCGTTGGCAAGGGGGGCGGGGATACCTTCGCCGATCCGGTCTCTTTCCCGCGGGTTGCGACCGCCGCGGGGAGAACTAGTAAGGCAGCGCGTAGCCCTGCATGCAGGCGCCGAAGGCGGCACCCAACCGGGGCTTGCCCCGGTTGGGCAGGAGAACAGCGCCGCCTAGTAGGGCAGCGCGTAGCCCTGCATGCAGGCGCCGAAGGCCGCGTTGTACTGGGCGTTCCACTGCGGATTGCCGACCGCCGCGCCACCGAGGGCGCCGACACCGGCACCGACCGCAGCACCGATCCCCGGCGC
>JADLGL010000003.1 GCA_020849325.1 Bauldia sp. | reverse complement strand
TCGGCGTAGTTGAGGCCGCGGGTCTGGGCGCCGCAGCAACCCTGACGGGTCGCTTCCTCGACGTTCATGTCGGGGCGGAATTCCCAGATGATGACGCCTTCGCGCGTCAGGTCGAGCGCGTAGACGTAGTTGGGCTTCGGCGAGGCGATGTACATCGTGTCGCCGATGACGAGCGGCGAGGCCTCGTGCGAATCGAGAATGCCGACCTGCCAGGTCCAGGCGATCTGGAGATCGTTGACGTTGTCGAGCGTGATCTGGTCGAGCGTCGAGTAGTTCCAGCCATTGTAGGTGATGGACGGCATCACGACGTTGCCGGGATCGGCAACGAGCGCAACGACGTCGTCATTGGCCAGAGCAGCGCCGGAAAGAGTCGTACCGGCGGCGACCGCTGCCAGCGATGCCGACAGCTTCATGCGGGAAGTCATAGGATACCCTCCTGAGATTTCTGCGTTTCATTGCTTTGCGTTCAACATGCGTTGTTTTGTCGGCGCCATTCGGCGTCCGATCTTTATTGGCGTTGAACGTATTCCGGGGGATGACTGTTTCGTTCCACTCCTTTCTGCTTGCGGCGTCTTTCGCGCCTTTTGGCCGGTGGCGCCCCCGTGGGGCGCCCTCCGGCGGAACCGGCGCCCCCCACCGGGGCGCCGAAGCTGGTGTTCGACCGACCTAGCCAGCCGGACGTGTAGCGGCAGCGGCCTCCGGAGTCACTAGGTCCGGATACGCATTGCCCATGCTGTTGCGAACATAGTTCGAAATGGCAGCGACTTCACGGTCGGTGAGGCGGGTGAACGCCGGCATGCCGCGCGCGTCGTTGCCGAGGAAGATCTGGTTCAGGATCGCGCTGATCGAACCGACAAAGCTGTTGCCGGCGACGGGCGGACCAGCGCCGCCATTGCCTTCCGCGCCGTGGCACGGAGCGCAGTTGCGAGCGTAGAGCGGCTGGCCTTCCGCAACCAGCGTCGGCAGATCCGCCGCCGCCTGGGCCACGGCGGGCCCCTGGCTCATCGCCACGACACCCGCCGCACCCACCGCGGCGGTAACCAATCCCAGAGTCAGTCTACGCATGAAGCCAAGCTTCCCTTTGTTGTGGGCGACCGCCGGGGAGTCCCTCCGCCCCATCGGCCGCAGGCAGGCGCCGCAACGAGGCGGCGCCCACTTTTCCCGAAAATCCGCCGCTCTAACCTCCGGCCCCGGCGGCGGCCGCGCGAATGGCGGTAACTTCACTCGGCTGCACGGGGCCGAATGCGTTCGTAAAGGAATTGCGGACGTAGGTCGAGATGGCAGCGATCTCGCGATCCGAAAGACGGTTGAACGGCGGCATGCCGTGCTCGACCGCGCCGAGGAGAATCTGGTTCACCACTCCGCCGGTGGAACCGACCACGGGCGAACCGATCAGGCGCTCGCCGATGCCTCCCTCACCGCCTGCGCCATGGCAGGCCTGGCAGTTCCGTTCATAGAGAGGTCCTCCCTCCGACATGAGGACGGTCTGATCGACCGTCTCCGCCTGGGCGAGGACGACCTGACTTGCGCTGACCGCGCCGAGGACGCTGAGCGCCCCGAAAGCGATCGCCAAAGGCAGCTTCTTCATTTGCTCCACTTACCTCTTTTGCCTTCGTCCTGCGTCGAGCGTCTCCCCCCGCTCCACTACTTCCCGAGAAGCGTCCGAAAGCGGCGCAGCAAGGCAGGACGGATGGGCGACGCCGCGCAACCGACCCTCCCCAGCTCGCGGCGACGCCGAAAGTACACAGCTGTTTCGAGGCCTGCAATCCACCGCCCGTCAGTCGAATAGGCGTTCGGCAGGCAATTGCGCTGCCGACACCAAGCGTTCGAGCCCGTTTTTGGGTTGTTCCGAATCTAAAGCTGCCGGAAGGACGATCAACTTTGGTCGACCATGAAACGTGAGTGGCCAACTCAAGTATCGAGGGCCGCCAGATTGGACTTATCACCATAGTTTGTGGTGTCGGCCGAATGTCATCGGCATTGCGCTTTGGTGGAATGAAACGTATCTGGACACGTCTCGAACGGCGGCCGCCTCTGGGGAGGGCGCGGCTGCGGTAACGGGACGGGGGGCGTGGGTGGCCGGCGCCGCGCCGGGGAGAAACCAATGGCCGATATCACTGGCGACTCGACCCTTCTCGGGTCGGGGCGGTCCTTCGACCACCGACTGTACGGCCTCGTCGCCCGTCTGACGCGGGCCCGGCAGCGCGCCGTGCTCGGACGGTATTTCGAGGGCCTCGCGCTCGGCATCCTTGCCGCTCTCGCCACGTTCTCCGTGCTCCAGATTCTCGGCGGCCTGTTCGGCGACAGCTGGCCCGGCCCCGCGGGTGCCAATCCCGTCGTCGCACATCTTCTGATCGCGCTCGGCGTCGGCGCGGTGGCCGTCGTTGCCGCGTTCGTCGTCGTCAATCGTACCAAGCCGTGGCTGACCACCCTCGCCCGCGCCGCGGACCAGCGTTTTGCTCTCGAGGAGACGATGAGCACGGCGCTCGAGTTCGGAGCCGGCGGCCCCCGCTCGGTCATCACCGAAGCGCTCATCCAGCGCGCCCAGCGCCGGACGCCCGAGGTCGACGCCGGGCGTCTCGCCCCCGTCGCCTTCCCGCGCTGGATGGTCTACGGCGCCCCCGTGCTCGCTGCCCTCGCCATCGGCCTCGCTTTCGTCCAGCCGCCAGCGGTGCTCCAGAACGTCTTCGACGGTCTCGGCGGAGGCGGCGACGCAACGCCGGTCACCGACATCGAGCGCGTTCAGACGGCGGCCAATCTCCACGCGATCGCGGCGATCATCCGGCAGGACGGCGAGCAGCGCGCCGATCCGACGCTGCAGACGCTGGCCGCGCAGATGGAGGATCTCGCCAACCGGCTCGACGCCGGCACGGCCGCCAACCACAACGAGGTCTATGACGAGCTCGCGCGCCTCAACAACCTGACGGCCGCCGCCTATCAGCGCGCCGGCGAGCGCCCCGGCGGCGCCGGCGACCAGTCGCGGCTGACCCAGGCGGCGCTCGAGAACTTCGATCCGACGCGCGTCGCGGCCGAGGCCGAGGCCGCGCGACAGGCGGCGCTCCAGCCCCCGCCGCCGCAGGCGAACCCCGAGGCGGCAGACGTCGACGTGCCCTTCGAAGCCCGCGTGCTGCGCGGCGGCGAGACCGAGGGCGCGGGCGAGGCCGGCGTTGCGCCCGGCATGGGCGTCCGGGCCGAAGACATCAACCAGACGCCGGGCGTGCCGGGCAACCGCGCCGATCTCATGGGCCCCACCGACGGCATCGACCCCGAGGACATCTACGGCCCGGACGGACCCGATGGTCCCGGCGGCCCCGTCGGAGCGCCTGCGGGCGGCGAGATGGTCGGCCTTGCCGGCGGTGCCGAAGCCGGTGACGTCGCCGGTGTCGGCGGCGCGGAGCTCTTCGGCGCGGCGAACCCGATCGCGGCCATTGCTGCCGCGGGCGAGATGATGCTCGAGGACCGCAACCCCGCGGGCGGCCGGCACATCACCCTCAACCTGCCCCCGCTGGCGCAGCTTCTCGGCGTCGACGGCGCTCCCCCCGGCGCGGGCGGCTGGGAGAACCGCACCGAACAGCAGGTGACGCGGACGCCCGTTCCGGTGCCGGACCGCGAGGTCATCCAGCGCTACTTCGATGCCATGATGGCCGGGGGACGTACCGAGTGAACTTCCTGGCTCCGGCGTGGCTCGCGATTGCGGGCCTCGCGCTCTACGTCCTCGTCCTCCACATGCGCCGGCGGCGCGCGCTCGACGTGCCGAGCGTGATGCTGTGGCGCCTCATGGAGAACACGGCCGCGCCGAGCCGGAGGCTGCGCTGGCCGCCGCCGAGCATCCTCCTTCTTCTGCAGCTCCTCGTGATCGCCCTCGTCGCGCTCGCCCTGGCGCAGCCGCTCCTCGGCTCGGGGCGGACGGATTCGAGCCATACGATCTACGTGATCGACACCTCCGCAAGCATGCGGGCGACCGATGAAGCCCCGACGCGGTTCGACGCCGCACGGGCGTTCCTCGAGGCGGGCATCCGGAACGGCGGCGCGACCGCCGATCACCGGATCTCGGTCGTCGTCGCGGGCCCCGCGCCGCAGGTGCTCGTCGCCCGACAGCCCGACGCCGAACGCGCTTCGATGCTGGATGCGGTTGCGCCCCTCCGGGCGACCGACGCTTCGGCCAACTGGGCGATCACCGCCGAGGTCATCGCGCCGCTGGTCGAGCCGACCGAGCGGCCGGTGATCGTTCTCCTGACCGACGGCGCCGACGCCGGTGAAGCGGCCATTGCCGCCGCCTTCCCCGACGCCACGATCGAACGCGCGGTGTTTGCGAGCGAAGCCCCGGCAAACCTCGGGCTGACGGCGACCGCCATACAGGGCATGTCGCCCGACGACACGCCGACCTGGCAGGTCACCGGCAACGTCCTCTTCCCCGCCGGCGCCCCCGACGAGGTGAAGGTCACGGTGCTGTTCCAGCCTGCCGGCACCAACGCGTTCGTACCGCTGGGCGAGGCGAACGTGCAGCGTCCCGTTGCGCCTCCCGTCATTCCGGCTCCGGCGCCGGCCGAGCCCGCGGCCGATCCGGCAGCGGCGCCCGTCGAGCCGGCAGCGACGGCCCTCCCCGCGGTCGAGGCACCGCCGGTCGACGTGAAGCCCTTCATCATCGACCTGCCGATCCAGGGCGCGGGCCAGATCCTCGTCCAGCTGCCGGACGATGCGGCCGCCTACGACAACACCGTGCGGCTCCTCGTGCAAACGACGCCGGTGACGGCGCGGATCGTCTATGTCGGCGATCCGTCGACGCCGCTCGTCGCGGCGCTCCAGGCGATCCAGAACATCGAGCTCGTCGCCGCCACGGACGTTCCGAACGACGACGAGACGTACGACCTCGTCATCGTCGACGATGCGGTCGTGTCGCGCCGGCCCAGCACCAACGTCCTGTGGATCGGCAATGCCCGCGTGCTCGGCAGCGGCGAGCCGGTGATACTCGAAAGCCCGACGCTGACGGGCTGGGACGCCGATCACGAGCTTTCGGACCTCGTCGACTGGACCGCGGTGCAGGCGACCCGTGCGTACCGCTTCCCGCGCCTTGCCGGCGCAAAGGTGCTTGCCGAGACGGGCGGCGTTTCGCTCGTGCAGGCCCGCACGACGCCGACGGGCCGCGAAATCCAGGTCGCCTTCGACATCGACAGCTCGGGCTGGCCGCGGGGCGCCGGATTCCCGGTATTCGTCCGGAATGTCGTCGACTGGCTCGGCACGAATGTCGGCGCGATCGTCCTGCCGCCTTGCACCGCGGGCGTGCCGTGCACCATCGAGCCGCGCCTCATCGGCGGCGAGGTGCTGGACGACACCGGCGCATCGGTGTGGTCGGCGCGCATCGAGGGGGTCGACTACCTCCTGCCGGGCGTCGAGAACACGTTCGTGCCGTCCACCGCCGGGTTCTACAGCCTCGTCGACGGCGACGTGACCCGCACCATCGCGGTCAACGCGGTCGCGACCGAGACGGCGATTGCGCCGCTCGCGGCGAACGCGGCGACGCTGACCGACAGCGGCTCGACCCTCGCGCTGTGGCGCTGGCTCCTCGTGGCGGCCCTCCTCGTCCTCCTCGCGGAGACATGGATGGCCGGGCGTGGCCAGGAGCAGTTCCTCAAAGGGACGGCGCTCTCCCGCTCGAACCCGCTCCACGTCCGCCGCCGGCTGCAGCTCGGCTTCCGGATCGCGGCGATCGTGTTCCTCGTCGGCGCCGTGGCCGGCCTCCCCTGGCTCGGCCGCGAGCCGGCCGAAGACACGATCGTGGTGGTCGGCAACGATCTCGGCGGCGACGTGCCGAACGCCGAACGCGACCGGCTCGTCGCGGAGGTCCAGCGCGACCTCGGCGCCGGCGCCCGCGGCGGCCTGATCACCACCGGCGACACCAATCGCATTGCCGCCGACATCGGCGGCATGGCGGCCGGCGAGGCCATCACCGAGACGCCGGGCACGAATCTCGAACAGGCAATGCTCCTCGCCGCGGCTATGGTGCCGGGCGACCGCGATGCTCGCGTGGTGCTCGCGACCGACGGCAACGAGACCGAGGGCGACCTCGCCGCAACGCTGCAGGCGCTGCAGGCGCGCGGCATCCGCGTCGACATCCAGCCGATCACCGAGCTCCCGGTCGGCGAGGTTCTCGTCGAGTCCGTCACCGCGCCGGCGCGCGTCTTTGCCGGCGACACGTTCAAGCTCGACGCGGTGATCTACAGCCAGGCCGCCAAGACGGGCGCCATCACCGTCCGCCGCGCCGGCGAGACCATCATCGAGACGCCGGTCGAACTCCTCGCCGGTCGCAACGTCATCGAGATTCCCGGCGTTCCGGCCGGCAATGACGGCGATCTCCTCGTCGAGGTCTCGATCACGGCCGAGGGCGACACCTACGCCCAGAACAACGCCAATGGCGTCATCATCGGCGTCACGCCGAGCCCGTCGATCCTGATCGTCACGCCGCAGCCGCCGCTCGGCGACTATTTCGCCCAGGCGCTCTCGGTGCAGGGCCTGACGGCCGAGATCGTGCTGCCGGCCGACGCGCCCGACACGATCGACGGCTGGCTCGCCTACGACACCGTCGTGATGATGAACGTGCCGGCGATCGATTTCGATACCGCGCAGCAGGAGGAACTCGAGGATTACGTCTCGATCCACGGCCGCGGCCTTCTGATCCTCGGCGGCGAGAATACGTTCGGCCCCGGCGGCTATTACGAGACGCCGTTCGAGCGCGTCTCCCCGCTGTCGAGCCGCGTGCCGCACGAACTGCCGGCCGTTTCGATCGTCTACGTTCTCGACCGCTCCGGCTCGATGAGCGCTGCGGTCGACGAGACCAACACCACGACCCGGCTCGACGTCGCGAAGTCCGCCACGATGAGCGCCGCCAGTCTCCTCGGCCCGGCGAGCCAGGTGGGCGTCGTCCTCTTCGACTCCTCGTCCTACGTGCTGCTGCCGCTGCAGGAGCGGCTCGACCTCGCCGCGCTCCAGAGCGCGCTCGAGCCGGTGGTGCCGGGCGGCGGCACCAACATCTATCCCGGCCTCGAACAGGCCCTCAACATGCTCTCCGGCGTCGACTCCGCCGCCAAGCACATCCTCATCATGACCGACGGCATCACCGCCGGCGCCGACTTCACCGGGCTGATGAACATCGCCCGCGACCGCGGCATCACGGTCTCGACGATCGGCATCGGCGGCGGCGCCGACGACCGCCGCCTCGAGGAAATCGCACGGCTCGGCGGCGGCCAGTTCCACCTCACGCCGGACGTCCGCGCCCTCCCCTCGATCATGGCGCAGGAATCGCTGATGCTCGCGGGCTCGCCCTTCAAGGAGGAGATCGCGCCGGTCGCCTGGGCCGACCGGAGCGAGGACTTCCTCGCCGGCCTGCCCGACCAGATGCCGCCGGTCTACGCCTACGTCGTCACCACGGCGAAGCCGCAGGCGGACGTCCATATGACCGTGACGGGCGAGGACGGCACGGTGAACCCGCTCCTTGCGAGCTGGCGCTACGGCAACGGCCAGGTGGTCGCGCTGGCGACGCACGGCGCCGGCGCCGGCACGGCCGAGTGGATCCAGCTGCCGGAATACCCGCTCCTGTGGTCGCAGATCATCCGGCACGTCCTGCCCGACACCGGCGGGCCGGGCCTCAACGTCAACCTCGACCGCACCGGCGATACCGTGCGCGTCGTCGCCGACCTCCTCGACCCCGAGGGCGTCGCGCTGACGGGCCAGGCGGTCACGGCGACGGTCACCATCGCGGACGTCGCCCAGGCGCCGATCACGTTGCGTGAAGTCGCCGACGGCCGCTACGAGGGGACCTTTACCGTCGGCGATCCGGGAGCGTATCAAGTGGAGGTCGCGGCGGGAGATGTGACGGGCGGGGCGGCGATGTATGTGGCGTATCCGGCGCGGTACAATTTCGGCCGCGCGGACTTCGACAAGCTGCGTGCCCTCGCCGCCGCGACGGGGGGTGAACTCCTGCTCGGCGACGAACCGGTGTTCACCACCGAAACGCGCTGGGTGGCGAAGCCGGCCTGGCAGCTCTGGACGGTGATCGCCATCCTCCTGGTGATGGCGGATCTCACCGTCCGCCACGCACCCAACCTCTTCGGTCTCAGGCGGCGACGGGCGAAGCCGCTGGGACCGGCGCTTGCGGTACCCGCTTGAGGGGCGGTTCCGAACAACCAAGAACACTTGAAAGTCAGGGAGCTGGAACGATGGCGGTCAAGCCGAAGAAGGTCGCGGATGCGGAAACGCGATCTGAGGAACTCGATACTGCGGCGCTCGAGCGCCTTCTGGACGCGCTTCGGCGGACCCGTGACGAGATCGCGAAGACCGTCATCGGTCAGCGCGAGGTCGTCGACCAGCTCCTGATCGCGCTCATCTCGGGCGGCCACGTCCTTCTCGAAGGCGCGCCGGGCGTCGGCAAGACGCTCCTCGTCCGCACGCTCGGCGTCGCGGCGGGTCTCTCGTTCGCGCGCGTCCAGTTCACGCCGGACCTCATGCCCGCCGACATCACCGGCGGCATGACCCTGGTTCCCGACGAGACCGGCCGCTCGAAGCTCCAGTTCCAGGCCGGCCCGATCTTCACGCAGATTCTCCTCGCCGACGAAATCAACCGCGCCACGCCGAAGACGCAGTCGGCGCTCCTCGAGGCCATGCAGGAGCGGACCGTCACCGCCGCCGGCCGCACGATGGAGCTGCCAAAGCCGTTCTTCGTTCTCGCCACGCAGAACCCGGTGGAAATGGAAGGCACCTACCGCCTCCCCGAAGCGCAGATCGACCGCTTCCTCTTCAAGAGCATCGTGAACTATCCCGGCGTCGAGGAACTCGACGGCATTCTCGACCTCACCACCGGCGTCACGCAGCACGTGCCGCAGCAGGTGCTGACGGCCGAGGACATGCTGCTTCTCCAGAAGCTCGTCCGCCAGGTGCCGATGGCGGCCCACGTCCGCAACACCATCGCCCGCTTCGCGCTCGCCACCCAGCCCGGCCTTGCCGGGGCGGCGCCGGCGGTCCAGAAGTATTTCCGCTTCGGCCTCTCGCCGCGTGGCGCGCAGGCGCTGGTGCTGGCGGCCAAGGGCCATGCCCTTCTCTCCGGCCGCTACAATGTCAGCTTCGACGATCTGCGCGCGGTCGTGGCGCCGACGCTGCGCCACCGCTTCCAGCTCAATTACGAGGGCGAGGCCGAGGGCATCGACGCCAACGCGCTGATCTCCTGGCTCCTCGACACGGAAACGAAGAAGGCCGCGTGAGCACTCCCAACCCCGTTCTCCTCGGCAAGCTCCAGCGGTCCAAGCTGATCACGCGCTGGGCGCCGGCGACCGTCGGCGTCGGCGAACGGCGGTCGAAGGCCAAAGGCCCCGGCATGGAATTCGCCGACCATCGCGAATACCAGCCGGGCGACGACCTCCGCCGGATCGATCCGCACATCCTGGCGCGGTTCGGCGTCAACTACATCAAGGAGTACGACGTCTACCGGCAGCTGCCGATCACCATCCTGATCGACGCCAGCCGGTCGATGGATTTCGGCCAGCCGAACAAGTTCCAGTACGCCAAAGACATCACTTCGGCGCTCGGCTTCGTCGGGCTCGCCGGCGGCGACCAGGTGCAGATCGGCGTCGGCTCGGGCCAGAAGGTCCACTGGTCGCCGCGCTTCCACGGCGCATCGCGGGCGCATGCGATGTTCCAGTGGATCGACGAGCAGAAGACCGAGGGTGACGGCTCGTTCGCCTCGGCGCTGCGGCTCGCGGCGCGGCATCTCGAATCGAAGGGCCTCCTGATCGTTCTGAGCGACTGGTGGGCCGACGATCTCGAGTCCGAACTCGCTCTTCTCTCCGCCACCGGGCAGGAGCTCTGGGGCCTCCACATCGCCGCGCCCGAGGAGCTCGACCCGGCCATCCTCGGCGGCGGCGAGGTCCGGCTCACCGACATCGAGACCGGCCATGAAGTGGAGATGGCGCTCGACGGTCCAACCCTCGAGCGCTATCGGAAGAGCTTCCAGGCGTGGCGCGAACAGCTCGCGGCGCTCTTCACCCGCGCCCGCGGCCGCTACCTCGTCACGCCGACGAGCCAGCCGACCGACCGCCTGCTCCTTTCCGACTGGCGCAAGCTCGGGATGATCGGCCAGAGCGCGTAGCTCCGGTCGCTTTCGGGCCGTCCGAGCGTCGACCTCTTTCGCCTCTCCCCGATCGGGGAGAGGGAACAGGCCATTTTTCGCGAAGAACGCGGACCCTGCCCTACAGCCGCGCCGGCGTGCAGCCGCGGACGTATTCCGGCATCTGGTGCAGCGGGCGGAGGAAGTCGGTGCTGACATAGCCGTCGGGGCGGCCGTCCTCGTTGGTGTCGACGTGCGCCCAGCCGTCGTTGACCGAGAGGACGTGCACCGTCCGCGAAATGCAGAGATGGCCGACGACGCGACCGTTGCTGCGCGGGCGTTCGCGGACGTTGAGCTGGTCGGCGGTCACGAACATGCGCCGGTCGTAGGTCATCTGCGTCTGCGCCGCGTCGTAGCGGACGACGTTGCCCCACTTGTCGAAGGCGCCGATGGAATCGAAGCGCGGGTTGAGGATGTCGGTGTCCACCGGCACGCCGCCCGCGCTCATGATCGAGCTCGATTCGATCTGCGTCTTGTTCTGGTAGATCGTCCAGCGCCGCGAGTTCAGGAACGACCGCGTCCCCTGCCAGGCAGGCGCTTCGGCGATCCACGACAGCGTGGCGTGGCCGGCGTCGATGCCGCCGGCGCACTGATAGCCCGAACCGTAGCAGCCGATCTGGTAGCGCCCGTCGAACTGCCGCTTCACTGCGGCGAGATACTCGACCACGTCCTCGCGCGGGTGGGAATCGTTGTCGACCGCGAAATAGATGGCGCTGCCGTCGACCTGGTTGATCTCGCGGGCGCGCTGCATGCAGAAGCGCGCGTCGTCCCGGCCGGTCGTGGAATTGAACCGGCCCGGGCGGTAGGCCTCCCACTGGTAGACGATGGCGATCGACATGCCGTGATCGAAGATCATGTCGCGCTCGCGCGGCGTGATGTTCTTGCCCGGCAGATTGTTCTCCTGGGCGAAGTACCGGAAGATCGTCTTGACGCCGTTGTCCGCCAGCGGGCGCAGGAAGCGCTCATTGGTGCCGTGGCCGGTGTCGACGATCTGGGCATTGCCGTTGGTCGGCGCGCCGGCGATGACGGATTCGATCGACGACGGGCGTGCCGGCGCGATGGCAGCGGCGGCAAGATCAGGTCCGCGGGCGCAGCCCGTGAGGCCCGCCACCGCCGTGGTGGCCAGCGCCGCACCGCCGAGCCTCAGGAAATTGCGCCGGGAAAGTGCGTCGAACTCCACGCGGACACTGCCCTACTCGATACGAAAAAGGCGAAACCAACGGGTTCACGACGGCCCGCCGAAACGAACGCAGGCGGGCCGTCGCGACCGTGATCGATTGATTTGGCGCCAATCCGATAACGCTTCGTTAAAGTTGACGGCCGGACGGCGTCGTCTCCGCGGGCGAAGCAAGACACCGGACCGCAAAGCCGAGCTTTTCTGCGGATGGCCGGCGTTAACCTTACCTACTTCCTAAACGGACCCCGAATCGTCGCGCCGGACGTTAAGATGTTGTTATCCCGGCGCTAACAATTCGATTCAAATATGCGGCCAACGGGGGGTGAAGCCCCTTCCGGAGATGGCGCGCTCGATCGGCCATTCCCGGTTGGTGAACTCGAGGAACGAGATGAAGCGCGTTGTCGTGATTGCTGCGGCCCTTGTCGCCGCCGGTGCCGGTGCCACCTCCGCGGCCGATTTCGGCCAGCCCGCCACCGGGTCGTCCACTCCCTCCTTCTACGTCCAGCCGACGGAGGGCCCGTCCGGTGGCGGCGAGTGGGCGGGCTTCTATCTCGGCGGCCTCGCCGGCTATGTGCGGGCAACGTTCGCCGACGGGATCACCGCCACCGCGAGCGGGATCAGCGCCGGCGGCTATGCGGGCGTGAACATCCAGAACGAGAACTTCGTGATCGGCGTCGAAGCCGGCGGTGCCTGGACCGGCGTCTCCGACGGCGCGGGCAACGGCATCAACTGGCAGGCCGAGCTCCGCGGTCGCGCCGGCTTCGCGTTCGACCGCTTCCTCGTCTACGGGGCCGGCGGCGTGGTGGTCGCCGGCGTCGAGACGAGCACGCCGTCGACCTCCCGCGAACTCGGCTGGACCGTCGGCGCCGGCGGCGAGTTCGCCATCGGCGAAGCGATCACGGCGCGGGTCGAATACGTCTACCAGCGCTTCGGCGAGATCGGCGCCGCGGCGCCCACGACCCTCTCGGCGCAGGGCATCCGCTCGGGCATCGGCATAAGGTTCTAGAGCCCCACCCCGGCTCTCGAACGAAGCAGGCCGGCGAGAGCGCGAGACGCGTCGCTCCGTCGGCCGCTTCGACGTGCCTCCGGGCCTCCCCCTTGCGGCTAGGCGGAAGGCGGCAAGCGCGGCGCCGCCGGCTTCGATGGGGTGCGGCCTCGAGGCGAGCGCGGCGTGTGCGGCTCACCCCTCCCGAACCGGCGAAGTGCCGGTTCGACCTCCCCGCAAGTGACCCGCAAGGGGGAGGTTCAGGTGTGAATCGCGTCGCGCGCTACCCGAGAAGCCCGTCCAGCGGGCGGACGCCGATGCTATCGGGGAACACTGACGCCGTGAGCACCTGCTCCGACAGGCCAAGATGGTCGCGGAGAAGGCCTTTGAGGACTGCCCTGAGGTCGGTGGTGGGATAGAGGTCGCGGGCGTCGAGGAGATCGCGGTCGCCGAGGCCCGGCCAGTCGGCGATCACCCTGCCTCCGGCGACGGCGCCGCCGAGCACGAAGGCGACGGTGCCGGTGCCATGGTCGGTGCCGTCCGAACCGTTGCCGTGGGCGGTCCGGCCGAATTCGGTGACGACGGCAATGACCGTGTCGTCCCAGACCGGCGCCGCCGTGCGGGCGAAGGCGGCGAGCGCGCCGTCGAGCGCGGCGAGGAGGTCGGCGAGGCGGCCGGTGTCGGCGCCCTCGTTCGCGTGGGTGTCCCACCCATTGTAGCTGAGCGCGGCGATGCGGGGGCCCTCAGGATCGGCCAGAAGGCGCGCCGCGCCCTCGGCGATCTCGGCGAAGGCGCCGGCCGTCCCGCCCGTGTTGCCGCCGCCCATCGCCATGTGGCCGGCGGTCAGCGCGTCGAGACCGACGCCGGCGGCGAACACGGCCGCGAGTTCCGGATCCTGGTGGCGGTAAAGGTCGAGGAGCCTCGTCACGGTGTCGGCGCCGGCGGGCCGGAAGTTGGGCGGCGTCCACGTCACCACGGGAGCCGTTCCGCGGAGGATCAGCGGCACGGTCGCGCTGACGGCGAGGGCCGTGGCGGGCGCGATACGACCCTCGGTCGGCAGCGCCGCGACGGCGCGGTTGAGCCAGCCGGTGCGGAGGAGCCGCGCCCCCACGGCGCCGTTCTCGAGGACGTCCTGCCCGTCGAAATGCGATCGCTCGCGGTAGGCGGTGGCGGTGGCGTGGACGATCAGCGCGTCGCCCTTCCCGTACATCCGATGGAGTTCCGGCATCGCGTCGTTGAGGCCGAAGAAGCCATCGAGCGGCAGGGCGCGCTCCTGCCCCGGCGCGCCGATCGCAAGGTCGCCGCGGAGCGCGGCGTAGCCGGGATCGCCGATCGGCGGCACTGCCGCAAGGCCGTCGAGCGCGCCGCGGAGGATCACGACGACGAAGCGCGGATCGCGCCCGGCGGCGCGGGCGATGCCGGGCATCTGCGCCCAGGCGACGAACGAGCCTGCGGCGCCGAGGAACAGGCGCCGGCTGAGCCGCGGATGGAGGAGTCCCGTGCCACCGGCCATTTTGCCCTATCTCCGCTGGAATTCCGGGAGCATCAGCAGCATCGCGATCGCCTGGACCTCCGATTCCGCCGAGAGGATAGCCACGAGCGACTCGCTCGCGAGCGCGTCCCCGAGCACGGCCTCGGCGAGGTCACCCGGCGGGAGGGCCGGCGTGGCTGCCGCTGCGAACTGCTCGGCGACGTCGAGGCGCGTCGTCATCGCATCGGGGGCGAGCCAGGTGGCGCCGTCGTCGTCGAACCCCTCCGGCGACGGCGGATTGAAGAGCGGCTGACCGAGCGCGCCGAGGACGGCCACCACCTGGCGCGGCTCCGGCGCGACACCGAGCGCCCGGAGGCTCGACCACAGGAAATCCTGCGGCGGCTTGAGGCGCGTCGCGCCGGTATGGGCATCGTCGGAATCGATCAGCGCGAGGGCGACCGCCCGGAGGTCGCCGCCGGTCGCGACGAAGGTTTCGGCGAGGCGGGCGACGAGACCGGGCGAAGGGTCGTCGGCGACGAAATGGCGGGCGAGCCCGAGGGCGACGTGCCGCGCCGTGGCCGGATGCGCGGCGAGGAAATCGAGGACCGCTTCCCCCTGCCCGAGGCCCGGTTGCGTGTAGGTGAGACCGAGCACCGCCTGTGGTCCCGGCTCGTGCGCCTCGGCGCGGAAGACGAAGCTGCCGATCGGCGTCGCCTGGTCCTCGCCGGCGACGAAGCTCCAGCCGGTGAGGATGCGGGCGAGTGCGGTGACGTCGGTCTGCGTGTAGCCGGCGTCGACGCCGATGGTGTGGAGCTCGAGAAGTTCGCGGGCGTGGTTCTCGTTGAGGCCCCGGCCGCCCGCGCGGCCGGCTGGCGAGTTCGGCCCGACCGACTGGGCGTTGTCGAGATAGCTCAGCATCGCCGGGTGCTTCGTCGCCGCACCGAGAAGATCGCGGAAGAAGCCGAGAACGTGCGGACGGATTGCCTCGCGCTCGAACGCGCCGACCAGCGCCCGCTCGTTCATGCCGGCGCTGGCCTCGATGGCGAAATGGTCGTTCCAGAAGGCAACGAGGCGCTCGCCGAAGCCGACGGAGGCGCCGGCGATGCGGGCGACCCGCGCAGCGATCTCGGCGCGATAGATCGACTCCGCCGTGACCCGCTCCTGCACCTCGGGGACGAGGAGCATGTTGTTGTTGCCGGTCCGCGTCGCCGCCTGGGCCTCGCGGTAGCGGATCATGGCGACCAGCGCTTCGCCCGAGCCGAGGAGCGCCGGATCATCGAGCAGCGTCGCGGTGCGATCGGCGACGTCGGCCCGGAGCGCCGGCCGGGCTTCGAAGCCGTCGAGATCGCCGGGCCGCGGGCCGAGACCGAACCGGTGGAAGGCGGCTGCGCTGCTGATCATGACTGATCAGTGGCGCGCGATTCGGGCCGCCTCGCGGCGCTTTTGTATCAGGCGCGGCCGAGGCCGGTTGCCGGGTCGGCGCGCGCGGAGTCCGGTCCGTTCGATGGCGCGCGTTCCTCTCCCGGCGACTCCCGTCCGACGACGCGGTTCCGGCCACGCGATTTCGCGAGGTAGAGACAGCCGTCGGCTGCGGCGCAGAGCGAGGTGAAATCGCTGGTGTCGGTCGGCGCCGTCGCGACGCCGATGCTGACGGTGGCGCCGAGGCCGAGGCCGAGGTCCGCGGCCGCCACGTCGCGGCGCAGGCGGTCCGCGGCGAGCAGCGCAGCACCGTGCGGAAGGCCATCGCAGAGCACCACGAACTCCTCGCCGCCGTAGCGATAGATCCGGTCGGAGCCGCGCATCGTCGCCGACAGCCGCGCCGCAAGCCGGCGCAGGACCTCGTCGCCGGCGGCATGGCCATGGCCGTCGTTGATGCTCTTGAAGTGGTCGACGTCGAGAAGGAGGACGCTCGCAGGGCGCCCGCCCGACAGCGCGGCCCGCAGCCAGCCGGCTCCTTCGGCGTCGAGCCGGCCGCGGTCGAGAAGGCCGGTCAGCGCGTCGCGGCCGCTCTTTTCGAGAAGCGACTCGTAGCGCTGGCGGTAGGTGAGCATGTCGAAGACATCGGACAGGCGCTGGGTTGGGCTCGGGCCGCTCCGTGTCTCGAACCAGCGGAGATAGGCGGCGGTCAGGAGGCCGTAGATGACCGCCGCCGCCATCTTGCCCAGCCAGCCGCCGACCAGCACCGACACCGGCGCATCCACGACGAGACGGAGCACGATGAAGAAGCCGAAATGGTCGAAGGTGAGGACGATCGCGGTGCTCGCCCAGATGCGCAGGAGCGTGCGGTTGCCGAACCAGTGCGCGCTCCGCTCGTAGAGAAGGATGATCGCAATCGCGTCGATGAAGAGGAGGATCGTCCCCCAGATCATCATGCCGCCCATCTGGTTCATCAGCGCGAAATCGGGCGCGGCCTCCGCCGCCAGCGGCATGAGAATCTGATGCTGACGCATGATGAACACCAGCGCCACCATCAGGAAATTGCCGATCAGGAGGCCGTAGATCGGCTGGCGGACGGCTGCCGCGTCCTCGCGGATGTAGACGAGGAGCAGCATCGACAGTTTTCCGGCGAAAAGGATCGTCGAGCCGGGCGAGAAGACGATGCCGCCGGGGAAGTCGAGGTAGAGGATCGCCGCGAGATAGGTCTCGAGGAAGTGCATCGCGCCGAGGGCGCAGACGAACACGCCGAAGCCGAAGCGATGGCGGAGGCGGAACAGGGCGGCGAGCACGAAGAAGTAGAGGAGCGCTTCCGCGACGAGAAGGAAGGTGTTGGCGAGCGCAACGCTCACGGAGCGTTTCCCGGTGAGTCCCGGCAACGACTATCCGAACCGCGCGATGCCGACGCAACCCGCCGGAAGGCCAGCCGGTCGTTACCCCGTTCGAATCCGGGGGGCATCCGAGACCGCTCCCGTGGCGATGGCGTGTTTCGGCGCCTGCTTCACGACCTCCGAGCCCGCCTCGCTGGCGCTGGATTCCGTGCAACCCTAAAACGATCGCGCCTCCAGGATCAGATGATGCTCCGACGATTCCTGCCCGATCCGTTCACGCTCGCGCTCCTCGTGGTGCTCGTGCTCGGGGCCGTGCTGCCTGTGTCAGGCGCGTTCGCGGATGTCCTCGGGACGATTGCCGACGTCGCGATCGGGCTCGTGTTCTTCCTTCACGGCGCGCGTCTGCAGCGGGCGGTGGTGATCGCCGGCATCAGGCACTGGCGGCTGCACACGTTCATCCTCGCGACGACGTTCGTCGCCTTCCCGCTCCTCGGCCTCGCTCTCGCGGGCATCCTGCCGTCCTCGCTCGCTCCGCCCCTCGCCACGGGCCTCCTCTTCCTCTGCCTCCTGCCCTCGACGGTGCAGTCCTCGATCGCCTTCACCTCGGTGGCAGGCGGCAATGTCGTTGCCGCGGTGTGCGCGGCAACGGCCTCGAACCTCCTCGGCATGTTTCTGACGCCGCTGCTGGTGGGGCTGATCCTCCACACCAGCGGGTCGGGCCTCTCGCTCGACACGCTGGGGCCGATCCTCTTCCAGCTCCTCCTCCCCTTCGTCGCCGGCCAGGTTCTCCAGCCCTGGGTCGGCGACTTCGTGCGGCGGCAGAAGCGGCTCCTCTCCTTCGTCGACCGCGGCGCGATCCTGCTCGTCGTCTACCTCGCCTTCTCGGCGGCGGTGGTGGCGGGGCTGTGGGGCCAGCTCTCGATCGCCGCGCTCGCGGTGCTGATCCTCGCCTGCTTCGTGCTGCTGGCGGCGATCCTCGCCTTCACGACGTTCGGCGCGCGGCTTCTTCGCTTCAACCGCGAGGACGAGATCGCGATCGTCTTCTGCGGCTCGCTGAAGAGCCTCGTCTCGGGAATCCCGATCGCGAACGTCCTCTTCGCCGGGCCCGACCTCGGCTTCATCGTGCTGCCGGTGATGCTGTTCCACCAGATCCAGCTGATCAGCTCGGCGATCATCGCGCGGCGCTATGCGGTGCGTCACACGCCAGCGACGACCTGACGAGCCGCGAACGGCGTCGCTTGCCCGACGGGCGCGCGGGACGCAGCATGCCGGCAGTTCCAACCCTCCGAGTCTCCCGCCATGGCAAAGCCGCCCGAACGCCGCTTCACCCGCACCGACCCGCGCGAGGCCGCCGAAGCCGCCTTCCGTCAGGCAAGCGCAAAACCGCCGCTGCCGGCGGAACGGCCGGCGGGGCCGCCCAAGGCCAAGGAGCAGGTGACGCTCCGCATCGACCGCGACGTCCTCGAGTTCTTCCAGGAGGACGGCCCGGGCTGGCAGGACCGGATCAACGATGCGCTGCGGAAGGTGGCGGGCAAGTAGCGGCGGGCCCTGCCGCTGCCAGGCCGAATCCCCCTCGCGGCCGTCACTTCGTTGCAGGCTCAGACCGCCGCCGGCAGGCCTACCTGCCGTAGACCGTGTCCGCGCGCGCCTCGAAGGCATCGGCGAATTTGCGGAAGGCGCGGTCGAACATGCCGCCGAGGAGGAGGCCGAGCGTCCGCGACTTGAACTCATAGGCGATGCCGAAATGAATGACCGAGCGGTCGGCGCCCTCGGGTTCGAAGCGCCAGCTGTTTTCGAGTTTCCGGAACGGGCCGTCGATCGCAGTGACGAGGATCGCGAGTTCCTCGCGGTCGAGCACCACGCGGCTCGTGAAGGACTCGCGGAGAAAGCCATAGCTCACCGTCATCCGGGCAAGGAGCGTCTCCTTGCCGTCGACGGTATGCCGGTCGCGGACGACCATGCCCGTGCACATCGGCACGAATTTCGGATACGCCTCGACGTTGGCGACGAGGTCGAACATGTCCGTGGCGCCGTGGGCGACGGACCGCGTCGTGGCGAACTGGTTCAAGCGCCGGGACGCGCCGCGCGGGCGGCTCTCAGCCGGGCGAAATCCTCGCCGGCATGGTGTGACGACCGCGTCAGCGGGCTTGCGGCGACCATGAGGAAACCTTTCGCGGTCGCGATCGTCCGGAACGAGTCGAACTCGGCCGGCGCGAGGTAGCGCGCAATCGGGTGATGGCGGCGCGTCGGCTGGAGGTACTGGCCGATGGTGAGGAAATCGACGTCGGCCGAGCGGAGGTCGTCCATCACCTGCAGCACCTCGTGCCGCTCCTCGCCGAGGCCCACCATGATGCCCGACTTCGTGAACATTTTCGGCGCGAGCTCCTTCACCTTCTGGAGGAGGCGGAGCGAGTGGAAATAGCGGGCGCCGGGACGGACCGCGAGGTAGTGCGACGGCACGGTTTCGAGGTTGTGGTTGAAGACGTCGGGCCGGGCCTCAACCACCACTTCGAGCGCGCCGTCCTTCCGGAGGAAGTCGGGCGTCAGGACCTCGATGGTGGTCGATGGGCTCGCGGCGCGGATCGTGCGGATCACGGCAGCAAAGTGCGCCGCGCCGCCGTCGGCGAGGTCGTCCCGGTCGACCGAGGTGACGACCACGTGAGCGAGGCCGAGTTTTGCCACGGCATCGCCGATCCGCACCGGCTCATCGGCGTCGAGTGCGCCCGGGAGGCCGGTGCGGACATTGCAGAACGCGCAGGCGCGCGTGCACGTGTCGCCCATGATCATGAAGGTGGCGTGCCGCTCGGACCAGCACTCGCCGATGTTCGGGCAGGCCGCCTCTTCGCACACCGTGACGAGGCCGTGCTCCCGGACGATGTCGCGCGTCTCGCGATAGACGGGCGAGCCGGGCGCCCTGACCCTGATCCACTCCGGCTTCCGCAGCAGCGGACTCTCGGGCCGCGAGGCCTTTTCCGGATGGCGCGGCCGCGGGGTTGCGTCCGACCTGTCGAGGATCGTCACCATGCCGATGAAGTGGCGGAACCGCTCCGCCCGGTCAATGCGGCGCCGCGCCGGGGTGGCATGCTCGTCGCACACCATCAGCACTTCATCGCTCATTCTCCCCGGAGGCGGGAACCCATCGAAACCGAACGAGCTCGCGCGCAGAGCGACTTTCGAGCTTGTGAAGCAATCCGGACTTGACGGATTCTCCACCTCGCCCCGGTGGGGAGAGGTGATGAAGGCAGGCGCCGATTTCCTCAGACACTCCTTCGCGGAGATGATCGGTGGCTGGGGCCGGTATCGCCCTGATCTAGAACGGGATCTCGTCGTCGAGATCGTGGGAGGCCGAGGCGGAAGCCGGGGCACGGGAGGCGCCGGTGCGGGGGGACTGCATCGGGCGGGACTGGCCGTAGTCGCCGCCGCCTTCCGCGAAGTCCTCGCCACCGCCGCCCGCGCCGGGACGGCCGTCGAGCATCGTCAGGA
>JADLGL010000002.1 GCA_020849325.1 Bauldia sp. | reverse complement strand
CTAGCCGGCGGCCTGGATTTTCCGCGCCGGGACGGTCGCCTCGGCGGGCCGCGGCGGGAGGTCGCGGCGGCCGACGCGGTTCTCGGCGAACATCGGCACATGCTTCGGCGCGGTCGGCGCGGTCTCGCTTTCGCCGGGCTTCCGCCAGCCGGCGACGAAGGCTTCCGCCACCACCGGGTCGAGCGAGGCGTAGAGCTCCGCGAGACGGAAGAACGATTCGACCGACCGGCTGAGCTCGGGATTGGCGAGGAGGAGGACGATCCGTCCGTCCGTGTCCTTGAGGCCGCTCGCCTTGATCATCAGCACCAGCGGTTCGCCCGACGCATCGTCGAGGAGGCGCTCGACCGCGACGGTCTCGATGTCGAGGATCTCGGCGAAGGCCGCGACGAGCCGGCGGCGATTGCCGGTGCGGGCCGAGGCGACCACCTCGGCGCAGGCGAAGGCGTGCCGCAGCACCCGTTCGAGTTTCCGCGGCTGCGATTCGATCGGCGTGCCGGCATGGCGCTCGGATACGGCGGCAAGGCGCGCCAGCCGGTCGCGCGGCTGGAGGCGAAGGAAGCCGTCGAGGTCGCGATCGTCCTCCGCCGGTGCGGCCGGGATCGCGACCGCCGGGGCCGTCGCTTCGGCAGCGCTCGCGGTGAGTTCGAGGGCCTGCTCGACCGGCGTCTGGCCGCGGGCCAGCGCAAGGGCGCGGAGGACGTCGACCGAGATGTTGGGCCGGCCGGCGATCAGGCGGTGATGATCGGCGCTGGTGCTCGAGATGACGCCGAGAAGGTCGATCGTGGTCAGGATCGGCGACTGGCGGAGAACCGGCGTGGCGACCTCGATGCGGTCGCGGGCGAGGGCGCGGATCACCGCCGGCGGCGCATCGCTGCGGCTGGCGAGGAGGGCCGCGACATGGGCGCGGTCGCTGACGCCGACCTTCGGCAGGAAGTAGAGCGCGAGTTCCTCGTAGCGATGCATCGCATCGCGGTCGTGCGGCGGTTCCTGGACGTAGAGGCCGGTGGTCGCACGCAGCAGCGTCGCGTCGCGATCCTGCGGCAGGACGCGGGCGAGGGCCATCAGGTCGTCGGAAGCGGCTCTGTGGGACATGGGGGTTCCGGCACCAATCGCGGCGAAGACCAGTCCACAATCATCGCAGATCGTTAGCGGACAATTAACCTTGAGAAATACCTAATCGGGACGCGAAGCGGTGCGCCCGCGCCGTGCGTTGGGGTGGGTCATGGGGACTGTCATTCAACTTCCGAAACGGGACGTCGTCCGGCCGGCGGCCGCCATGGCCCCGTGCGAGATCGTCATCTTCCCCGGCGTCCGGATCGAGCGGCCGCAGCCGGAGCCGCGGGCGCCGCGCCAGGCCGGCCAGCGCCGCCGCCGCAGCAGGAAGGCGAGCCAGGCATAGAGCCTGATCCGAAGAAGCGGCTCCGGATCACGCTCTACGCCGGCGCCGGCACCGGCGGCGTCTCCGCCGGGACCTCTCCGGCGGGCGGGGTGACGACGATCGGCTCCGGCACGGGCGTGCGGTCGATCGGTGCGTTGCAGTCTGCCGAGGCGAGCATGGCGCGGAGCGCCGGCAGCATCGTCGGGTCCGCCACGAAAGCCCGCAGCACCACCAGCCCGCTGTCGATCGCAAGGTCGACCACCACCGACTGCTCGAGCACCGCCGCCGCCTCGCGCTGGAGGGCCGAGAGGTCGGCCGGCCCGACGAGGAGAAGGTCGAGCGGCGCCGCCGCCGTGCGGTCGTTGACGCTGAAAAGGTTCCGGCCGCGCCGGTCGAACACCGAAGCCGACCAGAACACGTCCTCGAGGACGGCCACGATCCGCACCGGCGCTTCGTCGAGGTGGTCGAACCGGCAGACCGCGTGCACCATCATCGGGTCGAGATAGGCGCGCTCGGCGGTCGCGGGCGCCGGCTGCGCCAGCACGGCGAACCGGCCGTTGGCGTCCTCGCCGTCCATCGCGCTCCACACGTCGTTCGAGCCGATCGCCGGAAAGAGGAGGATCACCACGAGGTGGACGATCACGGCGCCCAGGAGGGCGGCGAGCCCGATACGGACCGCGCGGCTCATCGGCACGCTCCGCGCTCGATCGACGGCAGGCTGAGATCCGTCGGCGCGAGGCCCGTCGTGAGCGGCGTATCGTAGAGGCGAAGGACGAGGAGCAGCCCATCGCCCGCGATCGGGATCCAGTTGCCCGGCTGCGGCGAGGCGGCGATGGCGATCGTGAACGAGCCGTCGGCGGCCCGGACGAGGTTGCGCGAATGGAAGCCGCTCCGGCCGGACGGGTTGGCCATCAGGAGGCCGGCGCCGTCATAGGCGTTGATCGTCCACAGCCGCGCCGGAAGGCTTCGCCCGGCGATCGTGTAGGTGCAGCGCGAATCGAGCCGGCGGCCGCGGCTGTCGGTGTCGGCGGCGAAGGCGAGCCCCTCCGCCGTGCCGAGGGGCAGGTCGATGGTCGCGGCGGCCGCGGCACGCGCATAGGGATCAGCCTGGCCCGCCGCCTCGCCCGTGCGCGCCACCCACGGGCCGAACGTCGCGGCGCCCGCATTGGCGCGCTGGTTGATGGCGACGGCCGCCGAGGCGAGGCCGAGCGCCACCGCGATCACGACTGCGAGCGCGAGGTCGCGAATCGGACGCATTCACTCCTCCGCCATCGCGTTCACGCCGCGCCGCGATCGTGCGCTACGCCGGTCTTCGATTGCAGGCCGGTTCGGGTGGATTGTAAGCAATCGGGGTTGGTGCGTTGAGCGGCGGAGCGGAAGTGACAGCATCGGCGGGTCCGGCAGGCGCCGCAACGCTCGATCGCGGCTGGGGCGTCGAGCGCTGGGCGCTCGTCGTCATCGCCCTCCTGACTCTCGCCCGCTTCATCCTCGCCCCGATCGTGCCGCTCGCTTTCGACGAAGCGTATTACTGGCGCTGGTCCGAGCATCTCGCCTTCGGCTATCTCGACCACCCGCCGCTCGTCGCCTGGATGATCCGGGCCGGGACGACGCTCTTCGGCGACACCCATTTCGGCGTCCGCTTCGTGCCGCTCGTCGGCGGCATCGCGGCGACCTGGGCGGTCTGGCGCACCGCGGCGCTCCTCTTCGACGACCGGCGCATTGCGGCTTTCGCGGCGCTGTTCTTCAACGTCACGCTGATCCTCGCCGTCGGCACAATCCTGTCGACGCCCGATTCGCCGCTCCTCATCGCCGCCGCGTTCGTCCTGTTCTTCCTCGCCAAAGCCGCGAAGTCGGGCGCGGCCGGCTGGTGGCTCGCGGCGGGGGCGACCGTCGGCGTCGGGTGCCTTGCGAAATACACGGCGCTGTTCTGGTACCCGTCGATCTTCCTCTGGCTCGTCCTCGATCCGCGGATGCGGCCGGTGCTGCGGACGCCGGCCCCCTGGCTCGGCGCCGCGCTCGGCCTCCTCGTGTTCCTTCCGAACATTCTATGGAACGCCGCCAATGGATGGATGAGCTTCGAGTACCAGTTCGGGCGCGTGAACGACGGCAACGGCTTTGCCCCCGTCTACCTCGTCGAGCACCTCGGCACCGAACTCGGCATGGCGACGCCGATCGTGTTCCTGCTCGCCTGGTCGGGGCTGGTGGTGTTCTTCACCGCGAAGGGTGCCGCGCGGACGCCGTGGCTCCTTCTCGGCACGTTCGTCTGGCCGATGAGCGTCTATTTCCTCTTCCACGCGCTTCACGCCCGCGTCGAGGGCAACTGGACCGGGCCGATCTATCCGGCGATCGCGATCGCCGCCGCGGCGGTGGGCACGCTCGACTGGCGCGGCGCCTGGGGACGCGTGCTCGCGGCCCTGCGACCGTTCGCGGCGCCGCTCGGGCTCCTCCTCGTCATCGCCATCTACGTCCAGACGGTCTCCGGCATCCTGCCGCTCGGCAACTGGGACCCGACCGCGAGCCGCATGGGCGCCGGCATCGCCGACCTCGCCGCCGAGATCGAAACCGTCCGGCAGGACGAAGGCGCAACGCTCATCTTCGCGCCGGACTACGCCCTCACCGGCTGGCTGTCCTTCTACGAGCCGACCCAGCCGGCCCCCGTCGCCGAACTCGGCGAGCCCGCGCGCTGGCAGCAGGAGCCGCCGCTCTCCGCCGAGGCCCGATCCGGGCCGTACCTCCTCGTTCTGCCGGCCGGCGTCGGCGAGGACGAGAACCAGATCGAAATCGAGACGCCCTACGGCACGGCCACGCGGATCGAGACCATCGACCGCAGCCGCGGCGATCTCCTGATCGCCCAATACGACATCTATCGCATCGACCGGCGCGTTCTCGCCTCGCGCTAGAGCATGATCCGAAGAAGCGGCTGCCGGTTCTCCGAAAAAAGATCATGCTCCATCAAGGAATAGGGCGACGAGCATGATCCGACTTCAACGGATCATGCTCTAGCCGCGCGGCATGGTCCCCTCCACTGCCAAAACGTCGTTCCGGCCGGAGCCTCCCGGTGTGTCGGCCGCGCAAGCCGTTCCCGCGGAACACTGTCTTCCGGCCGTGAGCTCGCCCGGTGCCCGCGACCGCGAGGCGCCTGCGGCGCTTCGGTGCGTGGGCGTCATCGACCTGTCATTCGCCCTCCGCGGGACTGTCATCCGCCCACTTTAAGACTGCTCCAAATCCAAACGCTCATGGAGGCGGACGTGAAGAACTCTGACGGAACGAGGCTTTCGGCGGACGAGTGGGACGAGGTCATGTTCCCGCGGCCGACGGTCCAGGAATTCGACCGGGTGGTGGAACGCGCCATTTCGCGCCGCGGCTTCCTCGGCGTGCTGGCGGTCGGTTCGGGCGCGGCGCTCATGGGCTCGACGTTCTTCCGCGGCATCGAAGCCTACGCGCAGGGCGCCAGCCGCTTTGCCTTCGAAGGCATCGCGGCCCAGACCGACAGCACGATCCACGTGCCGGACGGCTATGACTGGCGCGTTCTCGTCCGCTGGGGCGATCGCCTGTTCTCCGACGCCGCCGAGTTCGACCACGCGACCGGCGGCTCGGTGGAAGATTCCGACCGCGTCTTCGGCGAGAACACCGACGGCATGGAGCTGTTCAGCATCGACGGGCACGAAATCCTCGTCGTGAACAGCGAGTACACCAACAACGACATCAACCTCCCGCACACCGCCGACGGCATGCCGGCGAGCGCCGAGGACGTCCTCAAGCTGCAGAACCTCCAGGGCGTGAACGTCCTCGAGATCGCCGAAGGCGCGAACGGCTGGGAAATCGTCGTCGACAGCCCCTACAACCGCCGCGTCACGCACAACACGCCGACCGTGATCGAGGGTCCGGCCGCCGGCCACGACCTTCTCAAGACCGAGGCCGATCCGACCGGCACGACGTCGCTCGGCACGTTCAACAATTGCGGCGCGGGCCGTACCCCGTGGGGCACGTACCTGACCTGCGAGGAGAACTTCAACGGCTACTTCGGCGCCAATAGCGGTCTCCCGACCGATGCGGCGATCGCCGCCGGCTACGCCCGCTACGGCATCTCCGCGGGTGGCGGCGGCTACAACTATCACTTGTTCGACCCGCGCTTCGACGTCTCGGTCAACCCGAACGAGCCGCACCGTGCCGGCTTCATCGTCGAGATCGATCCCGCCAACCCGGAATCGATGCCGGTCAAGCGCACCGCGCTCGGCCGCTTCAAGCACGAGAACGCCGCTTCGGCGGTCGCCCCCGACGGCCGCGTGGTCGTCTATCTCGGCGACGACGAGCGCGGCGAGTTCCTCTACCGCTGGGTCTCGCGCGACGCGTATGTGGAGGGCGGCGATACGTCGACGCTCCTCAACGAAGGCCAGCTCTACGTCGCGCAGTTCAACGACGACATGACCGGCCGCTGGGTCGCCCTCACCCCCGAGGCGACCGGCATGTCGGCCGCCGGGATCGCCATCTTCACCCGCACCGCCGGTTCGGCGGTGGGTGCCACCACGATGGACCGTCCTGAGTGGGTCGCGGTCAACCCGGTTGCGGTCGAGGCCTATTGCTGCCTCACCAACAACAGCAATCGCGGCGTCCTGACCGACGCCGGCGCCGTCCGCACCAATGCCGGCGGCGATCCGATGACGGTCAACGGCGTCAACCCGCGCGAGATGAACAACTACGGCCAGATCGTCCGCTGGCGTCCGGAAGGCGAAGACCACGCTGCCGATACCTTCGCGTGGGACCTCTACGTCATGGCCGGCAACCCGACCGTGGGCGAGGGCGCCTACGCCGGCAGTGGCAACATCAACCCGGCCAACATGTTCAACTCGCCCGACGGCCTCGTCGTCGACACGACCGGCATGGTCTGGATCCAGACCGACGGTTCGGACTCGAACGAGGGCGAATACGTCGGCATGGGCAACAACCAGATGCTGGCCGGCGACCCGATCAGCGGGGAGATCCGCCGCTTCCTCACCGGCCCGCTCGGCTCGGAAGTGACCGGCCTGACCTGGTCGTCGGACCGCCGCACGATGTTCGTCGGCATCCAGCACCCCGGCGCGCCGTTCCCGGACGGCGAAGGCATGCTGCCGCGCTCCTGCGTCGTGGCCGTCTGGCGCACCGACGGCGCGACGATCGGCTAACGCCGACGCCGCAGGGCGAAGTGTTCGGGGGCGGCCTTTACGGACCGCCCCCAACTGTTTGGGCGGCGATGCTCCGGGACGGCGCCAGGGCGCGCGTCGCTGGGCCAGGCTGGACTGCCACTTGAACCTCCCCCTTGCGGGGAGGTCGAACCGGCGAAGCCGGTTCGGGAGGGGGTCGGCCCCACGGCAGGGCTCGGACCGAGGCCGCGACCCCCTCCGAAGGCAGCTGCGCTGCGCTTGCTGCCTTCCGCCTCCCCGCAAGGGGGAGGCTCAAGAATGGCAGTTCTTCCGCGAGTTTCGTGGTGATGGAGCTAGCGTGGCTCCGCCGCGCCAATGCCACCAAGCAGCGCGCCCAGCGCCTCGAGCTGCGCCTGCGCTGCCGTGCCGAGGGGTGGCGGCGGGATCTCGATGACCGGCAGCGCCGCGATCGCCGCGTCCACCGCCGCGGCGCGCGCCACCCGCGCCGCTTCGTATTCCGGGCGTTCGACGAACGGGATCGGCACGAGGTCGATGCCGGCATGGGCGGTGGTCATCACCGCCTTCCAGGTCTGGGCGGGGAGGGTGCCGCCGGTGAGGTTCGCGGTCGCGGTGTAGTTGTCGTTCCCGAACCAGATCGCGCCGACATAATTGCCGGTGAAGCCGACGAACCAGGCGTCCCGAAACGAACTCGTGGTGCCGGTCTTCCCCGCCGTCGGGATGCCGTCGAGTTTTGCGCCGCGCCCGGTACCCCACTCCGGGACCTGCACCATCATGCCGTTCATCTCCGCCACGACCTCCTCGGGGAGGACGCGCTCCGGCGCGGGGAGGGCGTCGTGGCTGAAGACGGTGACGCCCCGGCTGTTGACGATCGTCTCGATCCCGAAGGCCGGCGCGGCCATGCCGCCATTGGCGAACACCGCGTAAGCCGCCGCCATGTCGATCACGCTCACCTCGGAACTGCCGAGCGGCAGCGACCGCGTGATGGCGATGCTGGAGGTGATGCCCATCCGGTGCGCCGTCTCCGCGATCAGCTCGCGCCCGATCGCCTGGCCGAGGCGGACCGGCACCGTGTTGATCGACTGGACGAGCGCGGTCGTCAGCGTCACCGGGCCGGAATAGCCGCCCGAAAAATTCCGCGGCGACCAGTCGCCGATGGTGATCGGCGCATCGGGCACGACGCTGTCGGGCGTGTAGCCGTTCATCATCGCCGTCGCGTAGACGAACGGCTTGAACGCCGAGCCGGGCTGCCGCCGCGCGCTGACGGCGCGGTTGAACTGGCTCTCGCCATAATCCTGCCCGCCCACCATCGCGCGCACGGCGCCGTCGGGCTCGAGGATCACTGCCGCCCCCTGCCGCACGCTGAACGCCTCGCCCGACTGGCGGAGCGTCGACTGGAGCGCATCCTCCGCCGCGCGCTGGATGCCGGTGTCGAGCGTCGTCCGGACGGTGAGGATGCGGTCGCCGGTCGGCACCAGCGCCTTCACCTCCTCGAACGCCCAGTCGAGGAAATAGTCCGGCGTCGTCGGCCGCTCCTGCGACACCACGCTCGCCGGCCGGCGGCGGGCACCGATCACCTGGCCTTCGGTGAGGTAGCCCGCCTGGACGAGATTGGTCAGCACCTCGTTGGCGCGGGCGCGCGCGGCGGGAAGGTTCACGTGCGGCGCGTACCGCGTCGGCGCCTGGAAGAGCCCGGCCAGCATCGCCGCTTCGGCGAGGCTCAGCTCCTGCACGGGTTTGTTGAAGTAATACTGCGAAGCCGCTGCCACGCCAAAATTTCCGGCGCCGAGATAGCCGCGGTCGAGATAGAGCTTCAGGATCTCGTCCTTCGAGAGGTTCACGTCGAGCCAGACGGCGATGAACGCCTCCTGGATCTTTCGCTCCACCGTCCGGTCGTTCGACAGGAACAGGAGCCGCGCTACCTGCTGCGTGATCGACGAGCCGCCCTGGACGACGGTGCCGGCGCGGACGTTCTCGATCAGCGCGCGGGCGGTGCCGAAAACGTCGACGCCGAAATGGGTGTAGAAGCGCCGGTCCTCGGTCGAGAGCACCGAAGCGATGAGGTAGTCCGGCATCTCGGCGATCGGGACGCTTTCGAGCTGCCGGATGCCGCGCCGGCCGATCTCGACGCCGTTCTGGTCGAGGAACGTCACCGCATAGTCGCCCTGCGACCGCCAGTCGGTCTTCGTCGTCTCCATCGCCGGGAGGGCGAGGGCGAGCGTCAGGACCGCGCCCGCGGCGAACAGCGTGAGGCCGTCGCCGACCGCTTCCACCGCGATTCGGCGAAGTCCGCGAACGCGAAGTCGTGAAAGCGCCCGGTCGAGGCCGTGATAGAAGGCGGCAATTCCGGTGGGAACGCGGCTGAGCAGGCGACCGGCCGCCGCGAGCGCCCGGTCGCCCGTGCGTGGGCGGGTTGGTCCTCTGGTCGCCGGGCGGCGCAAGGTCGCGGGCTCCCCGCGGAGTTCGGTTCGGTGGCTCCGGCGGAGTGTCGGGCCTTGGAGGCAGCGTTGGCAAGGTCCGGCAGATCACGCTCCACGGAGGAGCCGCAGGCACCCGAGGTTCCGTTCTGGCAGCGCCTCGAACTCGAGGAGATGTCGGCGGCGGAGTGGGAATCGCTCTGCGACGGCTGTGGCCGCTGCTGCCTCAACAAGCTCGAGGACGAGGACAGCGGCGCCATTGCGTGGACGGCGGTGTCCTGCCGGCTCCTCGACACCGCGAGCTGCCGCTGCTCCGACTATCCGAACCGCAAGGCCAAGGTGCCGGATTGCCTCCAGCTCACGCCGGAACTCGTCCGCAGCCTCGCCTGGCTGCCGCCCACCTGCGCCTACCGGCTGATCGAGGAGGGGCGCGACCTCTACTGGTGGCACCCGCTGGTCTCGGGCGATGCCGAAACCGTACACACGGCGGGCATCTCGGTCCGGGGCCTCGCGGTGACCGAGCTGACCGTGCCCTTCGAAGCGTGGGAAAACCTCATCTTTGCCTGGCCGGACGAGGACGACGAGGGCGCGGATCCTGCCGCTCTCCGGTTGAAGAGCGGGGCGCGCCGCAGCCGAAGCTGAAGGCCGCATTCAGACCGCATTCAGGTGGGGAAACCTAGAAATTGCCTCATGTTTAGGAAAGCTCTCACAACGGCTCTGGTCGCTTCCGCGCTGATCGCGGCAGCCGGCCCTGCCCCCGCCCAGCAGGCGGCGCAGCTGAGCTGCATGTCCCAGGACGCGGCCCGATCGGTCCTCGCCCAGAACCCTGCCCTCCTCAGCCTCTCCACCGCGGCCCAGCGGGGAGGCGTCGGACAGATTGTGTCCGCCGACTTCTGCATGTTCAATGGACAGTACGTCTACGTGATCAATGCGCTGGGTGCCGGCGGTGCAGTACGCCGGGTGATCATCAGCGCCGCCAATGGATCGATCGTCGGTTAGGGGTGTTCGGCACCTCGTGTCCGATGGCAGGGTGGGGCACATGCGGATTCTGGTGGTCGAGGATGACCCGGACCTGAACCGGCAGATGGTCACGGCTTTGACCGAGGCCGGCTATGCCGTGGACAGCGCGACGGACGGCGAGGACGGACACTTCCTCGGCGATACCGAGCCGTACGACCTCGTCGTCCTCGACATCGGCCTGCCGATCATGGACGGCATTTCGGTGCTCGAGCAGTGGCGCCGCGACGGCCGCACGATGCCGGTGCTGATTCTCACCGCGCGCGACCGTTGGAGCGACAAGGTGCAGGGCATCGACGCCGGCGCCGACGACTACGTCGCGAAGCCTTTCCACATGGAAGAGGTGCTCGCCCGCATCCGCGCGCTGGTGCGCCGTGCCGCAGGCCACGCCTCGAACGAGATCGAATGCGGGCCGGTGCGGCTCGACGTCCGGTCGGGCCGCGTGTCGGTCAACGGCAACCCGGTGAAACTCACCTCGCACGAGTTCAAGGTGCTCGAATATCTGATGCACCACCGCGATCGCGTGGTGTCGCGCACCGAGCTGACCGAGCATCTCTACGATCAGGATTTCGACCGCGACTCGAACACGATCGAGGTCTTCGTCGGCCGCCTCCGCAAGAAGGTGTCGAACGACTTGATCGAAACCGTGCGCGGCCTCGGCTACCGGATCGTCACGCCCTCAGATGCGGTTTAACTCGCTCGCCGTCCGGCTCGTTGCGATCTCGGCGCTGTGGACCGCGGTGGCGGTCGTCGTGGCGGGGATCATCCTGTCCTCGCTGTACCGCCAGTCGGCGGAGCGCGGCTTCGACGAGCGGATCACGAGCTACAGCGAGGCGCTGATCGGCGCCTTCAGCGAGGAAGGCAGCGCGCTCGCCGATCCAGGCGATCTCGGGGAGCCGCGCTTCGAGACGATCGCCTCCGGCTGGTACTGGCAGCTGTCGCAGGACGGCCGCGTGGTGCTGACGTCGCGCTCGCTCCTCCTGCAGTCGATCGAGCCGCCGCCGGCCGCCGAGAGCGACGCGAGCGGCGTTCGCCGCTTCGCCATGACCGGTCCCGCCGGCGAACTCCTCCGCGGCGTCGTGCGGCCGGTGTCGTTCCCGAACCTGCCGGGCAGCTTCGAACTCGTCGTCGCCGGCAACGCCACCGAGCTCCAGGGCGACATCGCCTCGTTCCGGACGAGCGTCATCGTCACCCTCGGCGTCTTCGCGCTGGTGCTGATCCTGTCGACCTTCATCATGGTGCGCTGGGGCCTCCGGCCGCTCGACCGGGTGCGGCGCGGCCTCCACGACATCCGCTCCGGCCAGGCGGCGCGGTTCGATGGCAACTACCCCGCCGAGATCGCCCCGCTCGCCCGCGAGCTCAACGCCCTCCTCGATTCGAACCAGCAGATCGTCGAGCGCGCCCGCACCCAGGTCGGCAATCTCGCCCACGCGCTGAAGACGCCGCTGTCGGTCATCACCAACGAGGCGCGCGCCGATTCGTCGCCGCTGGCGAAGAAGGTGTCCGAGCAGGCCGAGCTGATGACGCGGCAGGTGACGCACTATCTCGACCGCGCCCGCATCGCCGCGAGTTCGCAGGCGCTCGGCGCGATCACGCCGGTCCAGCCGGTGGTGAGCCGCTTCGTCCGCGCGATGCGAAAAATCTACGAGGACAAGAAAATCCACATCTCCTGCGACGTCGCCGAAGGCTCGAAATTCCGCGGCGAGCAGCAGGATCTCGAGGAGATCATCGGCAACCTGACCGACAATGCGTGCAAGTACGCGCCGGGGAAGGTGCTGATCACCGTGCGGCCGCAAAAACCCGTGAATTCCGCGGATTGCGCGAAACTCGTCTTCTTCATCGACGACGACGGCCCCGGCCTCACGCCGGAGCAGGCCACCGAAGCGACGCGGCGCGGCAAGCGCCTCGACGAATCGAAGCCCGGCTCCGGCCTCGGCCTCTCGATCGTCACCGACCTCGTGGCCCTCTACAAAGGGACGTTCCGGCTCACGGACGCGCCCAATGGCGGCCTTCGGGCCGAGGTGACGCTGCCGGCCGCCGAGGCCTGATCCGCGCCCTGTCGCATTTCCGCCGCTCTGTCATGGGATCGCGCCACGCGCCCCGATCCCGTGCCGCCGAAAGATTTCGATGCACCTTCGAGCCCGAGCTCTCGCGCCGCTGGCCCTGCCGCTCCTCCTTGCCGGCTGTCTCGGCGGCGGCGGTTCGCCGCTGGCGCCCGCGAACGTGACCCCGGCCGCACCGTCCTTCACCGCCCCGCCGCCGGGCACGATCACCGCGGGCGTCGTGGGCGCGACGATCGGCTTCACGCTCACCGGTTCCGACGGCCAGCGCGCGCTCGCGGCGGAATACGAGGCGCTGGAGGAAGGCGTCGCCGGCGTTCCGGTGCTGTGGCAGGGCTCGACGAGCGGCGTCTACGGCGAGGTCATCCCGGGTCCGCTCTACACGATCAACGAGTATCAGTGCCGCGATTACGTCCACACGATCTACGTCAACGGCGTCCGCGAGGCCGGCCGGGGCACGTCGTGCCGCACTGCCGGCGGGCCGTGGGCACCCGTTGCCTAAGGGCACGATCCGAAGAAGTGGCTGCCGGCTCTTCGAAAAAGATCATGCGCCATCAAGGGATAGAGCGACGAGCGCGATTCGGCTTCAACGGATCGCGCTTCAGGTGACGGGACGGTGATGGCGCGCGGACGGGTCGCGGTTGCACGGCCCATGGGCAGCCGATAGAAGCAGCGCGACCGGGAAAATCGAGACGCAAGATGGCTTTGTGGATAGCGATGGCCGTTCTGACGGCAGCCGCGGCCGTCGCGCTCCTGGCCCCGCTCTTCCGCAACCGCACCGGCATCGCCGCCCGCGACGCCCAGATCGCCATCTACCGCGATCAGCTCAGCGAGATCGGCCGTGACGTGGCGCGTGGCGTGCTCCCCGCTGCCGAGGCCGAGGCGGCGCGGAACGAGATCCGGCGCCGCCTCCTCAAGGCCGGCGAGGAGAGCCCCGACACGGCGATCGCGACATCGAACCGCCCGCGGATCGCGGCGCTCGCCGCCATCGTCGTCCTGCCGGTGGTCGGTCTCGCGCTGTATCCGTGGTGGCTCGGCTCGCCCGACCAGCGCGACATGCCGATCGAGGAGCGCCTCGCGAACCCGCAGGAGGACGATCTCCCCGGAAGGGCGGTGGCCTACGATGCCGCGCTCGCCGCCGATCCCGACAACGCCGCCATGTGGCAGGACGCCCTTCTCGTCTACGGCCAGGTCGGGCGCATGGACCGCGTCGCGGACGCCTACGCCAATCTCGTGCGGCTGCGTCCCGACCTCGACCCGACCGGCGACGTCGGCGTCGGCCTCGGCGAACTGATCGTCAACGCCAACGGCGCCGTCACCGTCGACGCGCTCCGCATCTTCGACATCGTCCTGGCCATCAATCCGCAACAGGTCGGCGCCAACTTCTACCGGGCGTCGGCGCTGCAGGCGGCCGGCCTCACCGCGGACGCGGTGGCTGCCTGGCAGTACGTCCTCACCCTCGCGCCGCCCGAGGGCGCACCCTGGGTGGCGTTCGCGCAGGAACAGCTCGCGGCGCTCGGCGCGCCGGTCGAGGGCGCGGCGACGGCCGACGACGCCGACCCGATGATCCGCGCGATGGTGGGCAACCTCGCGGCGCGCCTCATCGAGAATCCGCAGGACGCGGAGGGCTGGATGCGGCTGATCCTCTCCTACGTCGTCCTCGACGAGCTCTCCGCAGCGCGCCAGGCGGTCACGTCTGCGCGATCCACCTTTGCGGGGAACGACCAGGCACTCACTATGATCGAAAATGGCGTCATCAGCACGCCGGCCGCGGCTGTGACGGCGAACGGCGACAATGCCGACGCTTGGGCCCAGCTCATTCGGGCGTATAGTGTGCTGGGACGAACGGAACAGGTCACCGAAGCGCTCGGTCAGGCCCGCGCCGCGCTGGCTGGGAACGCGGACGGGCTGGCGCTGATCGATCGGGTGGCACAGGAACTGGAGCAGCCATGACGATTTCCCAGACGATGGGCTCGCGGCCCAAGCGCATGGGCCGGAAGCAGCGCCGGCTGATTATCATCGCGCTGGCCGGTACGGTTCTGGTTGCGGCCGTCGCCCTCATTCTCGTGGCAATGAGCGGGAGTATCACTTTCTTCTCGTCCCCGAGCGAGGTGCTCGCCAATCCGCCGGCGCAGGACCAGCGCATCCGTCTGGGCGGCCTCGTCGCCGTGAATACGGTCGAGCGCCACGACGACGGCGTGATCGTCTTCGGCGTCACCGACATGGCCGCCACCGTGCAGGTCCAGTACCAGGGCATCGTCCCCGATCTCTTCCGCGAAGGGCAGGGCGTGGTGACCGAAGGCACGCTCGGGCCGAACGGCGTCTTCATGGCCGACACCGTCCTTGCCAAGCACGACGAGGCCTACATGCCCGCCGAAGTGGTCAACGCGCTCCGCGAGCAGGGCGAGTGGTACGGCGACGTCCCGGCCAACATGGACACCACCAACGCGCCGGCGCCGACCCCGGCGGTCACCCCGGCGACGCCCGCGCCATGATCTCGGAACTCGGCCACTACGCGCTCGTCCTCGCGATCGCGGTCGCGATCATCCAGAGCACCGTTCCGTTCTGGGGCGCGCGGACGGGGGATTCGCGCCTGATGGCCCTCGCGCGGCCCGCGGCCGTGACCCAGTTCCTCCTCGTCGGCATCGCATTCGCGGCGCTGATGCACGCCTACATCGTGTCCGACTTCTCGGTGGCGAACGTCTACGAGAACTCGCACACCGCGAAGCCGATGCTCTACAAGATCACCGGCGTGTGGGGGAACCACGAGGGCTCGATGCTCCTCTGGGTGCTCATCCTCACGCTCTTCGGCGGCCTCGTTGCCGTCTTCGGCCGGAACCTGCCGGAAAAACTCCGCGCGCTGGTGCTCTCGGTCCAGGGCTGGATCGGCGTCTCCTTCATCGGCTTCATCCTGTTCACCTCGAACCCGTTCGAGCGCCTTTCGCCGGCGCCGATCGAGGGCATGGACCTCAACCCGGTCCTCCAGGACATCGGCCTCGCCGTCCACCCGCCGCTCCTCTATCTCGGCTATGTCGGCTGCTCGATCGCCTTCGCCTTCGCGGTCGCCGCCCTCATCGACGGCAAGATCGAGGCGGCGTGGGCGCGCTGGGTGCGGCCATGGACGCTCGTCTCCTGGCTCTTCCTCACGCTCGGCATCGCGATGGGCTCGTACTGGGCCTATTACGAGCTCGGCTGGGGCGGCTGGTGGTTCTGGGACCCGGTCGAGAACTCCTCGTTCATGCCGTGGCTCGCCGCGACCGCGCTCCTCCATTCGGCGATCGTCATGGAGAAGCGCGATGCGCTGAAGATATGGACGGTGCTCCTCGCCATCCTCACCTTCTCGCTCAGCCTCCTCGGCACGTTCCTCGTCCGCTCGGGCGTCCTCACCTCGGTGCACACTTTCGCCGCCGATCCCGGCCGCGGCCTCTGGATCCTCACGATCCTGATCCTGTTCATCGGCGGCGCGCTGACGCTCTTCGCCGGCCGTTCGAGTTCGCTCACCAAGGGCGGCCTCTTCGCGCCCATCAGCCGCGAAGGCTCGCTGATCCTCAACAATCTGTTCCTCACCGTCGGCTGCGCGATCGTCCTCTTCGGGACGCTCTATCCGCTGATCGGCCAGGTGATCGGCAGCGAGGTCAATTTCGGGGCGCCGTTCTACAACGTCACCTTCGTGCCGCTGATGGTGCCGCTTCTCCTCGCGGTTCCGTTCGGGCCGCTGCTCGCCTGGAAGCGCGGGGACTTCTACGCCGTGACCCAGCGCCTCTACGCGGCGGCGGGGCTGGCGATTGCCGCGATGGTCATCGTTGCGATCTCGGCCGGGCTCGACTCGTTCGTTGCCGCCTTCGGCGTCGGCCTTGCGGTCTGGCTGATCGCCGGCGCGCTGTCGGAACTCGTCTTCCGCGCCCAGTTCTTCAAGGTCGGCTTCGGCACCGCGCTCCGCCGCCTCGCCGGCCTGCCGCGGTCGGCCTGGGGCATGGCCCTCGGCCACCTCGGCCTCGGCGTCACGGTCCTTGGCATCGTCGTCTCCTCGGTGTGGTCGACCGAGGCCATCAAGGACATCCGCCCCGGCGAGAGCGTCGAGATCGGCAGCACCACGGTCACCCTCGCGGGCTACGAACACGAGGAGAACGGCAACTTCGTCTCGACGCTGGTCCACTTCACGATCAGCCGGAACGGCGAGGTCATCCGGACCTCGAGCGGCGAGAAGCGCGGCTACATGGTTCGCGGCCAGGAGACGACCGAAGCGTCGATCAACTGGTTCGGCCCGTCGCACCTCTACATCTCGCCGGGCGACATCCGCGAGAACGGCGTCGTGCTCCTGCCGGGCGAGTTCTCGGACCAGAGCCTCCTCACCGTCCACGTCTACTGGAAGCCGCTGGTCGCCTTCGTGTGGCTCGGCGCCGTGATCATGGCCTTCGGCGGTGCGCTCTCGCTCTCCGACCGCCGTCTTCGCGTCGGCGCGCCGAAGACGGCACGGCACAAGACCCTCCAGCCGGCGGAGTAGGACAGTGGTTCGCGGTCTCCGGGCGCTGATCCTCGCGCTGGTGACGATCGTATCGTTGCCGGCGCTGGTGATCCCGCCGGCCTATGCCGTGACGCCGGACGAGATGCTGGCCGACCCGGCGCTCGAGGCACGCGCACGGGCGCTGTCGAAGGAACTCCGCTGCCTCGTCTGCCAGAACCAGAACATCGACGATTCGAATTCGCCCTTCGCCCGCGACATCCGCCTCGTCGTGCGCGAACGGCTCGTGGCCGGCGACAGCGATGGCGAGGTGATCGATTTCCTCGTCGACCGCTACGGCGAGTTCATCCTCCTCAAGCCGCGCTTCAACGCCGCCACGGCCCTCCTCTGGCTCGCCCCGCCGCTCCTTCTGATCGGCGGCATCATTCTCTCGGTCCGCGTCATCCGCCGCCGGTCGCTCCGCAACGGCGAACAGGACGGCGCCACGCTCACGCCCGAAGAACAGCGCCGCCTCGACAAAGTGCTGCGGGAATCGGGCAGCGGCGGTCAGTAGCCATCCGTGGCAGCATCGACCTCCCCTTGTGGGGACGTCCAACGCGCCGCGCGAAGCGCGTCGGGTTGGGGTGGGGCTTGACCTCACCGCGCGTATCGGGCTTGCGGCCAGGCTGCTCCCCCTCCGATTTCGCGTCGGCTGCGCCTCGCAAAATCGGCTCCCCCACAAGAGGGGGAGCGGAAGCAGGAACACGCGAAAGCAGGGTCTCCCGGCTTCGTCGAGACGCTTGTGGGCGAGCCCGCCAAACCCGACCGCCTGTCCGGCGCAGTCGTGGAGCGCGATGTGATGGGCCGGCCGCCTCAGGCAGAAAAGGGGAGCGGATCACCTCCCGGGCGCCCGCCCGCGCCCTCGTGAACGGCGGATTTCCGCCAATCCCAGAACATTACGAGCCTTTAATCCGCCTGACAGGCGGCCGTAAGGTCGAAGACGTCATCTTCCGGGTCAACGCGATGCCGAGGGGCTTCGGTCATCGCCTCATCCTCCCTGGGAGACCAGACCCTTGACCTCCACCACTCTCGCTTCCCGGCCGTCGCTGCGCCGGCGCGTTCTGTTCGGCACGGTATCGGTGCTGGCGCTCGGCGCTGCCGTCGTCGTCGGCTCGGCCCTGCCGCCCGGCGTCGCCAATGCGCAGCCGGTCGTGATCGCGCAGCCGGTCGCGCTGCCGTCCTTCGCCGATGTGGTCGATGCAGTGGCGCCTGCCGTCGTCGGCATCCGCGTCCGCGGCGAATCGACCCGCCAGATCAGCATCCCCGGCTTCGACAACATGCCGCCCGGCGTGCCGGAGCAGTTCTTCCGCGGCCTCCCGGAGGCCGAAACGGTCCCGACCACGAGCATCGGCTCGGGCTTCTTCATCTCGCAGGACGGCTACGTCGTCACCAACAACCACGTCGTCGACCACAATGCGACCGAGTACACCGTCATCCTGAATGACGGGACCGAGCTTCCGGCGACGCTCATCGGTACGGACGAGCTCACCGACCTCGCGCTCCTCAAGGTCGATGCCGACCGCGACTTCCGCTACGTCGAGTTCGCGACCGGCGACATCCGCGTCGGCGACTGGGCGGTGGCCGTCGGCACCCCCTTCGGTCTCGGCAACACCGTCACCGCCGGCATCGTCTCCGCCGAGGGCCGTTCGCTCGGCACCAGCGCCTATGACGACTACATCCAGATCGACGCCGCGGTAAATCAGGGCAATTCCGGTGGCCCGACCTTCAACCTCGCCGGCCAGGTGATCGGCGTGAACACGGCGATCTACTCGCCGACCGGCGGCAATGTCGGCATCGCCTTCGCCATCCCGGCGGCGGTCGCGGCCGACATCGTCGCGGACCTTCGCGACGACGGCACCGTCTCGCGCGGCTATCTCGGCCTGCAGATCCAGTCGGTCGGCGCCGATCTCGCCGGTCTTCTCGGCCTTCCCGGCCCGGGCGGCGCCCTCGTGGGTGGTCCGAACGGCGACAGCCCCGCTTTCGCCGCCGGCATCCAGGTTCGCGACGTCATCCTCGAGGTGAACGGCGAGGACATCGAATCCTCGACCGACCTTGCCCGGAGGATCGGGGCGCTCGACCCCGGCTCGTCCGTCACGCTGACCGTGTTCCGGAACGGCGAGACGCTCGACATCACCGTGGTCCTCGCCCAGATGCCGACCGACGAGCAGCGGGCCGCCGCCGAGACGACCCCCGCGCCGGCCGAGCCGACGCCGGAGACCAATATCGGCATGGCGATCGGCACCTATCAGGGTGACGTCGTCATCGCCGATCTCAACCCGACCGGATCGGCCGCGCAGGCCGGTCTCCGCCAGGGCGACGTCATCGTCGCCGTCGGCGACGTGCAGGTCACGTCGACCCAGGACGTCCGCGACGCCGTCGCCGCGGCCCGCGATGCCGACCGGCCGGCAATCCTGTTCCAGATCACGCGTGACGGAGGCACCTACTTCGTCGCCGTACCCCTCTAGGCCTCCCAGCCTGGCGGACGGAGGTCGTTCCTAGTCGCCCCCCAACTTCCGTCCGTTCCTGAACGGCAGGCTGGATCCGCATCCGGCCTGCCGTTTCTTTGTCTGGCGGACCGCCGCCGGTCCCATGCTGATATGCTCCATCGATGCGAATCCTGCTGATCGAGGACGACAGGGAGACCGCGGCCTACCTCACCAAGGCGCTGCGCGAGGCCGGTCACGTGCCCGACCACGCCTCCGACGGCGTCACGGGGTCCGATCTCGCGCTCTCGGGCGACTACGACGTCCTCGTCGTCGACCGCATGCTGCCGCAGCGCGACGGCCTTGCGGTCGTCTCGGAACTGCGGAAAGCCGGCTCGGACGTTCCTGTCCTCATTCTCTCCGCGCTCGGCCGCGTCGACGACCGCGTCACCGGCCTCCGGGCAGGGGGGGACGACTACCTCGCAAAACCCTTCGCCTTCTCGGAGCTTCTCGCCCGCATCGAGGTTCTGGGCCGCCGGCGCCGGCCGGGCGAGGGCGAGACCACGTCCTACCGGGTCGGCGATCTCGAGCTCGACCGCCTCTCGCACACCGTGACGCGCGGCGGTAAAGCCATCCCGCTCCAGCCGCGCGAGTTCCGCCTCCTCGAATACCTCATGCGGAATGCCGAGAAGGTCGTGACGCGGACGATGCTGCTCGAGCACGTCTGGGACTATCATTTCGACCCGCAGACCAACGTCATCGACGTCCACGTCTCGCGGCTCCGGGCCAAGATCGACAAGGGGTTCTCGCCGCCGCTCCTCCACACGGTGCGCGGCGCGGGATACATGGTCCGTGGCCCGCGGCGGTAGGATCGTCTCGACGACCGCGTTCAAGCTGTCGGCGATCTACCTCGCCGTCTTCACCGCGTTCGCCCTCGTCTTCGTCCTTTCGATCACCTTCGCCGCCAACCGGCTCTTCAGCCAGCAGATCTCCGAGACCATCGGTTCCGAATTCTCCGACCTCGCTTCATCGTGGAACGAGGGGGGCGTGAACGGCCTGATCGCCGCGATCCAGGACCGCAGCAACCGGCCCGGCGCGAGCCTCTATCTCCTCGCCGACAGCCAGGGCCGCAACATGGCCGGCAACGTCAACGAGGTGGCGACCGAGTTCCTCGCCCAGGCGGTGCTGACGCCGGCCATCGTCGGCTACACCGGCAACGACGGCGTCCAGCGCTCCGCGATGGTCCAGGTGGTGCGCCTGCAGGGTGGCATGTTCCTGCTCGTCGGCCGCGACATGTCCGAGCGCGAGCGCTTTGCCGACATCACGCGGCTCGCCCTCATCGTCGCGGGCGTCCTTCTCGTTGGCCTCGGCCTCGTGTCGTGGTTCTTCGTCAGCCGGCGCGTCCTGCGGCGCATCGATTCGATTTCGGCAACGACCCGCCGCATCATGGCCGGCGATCTCACCGGCCGGCTCGAAGTCGCCGGGACGCGGGACGAATTCGACCGCCTCGCCGACAGCCTCAATGCGATGCTGGAGCGGCTCGAGGCGCTGATGCGGGGGCTGAAAGAGGTGTCGGACAACATCGCGCACGACCTCAAGACGCCGCTGAGCCGGATGCGGAACCGCCTCGACGCCGCGCTCGCCAACGACGACCGCGAGGCCGGCCGCGAGGCGATGGCCGCCGCGATCGAGGACGCCGATCAGCTGATCGACACCTTCAACGCCCTCCTCACCATCGCCCGCATCGAAGCCGGCTCGACCGACGAGCACGCCGACGGGATCGACGCTGCCGCGATGGTGCGCGACATCGTCGAGCTGTACGAGCCGGTCGCCGAGGAGGCGGGTGCGACGATCGCGGCCGACATCGACGGCGAGCAGCCCTTCCGCGGCAATCGCGAGCTCCTCTCGCAGGCCATTGCGAACCTCATCGACAATGCCATCAAGCACGGCCGTCCCGCGGATGGCGCGGTGCCCCCCGCAATCCACGTCGCCGTCCGTCGCGAGGGCAACGACCTCCTCATCGTGGTGGCCGACAACGGGCCCGGCATTCCGGAGGAGGAGAGAGGCCGCGTGCAGGAGCGCTTCGTCCGGCTGGAGAAGAGCCGCTCCACGCCGGGCACCGGGCTCGGCCTCAGCCTCGTCGCCGCGCTCGCGAAGCTCCATCGCGGCCGGCTGGAGCTGAGCGACGCCGGCCCCGGCCTCCGCGCCACGATCCGCCTCCCGGTGGCCGTCTCGTGACGCCGCGAAAACAGTCCGCCGCGTCGCTCGCGCCCCGTCCTGGCGCGGCGCTTCCCGTCGTAACGAAGGCGGCGGCGAAGACCCAACTCGCCGCGCTGTCGGCGGCTACCCTGTCCAGGGCCGCGCCGGCGCTCGCCGCGGCAACCGCAGACCAGAGGGTGGCGCAGCTGATCGCCGGCACGATGGCGGAATCGCCCTTCCTCCGCGGCCTCGTTCTCGACGATCCGGCGCGGCTCCTCCGCCTGCTCGCGACCGACCCGGACGCCGAAGCAGCGCGGTTGGTCGCAGCGACGGCCGGTGCCTGGCGCGGCGCCGGCGAGGAGGGGCTGATGACCGGCCTCCGGACGCTCCGCGCCGAGTTCGCCCTCCTCGTCGCGCTTGCCGATCTCGGCGGGGCGTGGACCGTCGACCAGGTCACGGGGGCGCTCACCGCGTTCGCCGATGCGGCGGTCGGCGCGGCGACGGCGTGGCTCCTCCGCCAGGAGCACGACGCCGGCACGCTCGTCCTCCCCGACCCCGAGGATCCCGGCCGCGGCTCGGGCTGGTTGATCCTCGCGATGGGAAAGCACGGCGCGGGCGAACTCAACTACTCCAGCGACATCGACCTCATCACGCTGTTCGATCCGGCCGCCGCCAACCTCGCCCCGTCGACCGAGCCCGGTCGCCTCTACGTCCGCATCACCCGGCGCCTCGTCCATCTCCTCCAGGAACGCACCGCGGACGGCTACGTCTTTCGCGTCGACCTCCGCCTCCGCCCCGATCCCGGCTCGACTGCGGTCGCGATCGCGACCGAAGCGGCGCTCCTCTACTACGAGAGCCAGGGCCAGAACTGGGAACGCGCGGCGATGATCAAGGCGCGGCCTGCCGCCGGCGACATCGCGGCCGCCGAGGATTTCCTCCTCCGCCTCGTGCCGTTCATCTGGCGAAAATATCTCGACTACGCCGCGATATCGGACATCCATTCGATCAAGCGGCAGATCCACGATTTCCGCGGCCACGAGACGATCGCGGTCGCCGGCCACAATCTGAAGCTCGGCCGCGGCGGCATCCGCGAGATCGAGTTCTTCGTCCAGACGCAGCAGCTCATCTTCGGCGGCCGGAGCGTCGCCCTGCGCGGCCGCCGCACGCTCGACATGCTCGACCAGCTCGCCGCCGAAAGCTGGATCACGCCCGAGGCGGCGTCCGAGCTTGCGGAGGCCTATCGCTTCCTCCGCCGCCTGGAGCACCGCATCCAGATGGTCGCCGACGAGCAGACCCACACGCTGCCATCCGAGCCGAAACCGCTTGCCGGCGTCGCGCGCCTCTCCGGCTGGCGCGGCACGGCCGACCTCGAACGCGCGCTCCTCCCGCGCCTCGAAACCGTCCAGCGCCATTATTCCCGCCTGTTCGAGAACGCTCCCGCGCTCTCGACCGCGACGGGCAGCCTCGTCTTCACCGGCAACGACGAGGACCCCGAGACGGTGGCGACCCTCGGTCGGCTCGGCTTCTCCGACCCGGCCGGCGTCAGCCGCACCATCCGCGGCTGGCACCACGGCCGCTACGCTGCGATGCGCTCGGCGAGCGCGCGCGAGCGGCTGACCGAGATCACGCCCGCGCTCCTCGACGCGCTCGCCCGCACGGACAACGCCGACGCCGCCTTCCTCGCCTTCGACCGGTTCATGGCGCAGCTTCCCGCCGGCGTGCAGCTCTTCGCGCTCGTCGGCTCGAACCCGCGCCTCCTCGACCTCCTCGCCCGCATCCTCGGCACCGCCCCGCGCCTCGCGGAAATCGTGACGCGCCGCCCGCACGTCCTCGACGGCATCCTGACGCCCGCCTTCTTCGGCACGCTGCCGGACAGGACGACGCTCGCGCCGCGCCTCGACCTGACGCTGGCCGAAGCGGTGTCCTACGAGGATGCCCTCAACCGCGCCCGCATTTTCGGGCAGGAGCAGGCGTTCCTCATCGGTGTCCGCATCCTCGCCGGCGCGATCGACGCGCCGCGCGCCGGCCGCGCCTACACGGAGCTCGCCGAGCTCCTCGTCGGCGCCTGCCTGAAACTCGCGTCGGAGCAGCTCGCCGAAGCCCACGGGCCGATGCCGGGCGGCAAGGTGGCGCTCGTCGCGCTCGGCCGGCTCGGCGGCCGCGAGATGACCGCCTCCTCCGACCTCGACCTCATCATCCTCTACGACGTGCCCGCCGGCACCACCGGGTCGTCGGGGAGCCGGCCGCTCGCCCCTTCGGCGTACTACACCCGGCTGACCCAGCGGCTCGTCGCGGCGATCTCGGCCCCGACCTCGGAGGGGCGTCTCTACGAGGTCGACTTCCGGCTTCGTCCGTCCGGCAATTCGGGTCCGCTGGCGACCAGCCTCGACGCATTCACCGCCTATCAGGCGAACGAGGCCTGGACGTGGGAGCACATGGCGCTCACCCGCGCCCGGCCCGTAGCCGGCAATGCGGCGCTGATGAAGAAGGCGGCGACGGCGATCGAGACCGCGCTCTGCCGCCCGCGCGACCCGGCGAAGGTGATCGCCGACGTCCTCGACATGCGCGCGCTCGTCGAAGCCGAGAAGGGCGGCGGCGTGTGGGACCTGAAGCAGGCGCCGGGCGGCCTCGTCGACGTCGAGTTCATCGCCCAGTCGCTCGAGCTCCGCCACGCGCACGCGCAGCCGTCGATCGTCGCCGGCGAAACGGAAGCGGTCCTCAGGGCCTGCGCGGCGCGCGGTCTCCTCGCGCCGGCCGACGCCGATCTCCTCCTGCCGGCGATCCGCCTCTACCAGAACCTCAACCAGGTCCTCCGCCTCTGCATCGACGGCACGCTGAAGCCCGACGAAGCCCCCGGCGGCCTCCGCTCCTTCCTGGCGGTGACCGGCGAAATGCCCGACTTCGGGCGGCTGGAGGCACACCTGATCGCGACGGAAGCGGCGGTCCGCGGCGTGTTCGAACGGCTGATCGGCAAGGTGAAGCCGGCAAGGCGTTGAGGAGGCCGCGCCTCGTCGCCCGGCACGAACGGCCGCTACGGGTCCCTCCGCACGAAGCCGGGCGGGCGTTGCACTCGGCATGCCAGGGAGCGGGGGACCGCATCGTCCGCCGCAGACGCCCGTTGGGCGCGGGCGGCGCCTCGCCGAATGCGTCGAACCACCAGTCACAGGGCCGACGGATGTCGCGCCGACGTTGTCATTTGTGCGTCGGAGCCAGCCCTACGCGGTCTCCTCCACCGCGGCTGGCTGCTCCACGGGCAGCCGCACCGACACGACCGTGCCCGTACCCTCGCGCGAGCGGATTCGCAGCGAGCCGCCATGGAGTTCGGCGAGCGAGCGGGTGATCGCAAGGCCGAGGCCGGACCCCTTGTGGCTCTTGGTGAACTGGTTCTGCACCTGCTCGAACGGCGTGCCGAGCTTGCCGATCGCGGCCTTCGGGATGCCGATGCCGGTGTCCTTGATCGAGATGCGCATCGTGGCGTCGCCGACGCGGCGGGCCCTGACGGTGATGCAGCCGCCGTCGGGCGTGAATTTCACCGCGTTCGAGAGGAGGTTGAGGAGGATCTGCTTGATCGAGCGGCGGTCGCCCTCGATGCGGAGGCCGGCCTCGATCTCGGACTTCACGTTGAGGTGCTGGCGGCTGGCCTGGCCGGAGACGACGCGGATCGATTCCTCGACGATCTGGTCGACCGCGAGGGTCTCGATCGCGAGCGGCACGCGGCCCGCTTCGATCCGCGACATGTCGAGAATGTCGTTGATGACGCCGAGGAGGTAGGTGCCGCTCTCGTAGATGTCGCGGCAGTACTCGCCGTACTTCTCCGAGCCGAGCGGGCCGAGGAGGCCCGACTGCATGATCTCCGAGAAGCCGATGATGGCGTTGAGCGGCGTCCGGAGCTCGTGGCTGATATTGGCCAGGAATTCCGACTTCACGTTGCTCGCCTTGAGGGCGTTTTCCTTCTCCACCGCGAGGTTGTCGGCGAGTTCGACCACCTGCTGCGCCTGCTGCTCCAGCCACTGCCGCGACTGACGAAGGTCGGCGATCGTCGCCATGTGAAGGCGCTGGCCCTCGACGAGCCGCTCCTCATGGCGCTTGAGCTGCGTGATGTCGGTGCCGACCGAGACGAACCCGCCGTCCTTGGTCGCGCGCTCGTTGACCTGCAGCCAGCGCCCGTCCTCGAGGAGCGCCTCGAACGACTGCGAGCCGATTTCCTGCCCGTCGTCGCCGGGAATCTGCGCCCGCACCACCGGCTTCCGCCCGGCGCGCATCACCTCGTCATACGGCGTGCCGCGCTGCACGGCGGCGTCCGGCAGGCCGTAGAGCTGCTGGTACTTCGAATTGCACATCACGAGCCGGTTCTCGGAATCCCAGAGAACGAAGGCCTCCGAGATCGTCTCGATCGCGTCCCTGAGGCGGATGTCGGCGGTCTTGTTGCGCTCCGCCTGGCGGATCAGCTCGCTGGTATCGACGGCAATGCCGATGAGGTGCGGCTCGCCCGTCTCGCCGGAAAGCTCGGCGCGGGCGCGCAGCCACACCCAGCGGCCGTCGGCGTGGCGCATGCGGAACATGCGGTCGACGCTCGTCGTGCCGGTGTCGTAGAGGTGCTCGGCGAGGGACATGAGGTCGCCGTCCTCGGGATGGACGAGCCGGTTGGCTTCGCCGAAGCCGAGGAGTTCGTCCCGCGGCGTCATGCCGAGGATTTCGAACATCGATTTCGACCAGAACATCCGGCCGCTCGCGAGGTCCCAGTCCCACAGCCCGCAGCGCCCGCGGGCGAGCGCGGCGTCGAGCCGCGTATTCGTCTCGGCGTAGATGCGGTCGGCCTCGTTGGCGCGCGTTGCCTGGGCGAAATAGCCGTAGAGGATGATGAGGAGGATCGCGCTCGTGCCGACGAAGATCGACACGTTCAGCGAAACCTCGCCGCGCCACTCCTGCATGATGGCGTCGATCGGGGCGACCACGACGACGGTCCCGAGCCGGCCCGGCAGCGCCCGCGCCGCGGCGAAGGCGATGCTGCCGTCGTCGAGGCGGACTTCGGTGGTGCCGGCGCCCGTTGCGAGGAGCGCCTGCACCTGCGCGACGAGCCGGCCGCCGACGATGGTCGTATCGCTCGCCGGAAGGTGGGCCGCGACGGCGCCGTTCCGGTCGGTGACGATCACCCGCCGCCCGTCGGCGAGCGCGCCGGCCGGGACGATGTCGGCGATCGCGGTTCGGACCGCGGCCTCGAAGCCCTCTTCGGGCAACGTGGCCTCACTGCTGGTGAGCGACTGGCCGATGAGGGCGGACAGCATCGCGATCTGCTGCTGCGCGAAGGCCTCCTCGTCGTGGCGCATCTCGACGAGCTGGACGTAGCGGGTCGCAGCGACGATGCAGAGGAAGATGACGATGAGGACCGGGATGAGCCGCTTCAGGAGCGGCTCGGCGGCCAGCATGCGCTGGTAGGACGGATCGGCGCTCAGCCGCGCGTGCCCGGACAGGCCCTTGCGACCGCCCCGGAGCCGCTGCCAGACCGGCACAAGCCATCGACCGGACGCGGCAGCACGCTGTGCCGGCCCCATGGAGACCCCCGATTTCGCTACGAATTCGAGGTTTCCCGCTCCCCGAATCAGTCGGATTTGAATCGAGGCGAATCACCTTGTCCAGATGGAAAAGGGTTAACGCGGCGATAACGAAGTCGTGCGGCGCTACGCCAGTGTCCGCGTGACGATGTCCGTGACGTCGCGCGACAGGTTCGCGCTTGCCGCGACCCGGCGCAGCGTCCGCTCTGCCGCGATCCGCCGCTTCTCCTCGAGCGCCCGCCAGGAGCGGAACGAGACCAGGATGCGCGCGGCGGTCTGCGGATTCTTTGCGTCGAGGCCGAGGACGACGTCGGCGACGAGGTCGTAGCCCGCGCCGTCCATCCGGTTGAACTGCACCTGGTTCGCGGCGGCGAAGCTGCCGACGAGGGCGCGGATGCGGTTCGGGTTGGTGGCGGAGAACGCGGGATCGTTCATCAGTTCGCGGACGCGCGGCAGCGTCTCGGGTGACGGCGCGGTGGCTTCGAGCGCCAGCCATTTGTCGAGCACGAGCGCATCGCCCTCGTAGCGCTGGCGGAAGGCCTGGAGCGCCTCCCGCCGGTGCGGCGAGCGCGTGCGGTTGAGCGCCGCGAGCGCGGCGAGCCGGTCGGTCATGTTGTCGGCGGTGCGGAACTGGCGCGCCGCGGTCTCGATCGCGGCATCGCCGCCACCGGCGACGAGGAGGTCGAGGATGGCGTTCCGGAGCGAGCGGGCGCCGGTGCCGGCGGCGTCCGGGCGATAGGCCCGCGGTTCCGTGATGCCCTCGCGGACGCGCGCCAGCCGGTCGCCGAGGCGCTGCGCCAGCGAGGCGCGGAGGCCGTCGCGGGCGAGGGCGATCGCGTCGGGATCGACGTCGCGGCCGATCTCGCGCGCGACCTCCGACTCCGAAGGGAGGGTGAGGATCTGCGCCCGGAGCGACGGGTCGAGCGTTGCCGTCTCGACCGCGGCGACGAGCGCGTCGGCGAGCACCGTGCTGTCCGGCACCGGCGTGCCGCCACGGATCGCGGCGACCGCGGCGACGAGGGCACGCATCTCCAGCATCTGCGCGACCTGCCAGCGGTTGAACGGATCGCTGTCGGTGCGGAGGAGGAAGACGAGGTCGTCGGCCGAAAGGTCGATCGAGAGCCGCACCGGGGCGGAGAAGCCGCGGAGGAGCGACGGCACCGGCCGGGCCGCGACGCCCTCGAACTCCACCGTCTGCGACGCCTCGGTGAGATGGATGACGTCGCCGGTCCGCCGCGCGCCCGAAACGCGGGTGAAATCGAGGTCCTCGCCGTTCGGGCCGATCAGGCCGAAGCGGATCGGCACGTGCAGCGGCCGCTTCACCTGCTGGCCCGGCGTCGGCGGCGTCGCCTGGGCAAGGTTCAGCGTGTAGCGCCTGGAGGCGGCGTCGTAGTGACCCTTGGCGACGATCTCGGGCGTGCCGGCCTGCGAGTACCAGAGCTTGAAGTGGGTGAGATCGGTGTCCGTCGCCTCCTCGAAGGCGGTGACGAAGTCCTCGACGGTCGCGGCCGTGCCGTCGTTCTCGGCGAAGTACCGGTCCATGCCGGCGCGAAACCCTTCCGGCCCGAGGACGGTGTGGATCATCCGGACGAGCTCGGCGCCCTTCTCGTAGACGGTCGCCGTATAGAAGTTGTTGATCTCGAGGTAGGTCTCGGGCCGCACCGGATGGGCGAGGGGGCCGCCGTCCTCCGGGAACTGGCGCGCCTTGAGCGTCCGGACGTCCTCGATCCGCTTCACCGGGCGGGACAGCATGTCGGCCGAGAACTCCTGGTCGCGATAGACGGTCAGGCCTTCCTTGAGGCAGAGCTGGAACCAGTCCCGGCAGGTGATGCGGTTGCCGGTCCAGTTGTGGAAATATTCGTGGGCGATGACGCCCTCGATGTAAGCGTAGTCGCCGTCGGTGGCGGTGTCTGAATCGGCCAGCACGAAGCGGTCGTTGAAGACGTTGAGACCCTTGTTCTCCATCGCGCCCATGTTGAAATCGGACACGGCGACGACGTTGAACACGTCGAGATCGTACTCGCGGCCGAAAGCGTCCTCGTCCCACTTCATCGAGCGCTTCAGCGAATCCATTGCGTGGAAGCAGCGCTCCTCCTTGCCGTGCTCGCAGAGGATCGCGAGATCGACCTTCCGGCCCGACATCGTCGTGAACGTGTCGCGGATCGCGCCGAGGTCGCCCGCGACGATGGCAAAGAGGTAGGACGGCTTCGGGTGCGGGTCGTGCCACACGGCGAAATGGCGGTCGGTGCCCGGCACGTCGCCCGCCTCGCCGGGGTTGCCGTTGCCGAGAAGGATCGGCGCCTCGGCCTTCTTCGCCTCGATGCGCGTCGTGTAGACGGAGAGGACGTCCGGCCGGTCGAGGAAGTAGGTGATCCGCCGGAACCCTTCGGCCTCGCACTGCGTGCAGTAGGCGTGGCCCGACCGGAAAAGCCCCATCAGCTGCGTGTTGGCGGTCGGGTTGATCTCGGTTTCGAGCGTGAGCTCGAACGGCCCCGCGGGCGGTGCGGCGAGGACGAACCTGTCCGCCGCCGCCTCGAAATCGCCGGGCTGGAGCGGCGTGCCGTCGAGTGAGGCGGCGATCAGACGGAGTTCGTCCCCGTCGAGCCGCAGCGGGCCGGACCCGCGAACGCGGCGGAGGGCCAGCGTCGCGGTCACCCGCGTCGCGGTCGGCTCGAGCCGGAAATCGAGATGGACGCGGTCGATCGCGAAATCCGGCGCGCGATAGTCTTCAAGGCGCGTCGGGGCGATGTCCGGTTTCATGGCGTACTTCCGCGGCGGTGAGCGTGCTGGCAGGGCGTTCTAGGCTTTCCGCGCCGCGGGGCCAAGCAGCAACAGCCGGCAGGCCGAGCCAGCGGCGCGCCACCCGGCGCAGGCGAGGCCGCGCCGTTCCGGCTATTGCGCCAGAACGTCCGTGAGCTCCTCGATGTTGTCGCGGGCGTTGCCGATGTAGAAGCCGATCGTGGTCACGTGGTTCGGCATGATCCACGCATCGTCGCGGCCGTTGGAGATGATCATCGGGTCGAGCTGCAGGACCTCGCGGAAGTGGCCCATCATCCGGTCCCAGATGTCGGTGAGCTGCCGGCTCTCCACGATCTCGGCGAAGTCGGCGCGGGCGGCTTCGAGGATGCCGTAATAGGCATACATCTGGCCCTTGGCGTTCATGAAGAGGTTGTCGGCCTGGGTGTCGAACCAGCCGCTGTGATGCGTCTGCGTCCGGTTCAGCAGCCCGTCCCGCAGCGACCCGATGGCAACCGAGATGCGGTCGAGGAAGACGAGGAGGTTGTCGGCGCGCGGATCGAATCTGGCGTCGCAGCCGACGAGCCTGTCCTGGTAGCGGAGGAGGGCTTCGCGGGCGTTCTCGTAGTAGGTCGGCGTCCGCGTCGTCGGCCCGAACGGCCGCTCGCTGAACGGATTGAAGGCCCACGTGTACTCATCGAACTGGAGCTGGCCGCGGGCGGTGTTGAGGTCGTTGTCCGCCGCCGTCGTGCCGCGGACCCGGCCGATGACGTCGGTCAGCTCGATCACGGTCCGCCCGATGGCATCCTTGACCCCCAGCTCGAACGCCGCCTTGTTGTCGAAGAACTTCGTCTGCTGCCAGTCGAGCAGGAAGAAGAACCCGGCCTTGTAGAACGGGTTGCTCGGGAGCCAGAGATTGCGGTTGACGGTGAGGTCGATGAGGTCGGCGGTCGCGTCGACGATGTAGGATCGGCCGCAGGCAGCCGGGTTCGATCCGGCGATCGGCGAGCCCGGCGCTGCAACGCGGTTCTCGATCCCGAGGTTCTGGATGTAGTCGATGTCGTAGCCGCGGATCCACGCCGCGTTCCAGATGAAGTGGACATAGCCGAGGACGAACGGCGCAAGCACGACGGCGACGCCGACCTTGAACCAGCGGTTCTGCCGCCAGAACAGCCGCCACAGCATGCGGAACGGCCACGCGATCCACGTCGCGAACTGGCCGAACGCACGAAGGATGGCAGTCCAGAACTGCCGAAGCCACGACAGGACGACGCGGACCACCCCACCCCCCGAAGCACGCGGGAATCCTCGGCAACCGCCGGGGAAGGCCGCCGTGCATCGTCGAGCCTCCGCCTCAAGACATGGATTCTCGCGAAGGCGCGTTCAAGACGGTGGGCAGCGAAGAACGGCGGATGTTGCGATCGACCGCCAGTGCTGCGTCGCGTCACGCCTTCGCTGGACAATCCCGCCCCGCGTGCGCATCTGAGCGCCATGACCTACCGCCCGCGCTTTGCCGTTGCGCCGATGATGGACTGGACCGACCGGCACTGCCGCGTCTTCCATCGCCGGCTGACGCGGAATGCGCTCCTCTACACCGAGATGGTGACGGCCGAGGCGATCCTTCGTGGCGACCGCGAGCGGCTCCTCGGCTTCAGCGTGGAGGAGCAGCCGGTGGCGTTGCAGCTCGGCGGGTCCGATCCGGTGCGGCTCGCCGGGGCGGCGCGGGTCGGGGAGGAGTTCGGCTACACCGAAATCAACCTCAATGTCGGCTGCCCGTCGGACCGGGTGAAGTCCGGCGATTTCGGCGCCTGCCTGATGCTGCGGCCGCAGCTCGTGGCGGACTGCGTCGCCGCGATGAAGGCGGTGGTCTCGGTGCCGGTGACGGTGAAGTGCCGCCTCGGCGTCGATGAGCAAAACACCGAAACCGCGCTCGATGCGCTGGCCGATGCCGTGCTCGCCTCCGGTGCTGACGGCATCTGGGTGCACGCGCGGAAGGCGTGGCTCGAGGGGCTGAGTCCGAAGGAGAACCGCACGGTTCCGCCGCTCGACTACGGCCGCGTCCATCGTCTCAAGGCGCGCCTGCCCAACGTCTTCGTCGGCATCAATGGCGGGATCCTCGATGTCGATGCGGCCGAGGCGGAGCTCGCGCATGTCGACGGCGTCATGCTCGGCCGCGCCGCGTATGAGCGGCCCGGCATCCTCGCCGAGGTCGATCGCCGGCTGTTCGGCTCGGCTGCGGCCGACGCCGATCCCGTCGCGGTGGCGCGGTCGATGATCCCCTACGTCGATGCGCTGGTGGCGGCGGGCCGGCCGGCGAACCGGGCGACGCGGCACATGCTCGGCCTCTTCCACGGCCGTCCCGGCGCCCGCGCATGGCGCCGGGTGATGACGCTCGGGCCGGCGCAGCCCGGCGCGTCGGGCGGCGTGATCGAGGAAGCCCTCGCCGCCATGGCGATCGACGGCTCCCGTCTCGCCGCCTGAGCTACTTCGCCTACTTCGCCTGCTTGGTCGGCCGCGCCGGGCCGGTATCGATCGGCCCGTAGTCGACGATGCGGACGAGGTCGATCTCGCCGTCATAGGTGGGGTCGATGTCGAAGCTGACCAGTACGAAATTGCCCTCGCGGAACTGCCACGTGCCGATGCTCGACGCATCGCAGACACCGCGCCAGCAGGCGTTCTCGGTCAGCGTCCGCGTGGCGGGATCGAACTCGGCGTTCACGATCTGGTTGACGGCGCGCATGCCCGTCACGGTGACGTCGAGGACTTCCATGCAGTCGAAGTTCTCGAAGCCGCCCATGCGGCAGTTCGTGTCGAAGGTCGGTGCGGCGAAAGCAACCTGCTGGACGCCTTCATATTCCGTCCACGAGAAAAACACGTCGAAACGGTTGTAGGCGCCCGAGCCGCAGTAGAACTTGTAGAAGCGATACTCGACATCCGTCGCGCCCTCGAAGTCGGGGCGGTAGGTGAGGTCGAAGACCTCGGGCTCCTCCAGCCCGCGGCGGAAGCACATCTCTTCGGAAAGCCCGTTGTAGGCGGCCAACACCTGGTCGTCGATCGCGTCGGCCTGCGCCGGCGCGGCAAACAATAGCGGCAGCGCGGCGATCGCGCCGAGGAATCCGGCGAAACGGGTGCGGTTCATCGTGGCTCCATGCGAATGCGTCCCCTCGGCACGACTCTAGGCCGGCGCGACGGAGTCGCCAAATCCCGGTGGCATCGGCCGCTCACGGCGACAGGAGGAGCTGGCCGCCGGCGAACGTGTAGCTCGACAGCGACGACAGGAAGTTGAGGCCGAGGAGGCTCGTCTCGAGCATCCCTTCCTGCGTGACGAGTGCGGCCACGCGGCGGCGTTCGATCGAGCCGATGGTGATCGTGTCGAGGATCACGGGGGCGGCGAGCGCCGAACCGTTCGCCGTCGCTACAGACACGCGGTAGACGAGGTTGCGGGTGTCGATGCCGGCGAGCCGCGCGTCGCCGGGCGTGAGCGTCACCACCGAGGCACCGGTATCGACCATCATCTCGATCGGCGCGGTGTTGAGCGTGGCCACGAGCACGAAATGGCCGCCGCGCTGCCGGCTGATGATCACCTGCTCCTTGCCGGTGTTCGGGTCCGTCGCCACCACAGCGGTGCCGGGGAACAGCTCGCCCTGGACGCGCTGGACGACCCATTCGAGTTCGCTCCGGAACGTCCAGCCGACGAGGAGCACGGCGATCACGAGGCCCCAGATGACGGCATAGCGGAGCGACTGCCCGAGCGCGCCGCGCCCGATCGCGCCGAACAGCGCCACCACGAGGATGATGCCGAGGAACACGAGCTGCGCGATCCGGCCGCCGTCGAGGTCCGAGTCGAGCGGCGCGCGGTCGCGCAGCAAGAGGAGCGCCATCGCGACGCCGATGATGCAGAGGAGAATCCAGAGGAAAGGCGAGCGGCGCATGCGGTCCGACGATAGGGCCGACACTCCGGCCGGTCCGGCGTCACCCGTCCGGAAGATGGGTACCACGAACCTGAAACGGAATGGTGGCGGATGGCGGCGAAACGAGGGCGCCGGCGGCCGCGCCACGCCGGAGGAGCCTGTTCCCCTCGCCCCGTCGGGGAGAAGGCTTCTGAGCTTGGCGAACCGTTCGGTTCGCCAGGTTCGGCTTCGCCTCACCGGGCTGCGAGGTCTCTCCCCGAACGGGGAGAGGCGGCAAGGAGAGGTCGCCCCGGGAACGATCCGAATGCGTCAACCACCCGGTTCGCCTCGCTCACCAAGCTCGAAAGCCCTCGCGCCGGACGGGCGAGGGGACCGAGCACACCGACGTGCCGAGCATCTACCGGCCCGGCCAGCGGGCGAGCGCATCGTTCGGCTGCGGTCGCGGCGTGTCCGCGAGGGCCATCCGTGGCGGCGCCGACGCCGGGCGTTCGCTCGGCGGAATCGGGCGGTCCTCCGACCCCACCTCGCGCGGCCGCCGGAGGACGGGGCTCTCGAAGCCAATCGTCTCGTCGTCGGCCGGGTCGATGGCGCGCCGGCGGCGGCTCATGCTGGCCGCGCGCCAGCGGTCGACCACCGCGGCGATGACGGTGGTGTCGAGGAGGCCCGCATCGTTCGCGAACTGCGCCACCGTCGCCGCGCGCGGCAGAAACTCTTTCGGCACCTCGCCGAAGCGGATGCGGGTCGGCAGCGCCACGCCCTCGCCGAACGCAAACACCTCGCGCACGCCGAGCGCCGGAACGAAGGCAAGCAGGCCGGCGGCGGCATCCGAAACGGCCGAGCGGACGATCGACTGGTCGAGATCGTTCGCCATGCGCATCGCGAACAGCGTCGAGCACTGCGAGATGATCGTGGCGTCGAGCTCGGCCGGCCGCTGGGTGACGAGGCCGATGAAGACGCCGTATTTCCGGCCCTCCTTCGCGATCCGCGACACGGACTTCCGGGTCGGGCCGAAGCCGACGCCCCGGTCCGACGGGGCGTAGCGGTGCGCCTCCTCGCAGACGATGAGGAGCGGCAACAGGCCGCCGCCCCACAGGCCGAATTCGAACGCCATCCGGCACAGCACCGAGACGACGGAATCGACCACCTCGCCGGGGAAGCCCGCGAGCTGCATCACCGTCACCGGCTTCCGGCTGTCGGTGAGGTTGAACAGGCCCGACAGGACCTCGACCATCGTGTCGCCGCCGACATTCGCGTTCTGGAACATGAAGCGGTAGCGCGGGTCGTTCGAGACCGTCTCGATCCGGGTGATCAGCCGGTGGTATTTCGGGAACTGCGAGCGGTTCTCGAGCTTCCCCATCCGCTTGTCGATGAGGGCGAGGAGGTCGGTCATCCGGTAGGGGACCGGCGTGTCGACGGTGTAGCCGGCGCCCTCGGTCTCGGTCTTCCGGAGGCGCGGCCGGTTGGCGTCGCGCTCCTCGGCGAAAAGGTTCTTCGCCTCCGCGATCACCTGGCTGAGGATCTCGACCTCTTCCTCGACGCCCGGCCGGGCGCGGAAGATGACGTCGACCATCTCCTCGAAGTTGAACAGCCAGTAAGGGAGACGAAGGTTCGTCGGCGACAGCACCTCGGCCTTGTCGCCGAAACAGGCGCCGTATTCGTTGTGCGGGTCGATGAGGAAGATGCGCTGCTTCGGCCGGGCGCGCAGCACCTCGCGGAGGAGGAGGGCGACGCCGGTCGACTTGCCGACGCCGGTCGTGCCGAGAACGGCGAAATGCTTCTGCAGCATTTCGTCGACGTTGATGTAGGCGCCGATCGAACTGTCCTGCGACAGCGTGCCGATGTTGATCGTCCGGGCGCCGGCGATGTCGTAGATCAGCCGCAGATGCTCGCGTGTCAGCATCGCAGCCGGGCTGCCGACGGCGGGGTATTCGGTGATGCCGCGCTGGAAGAACGGGCCGTTCCGTCCGCGGACGATCTCGCCGAGGAGGTCGACCTCCGCGGACACGATGCCCGTACCGCGCTCCTCCGCCACCGCGGTCACGACCGCGACCGCATACGCATTCGCCGCGGTGATCTCGAGGAGCTTGCCGACCGTGAAGTCGTCGAGCGCCCCCGCCGGACGCGTCAGACGGATGGACGCGTGTGAACCACCGATCGCGGTCACGTGGCCGCGCTCCACTGCCGGCATCGCCGGCGTCGTCTCGGTCTCCAAGTCTTCCTCTCCTGCCACGGTCGCGGGCGAGAGGTTCGCCCCGGAAACGCGATAGCAGGCTGACGGTGCCGGCCGGGTTAACCACGCAGCCCGAACGATGACAGGGTAAACCGCGGGTTTACGCGGAGGTATTTCAGGGGTCGATGACGATGCGCGGCGGGGCCCGTCGGCCTTCCGCGCGGAGCCGCCGGACCTCCGCCCATGCGCGCTGCGCGATCGTCCGGTAGGCGGCGGCATGGGGGCCGTTCGGGTCCGTCGCCATCACGGGCGTGCCGGCGTCCGAAGTCTCGCGGATGGCAATGTGGAGCGGCACCTCGCCGAGGAACGGGACGCCGAGCGTCTCCGCCTCGTGCCTCGCCCCGCCATGGCCGAACAGCTGCGTCTCGGTCCCGCAATGCGGGCAGATGAAGGTGCTCATGTTCTCGACGATACCGAGCACCGGCACGTCGACGCGCTGGAACATCGCGAGGCCCTTCCGGGCGTCGATGAGCGCGAGATCCTGCGGCGTCGAGACGATGACGGCGCCCGCGAGCGGCACCTGCTGCGCCATGGTGAGCTGGGCGTCGCCGGTGCCGGGCGGCATGTCGACGACGAGGACGTCGAGCTCCCCCCACGCGACTTCGCGCAGCATCTGCGTCAGCGCCGAGATCACCATCGGCCCGCGCCAGATCATCGGCGTCCCCTCGTCGACGAGGAACCCCATCGACATCGCCTTGAGGCCGTGCGCCTCCATCGGCTTCATCGTCCGGCCGGAGACGAGCTCAGGCCGGCCGGTGAGGCCGAGGAGCCGCGGCACCGACGGGCCGTAGACGTCCGCGTCGAGGAGGCCGACCGACAGGCCGTTGGCGTGGAGCGCGAGGGCGAAATTCACCGCGGTGGTCGATTTGCCGACGCCGCCCTTGCCGCTCGCCACCGCGATGATGGCGCCGATGCCGGGCACGGCGGCCTTCCCCGTCGCGGCCGGCCGCGCCGGCTGCGGGGCAGGGCGCGCCGGCGCCGGCGTCCGTGCCGTGGGCGCCGGTCGTCGCACAGGCTGCGCCTCCGCCGTCAGGACGACCGCGACGCCGGAAATGCCGGGCATCGCTTTCACCGCCGCTTCCGCCGCCGCCCGCACCGGCTCCATCGCCGCGGCCTTCGCCGGATCGGCGGTGATGGCGAACATCGCACGGCCGTTCGAAAGGACGATGTCGGAGACGAGCCCGAGGGAAACGATGTCGCCCGTGCCGTCGAGGCTTCTGATCGACCGTAGCCGATCGAGGATCGCCGCTTTGCTGGGTTCGGCCATGGACGGATTTGTTGGAGGGGCGGGCGGCGGGCAGATAGGCTCGCGCGGCGCCGCGGTCAACACGGCCGGGCGCGAACGGCATGAGGTGGTGCGTGGCGCGGATCGGCTTCGTCGGGCTGGGGGTGATGGGCGGGCCGATGGCGGGGCACCTCGTCCGCCACGGCCACGACGTGACGGCACTCAACCGCTCGGCCGGCAAGGCGGAGGCGTGGCGGACGAAGCACGGCGGGGTTTTGGCGTCCTCGCCGGCGGAAGCCGCCGCTCGTGCCGACGTCTTCATTGTCTGCGTCGGCAATGACGACGACGTCCGCTCGGTCCTTCTCGGCGACGGCGGCGCCCTCGCGGCGCTGCCCGCGGGCGCGGTCACCGTCGACCACACCACGACGTCGGCCGGCCTTGCCCGCGCGATGCACGCGGCGGCGCGCCAGCGCGGCGTCGGTTTCCTCGATGCGCCGATCTCCGGCGGGCAGGCGGGCGCCGAAGCCGGAAAGCTCAGCGTCATGGTGGGCGGCGACCCGGCTGATTTCCTGAAGGCAGAGCCGGTCATCAACGCCTATGCCGCGACGGTCGGCCTCATGGGGCCGTCCGGCGCCGGGCAACTGACCAAGATGGTCAACCAGATCATGGTCGCCGGGCTCATGGAGGGCCTCGCGGAAGGCCTCCGCTTCGCCGAGAAGGCCGGGCTCGACCTCGAGCGGACGATGAGCGTCCTCACCAAGGGCGCGGGCCGTTCCTGGCTGATGGAGAACCGCTGGCGGACGATGACCGAGCGGAAGTTCGACTTCGGCTTCACCGTCGACCTCATGCGAAAGGACCTCGCGATCTGCCGCGCCGAAGCCGCCCGCAACGGCGCGCCGCTGCCGGTCACGGCGCTCGTCGACGGCTACCTCGGCGAGGTGCAGGCGATGGGTGGCGGCAGTTGGGACAATTCCAGCCTCATCGCCCGCCTCGCTGCCGACGAGGGCGAGGCGTGAAGGCGGCCGCGCCGAACGTCTCCGCCGCGGCGGTCGTGGCGGAACTCCGCTCGATGGGCTCGGAGGCGGGGCGGGCCGGCATGGCCCGCTTCGGCATCAACGCCAACCGCGCCTTCGGCGTCTCTATGGCGATGATGCGCCCGCTCGAGCGCCGCTACCGCCGCAACCACGCGCTCGCGCTCGACCTCTGGGCCACCGGCATCCACGAAGCCCGCATCCTCGCGACGACGATCGAGGACCCGAAGGCGGTGACGATCGCCCAGATGGACGCGTGGGTGGCGGAGTTCGACTCGTGGGACGTCTGCGACCAGGCCGCCATGCGCGTCTTCGCCCGGACGCCGTGGGTGGCGGCGAAGGTGGCGGACTGGGCCGAGGACGACCGCGAATTCGTCCGCCGCGCCGCCTTCGCTCTCATCGCCGGCTATACGGTCGCGGCGAAGAAGGCGCCGGCCGAGGAGTTCCTCGCCTTCCTGCCGATCATCGAGCGCCACGCCACCGACGGCCGGAATTTCGTGAAAAAGGCCGTGAACTGGGCCCTCCGCCAGATCGGCAAGCGGTCGCCCGCCCTGCACGGACCGGCGCTGGCGCTGGCCGAGAAGCTGGCCGCCTCTCCCGACAGGGCAGCGCGGTGGATCGGCAAGGACGCCGTGAAGGAACTCACCGACCCCAGGCAGGTCGCACGGATCGCGGCACGGGGTTAGGACGTTCGTCCGGGCTCAAAGGTCGCCGCTCCGCATGCCCCCGCGTCGTCTTGGTCGGGCTTGTCCCGACCCTCCACGGCTTCCCTTCCCCGGCCCGGCAGGGTGTGGATGGTCGTGACGAGCACGACCATGACGAAGTGAGGAAGACCGGCGACTCCGTACTGGATTGACGAATTCGGGATCGTCCCCCGAGCGACGGCCATTTCGTCTCTCCCCGGCGGGGCGAGGGGAACGGGCACGAGCGCGGAGGTCTGGCGACGGCAGCTCTGAATCTTCCGAACGCGACAGACAATTAGACCACGGACTTCTCCTTGCTCAGCACGAGATAGCTGAGCGGCATCTGCGTGGTGTACTTGATCTGCTCCATCGCAAAGCTCGTCGACACGTCGGAGATGTCGATCTTCGCGATCAGGCGTTTGTAGAAGCCGTCATAGGCTTCGATGTCCGGCACGACGACGCGGAGAAGGTAGTCCACGGCGCCCGCCATCCGGTAGAACTCGACGACCTCCGGGAATTCGCGGATCACCTCGGCGAAGCGGCGGAGCCATTCGTCGTTGTGCTGGTTGGTGGTGATCGCGACGAACGCGGTGACCTTCACGTTGATCTTCCGCGGGTCGAGAAGCGCGACGCGCCCGGTGATGACGCCTTCCTCCTCGAGTTTCTGGATGCGCCGCCAGCATGGCGTCGTCGAAAGGCCGACTCTGCGGCCGATCTCGGCGACGGGAACGGTGGCATCCTCCTGAAGGATCTGCAGGATCTTGCGGTCGAGGCGGTCGATCATCGGGCGGCTCCGGCGCGGTCGGAATGGAACGGAGTGGGATGGATTTCTCCAATCGACCCTCCGAATACTCTGGCGTTAGATTATCATTCCAAAACTGCGTGGTCCATATCCGGCCGGTCAGTCTCCGCCAGCGCCGCCGCGACCTCGGATCGCAGGACAGGAATCAGCTCCGCCTCGAACCACGGGTTGCGCTTCAGCCACGCACTGTTGCGCCACGAAGGATGCGGCAGCGGCAAAACCGCGGGGCCGGTGCCGGCGCGGCTCCGGGCGAGGATCGAACGCCACGCTTCGACCGTCTCGCTCACCCGCCCGCCGGCTCCGGGGATGTGGTAGCGCTGCGCGTGGGCGCCGATCGCCAGCACCAGCCGCACGTTCGGCAGGAGCGCGAACAGGCGGTCGTGCCAGAGCGGGCGGCATTCCCGCCGCGGCGGAAGGTCGCCGCCATGGGCGTCGAGGCCGGGGAAGCAGAAACCCATCGGCACCACGCTGACACGGCTCGCGTCGTAGAACACGTCGCTGCCGATGCCGAGCCAGGTCCGCAGCCGGTCGCCCGAAGGGTCGGTGTACGGCCGGCCCGAGGCGTGGACACGTGTGCCAGGCGCCTGTCCGGCAAGGCATATCCGCGCGGTGGCGCTAACCTGCAGCACCGGGCGCGGCTCGTGCGGCAGCGGCTTCCCGGCGGTCGGCGCGTCGCGGCAGACGCGGCACGCACGAATGTCCGCAACGAGCGTCGCGAGCGCTGTCTCGCGCGTGGAATCGGGTGGCGCGGAGGCCATTAACCAAGCTCCTGAAAGCGATCTTAAACGTTAAGGGACGATGCTTCTCCGCCACAGAAACGCGCGCAGTGCGGCGGCACGATCAACAGCATGTCGGACCCGAAGCCCGCCGAGGCGGACAAGATCGCGGTGAACAGGCAGCGCGCCGAGCGCCGCCGCGCCGTCGCGCGCACCGTCCGCGACCTCCGTGAGCGCCTCGCCTCGAGCACCGGGACCCGCCCGGCGTTCGACTACGAGCTCCTCGTCACCTACGCCCGCAACCGGAAGAGCGCGACGCCGGCGCTTCTCCTCGTCGTCCTTCTCGTCGGCGGCACGGCGCTCCTCTGGATCGATACGGTGATGGTCGCATCCTGGGCGGCGGCCGTCGCCGTCCTCCAGGCGATCACCTTCCTGATGTGCCGCCGCCTCCTCGTCAGCGCGCCGAGCGCCGTGAGGGTGCGCCGCTGGACGGCACGGTTCGCCATCGTCGAGTTCGTCAATGGCGCGGCGTGGTGCGTTCTCCTCGCCCTCAGCTGGATGGCGCCGCCGGGCGAGAGCATTGCGGTCTTCCAGTTCGCCGCCACCGTGGTGATCATCTCGGCCGGCACGATGGTCGCGTCGACCGTCCCGCCGGCGGCGATCACCGGGTCGCTGCCGGTGGTCCTCACCGCCGCCATCCTCTTCGCCAGCCAGGGCGAGACGCTCCAATACGCGATGGCGACGCTCGTCGGCGCGGCGGAGCTCTTCTTCCTCCTCCTCGCCAACCGCTTCTACTGGGCGACGCTCGGCACGCTCGAATCGAAGGCCGAGAAGGACGCCCTCATCGGCGAACTCGGCACCGCCAAGGCGATCTCGGACGAATCCCGCCGGCGCGCCGAAGAGGCGAACCTCGCGAAATCGCGCTTCCTTGCCACCATGAGCCATGAGCTCAGGACCCCGCTCAACGCCATCCTCGGCTTCTCCGAGGTGATGAAGAACGAGGTGCTCGGCCCGATGGAGAACCGGGCGTATCGCGAATATGCCGGCGACATCCACCAGAGCGGCACGCATCTCCTGAACCTCATCAACGAGATCCTCGACCTCTCGCGCATCGAGGCCGGCCGCTACAAGCTGAGCGAGGAGGCGGTGCACCTCGCCCATCTCGTCGAGGAATGCCGCCATCTGGTGCAGCTCAAGGCGAAGAGCAAGGGGCTGATCCTGGCGGAGACCATCGAGCCCAACCTGCCGCGGCTGTGGGCTGACCCCCGTGCCGTCCGCCAGGTGGTGCTGAACCTTCTGTCGAATGCGGTGAAGTTCACCCAGCCGGGCGGCCGCATCGACGTGAAGGTCGGCTGGACCTCGGGCGGCGGCCAGTACGTGACCGTCGCCGACAACGGGCCCGGCATCCCCGAGGAGGAGATCCCGATCGTCCTGTCGGCCTTCGGACAGGGCTCCATCGCCATCAAGGGCGCGGAGGAGGGCACCGGCCTCGGCCTCCCGATCGTCCAGGCGCTGATGCACACCCATGACGGTTCGTTCGAGCTGTCGTCGAAGCTCCGCCAGGGCACGACCGCGACCGCCATCTTCCCGCGCTCGCGCGTGATGGAAGCCCTGCCGCCGATCGACGACGCCGGCCGCATCCGCCTCCGCCGCAGCGCGTAGGCATAGTCCGGCTTGCCGGATCAGGCTCGACGGGATCGCCCGTTTCCCTCGCCCCGTTCGGGAAGAAGGGTGGGGGGGCCGCGCCCGTGGAAACTCACGACCAAGGCCCTCTCACCCTTCTCGCCAGGTTCGGCTTCGCCTCACCAGGCTGCGAAGGCCTCTCCCCGACGGGGAGAGGCAAATGCCGTTGAGGCTCCGGGAGTGATCCGGGGTGCCTCGAACCACTAGGGTGTGGCCCAGGGCGCCGGCATGTTCTCCATTGGCGGCAGCGGCATGCCTTCGCCGCCGAACACGCTCGGCTCGAGCGGGTGGAACAGGGAGATGTCGCCGAGCGCGAGGAAGGCGGGGTCGGCCCAGATCGGCTCGAAGTCGTCATCGCGGAGGATCTGGTTGAACGCTTTCGGGTTCAGCTCGATCGACATCGCGAGCGCCTCGATCGCGGCCGCGGTGTCGCCCATCGCGAGGTACACGTCGGCCATCTGCAGATAGGCCGCGTCGCGGAGCGGGTCGAGCGCGAGGGCGGCGTTGATCCGGGTCAGCGCCTCCTCGTAGTTGCCCGCTTCGATGAGTTGCGCGAGGCCCTGCGTCGCCTGGCCGGCGATGTTGGCGTTGTAGATGCGCCGGAGCTCCGGAATCGGGGCCTGGGATTCGTCGACGCGGATGTCGAGCGCCCAGTCGCCGTATCCGGCGATCGCCTGCTCGCGGAAGATCATGAGGCCGGCCGACTGCGTGCCGCGGCGGTCGCCGCCGGCCGCTTCGGCCGCTTCCAGCGCGGCGAGGAGACGCTCGGCGAGCGGCAGGCCCTCGCCGGTCGCGGTCATGTAGGCCGTCGCCATGTCGTTGACGACCTCGGGGCCGGTCATCGTATTGGCCTCGACGCAGAAGTTCACCGCGCAGATGTGGCCCGCCCAGCCCGAGGTGCTCTCGCCGGTCCAGCCGGCGGCGTTGCCTTCCGTGTCGACGATGGCGAACTGGCGGTTGGCGGCGCCGTCGTCCATGAGGACGAGCATGTCGCGCGCCTCGACGGCGGTAAAACCGCGCTGGATCAGGAGGACGCCGATCTCGCCCATCATCGGGTTGGAGCTCGCCTGCGAGGCGATGGCGGCGACGCCGGCGCGGCCCCAGCGGACGCGCGAGCCGACCGAGATCGTGTTCGACTGCACCGCGACGCCGAGTTCGCCGGTGTCGGGATCGAACGCCACAATCGAATAGGTGCCTGAAGGTTCCTGATACTTGTAGTCGCCGGGTTCGGCATGAGCCGATCCCGCCAACAGCGTCATCGCCCCGGCGGCGACCAGAATTCGCTTGATGAACATGTGATTTCGCTTTCCACCCGCGATCGTTCCGGACTGCGCGCGACAATGGCCGCGCAGCCGGAGCGATCCGGTTGCCTTGTTGCACGACGATTTTGCTGCATCCGACGGGACGTAGACCTGGAGGATCGTCCGGCGGCAGCGCAACAGGCAGTGGCAAACCGCGTGCCACCCGAGCCGGGGATGCAGGAATCGAGGCGATGCCGCGAAGAAGCCGAGAAATCGCGCCGCAAGGCAGCGGCCGCGTGCATCGGTCATACCGGCCGCAAGCGTGCTTTTGATGCAGCCGGGCCCCAGTCGAGCGGCCACGGAATCGTGATGCATGCAGGCGGGAGCGTGATCCGCCTCGAACGGATCACGCTCTCGGCCTTCATTCGCTACGTACCGGCCCGTGCCAGCTGCCCGATCGCCTGCCGGAGGCGGGTTTCTTCCTCGTGGAGGGCGACCACGTTCTCCTGCAGGGTTTCCCGAAGCGCGCGGGTCTGTGCGTCGTCGAGCGGGAAACAGTCCGCCATCTCGGCGCCGATCGCCGCGAGCTCCGCCTCGATGTCGGCGACGCGCGCCGCCGCCGCCGACCCCGCAATGGCCTTCTGCGCGCGGAGATCGCGACTGAGACGCCGGGCCCGGCCGAACGCCGGCACGCCCTCCGGCAGCGCCGCATGGGCGAGCGCCGTCCAGCGCAGCCCGAGGGCCCGATACGCGCCGCCGAGCGACGCCGCGCCGGGGACGACGTCCTCGATCCCTTCGAGGAACTCGGCGAAGAGCGGCCGGCAGAGGCCTGGCGCGGGGGCTTCGACGAAGTCCGCCAGCATCGTCAGCACGCTCCACAGCCGGCGCCCCGCCGGCACCGTCACCGCCCACGAATCCTTGCCCGTGCCGCCGATCCGCCGGGCAAGGGCCGCGAGTCCGTCGAGCGAGAAGTTGCGCGGGCTGCCGATGGCATCCGCGCCGTCGAGGCCGGCGGCGCATGCCGCAAGGGCGTCGCGTACCGCCGCGGCGAGGTCGATGGCCGCATTGGTCCGCGCGAGCGCGACGACGCGGTTCCGGCTCTTGCGGATTCGCGCCCGCGCTTCGGCGAAGGCATCGGGCGGCACCTCGTAGGGCGCGGCGGCGAGGTCGCCGACGAGGGCGCCGGCGTCGTCCAGCCGGTAGACCGTCACGAGGTGATAGCCGCCGCCGAGCGTTGCCGCCGGCATCCGCCGATGGGGCAGGAGCCCCGCCTCGACGAAGGCGGTCGCCGGACGGCCGGAGGCGAGGATGTCGCGAAGCGCCGTGGTCGTCGCCCGCGGCGTTCCTTCGTGGACCTCGATCGGCACGCCGAGCCGTGCCGCCGCGCGCCGGAGGTAGAGGTCGTCGTTCTGCCAGAGGTGTCGGCCGCCGATGAACAGCGACGCGAAATCCTCCTTCTCGTAGACGAAGCCGAACGTGCCGATCCCGATGCCGCCGGCAAGGCCGAACGCCATCGCTTCGGTGAACGGCTCGCCCGTGCGCGGATCGCGCACCCCGGCGGCGGCGAGCATGATGCCGAGCGTCGTGGCGCCGGCGACGGTGCCGGGCCGGTGCCAATCCGCCGGGACGGCACTGCGCCCGTCGGCCGGGGGCGGCGCCGTGTCGACGACGTTGCGGCGGGCGGCGGCGTAGCGTTCGCCCGTCCTCGTCATGCGGGCGCGAACGATGTCCTTGAGGTGCTTGTTGCGTGTCATCGGTTCCTCTCTGGCCGAGAGCCGAAACCCCACGCATTCCGGCCCCCGGCTGCGGGAGCCGAAGACATCGAAGCCGAGTGCTACGAGGACATGATCCCCTTTACCTCCCGCGGCCGGCGGCGTGGGTGCCGGAACGGAGGTCGGGCGCAAGCATCGCCGCGGGCGAGTATGCCGAAAGCGCGGCGGTTCGCAACATCGGCGCACTACGCCCCGAGATAGGCCGCGCGGAGCGCTTCCCGGACCGCCGGGTCCTGTGGCGGCGCGGAGAGGATCAGCCGGCCGCGCGACAGGACGTGGACCTCGCCGACCAGCCCCTCGAGCGCGACGAGGTTCTGCTCGACGAGGAGGAGCGACAGCCCCTCCCGCGCGCGGACGGTGGCGAGCGTCTCCACGAGGCTCGCCACGATCTTCGGTGCGAGCCCGAAAGACGGCTCGTCCAGCATCAGGAGGCGCGGCCGCAGCATCAGCCCGCGGCCGATCGCGAGCATCTGCTGCTCGCCGCCGCTCATCGTGCCGGCGATCTGCCGCCGCCGTCCGGCGAGCGCCGGGAACAGTGCGAACACCCGGTCCATCGCGCCGTCGACCTCGCCGCGCGCGAGCGACGCCCCGCCGATGCGGAGGTTCTCCTCGACGCTGAAGCCGCTGAACGTGCCGCGCCCCTCGGGGACATGGGCGATCCCGCGCCGCGCGATCGCCTCGGGCGACCGGCCCGAGAGGATCGCGCCGTCGAAGGTGATCGTTCCGCTCGGCGGCACGAGGCCGCTGATCGCACGGAGGAGCGTGGTCTTCCCGGCGCCGTTGACGCCGAGGATCGCCGCCGCCGTTCCGGCGGGAACCGCAAGGTCGATCGCGGAGAGCACCGGCGTCCCGCCATAGCCTGCGCCGACCCCGCGAAGGACGAGCCCGCTCACGACGCCGCGCCGAGATAGGCGGCAAGGACCAGCGGGTCGCGCCGGATCGCCCCGGGCGTGCCGTCCGCGATCTTTCGGCCGAAATCGAGCGCAACGATCCGGTCGGACAGCGCCATCACCACCGGCATCTGGTGCTCCACGAGAAGCGCGGTGAAGCCGAGCGCCGCATGCTGGGCGCGAAGAATGGCGATGACGTCGGCGGTCTCCATCTCGGAAAGCCCCGAGGTCGGCTCGTCGAGGAGGAGGAGGCGCGGCCGGCCGGCGATGGCGCGCGCGAGCTCGACCTTCCGCCTCGTGCCGACCGGCAGGCCGCCCACGGGGCCGCGGGCGATGGCGTCGAGGCCGAGGGCGGCGACGAGCCGCGTCGCGTCGGCCCGCGCCGCGGCGGAGCGCTGACGGCCGGCCTGTTCGGCGGCGAGCCGGACATTGTCGAGGACATTCAGGCTGTCGAGGAGCGCGAGGTTCTGGAACGTCCGGGTCACGCCGATGCGGGCCCGCCGGTGCGGCGGCAACCGGCCAAGCGGCGCGCCGTCGAGAAGGATCGTCCCCGCGGAAGGACGGACCGTGCCGCTGATGCAGTTGAAGAGGGTGGTCTTGCCCGCGCCGTTCGGCCCGATCACGCCGATGATCTCGCCTGGCGCGGCATCCAGGCTCACGCCGTCGAGGGCGGCTACCCCGCCGAAGCCGACGCGGAGATCGCGGATCGCGAGGCGGGCTCCCCTGCCGACGGAAGCTGCGATCGCCGGCATCGCTACGGCGCGCCGGTGAGGATCGGACCGAAGGGGACGAACGCCGTGCCGTCGAACCGCGCCAGCTGGAACTCCTCGAGCGGCGCGTAGTCGGTTGGGTCCGTGTCGAGCGCGATGCCTGGCAGGAGACCTGCCGCCGGCATCTCGTCGAGATTGGCCGCGAGCGCCATGATGTGGCTCCGGCTGAGATCGTCGCCCGCGGCGCGGAGGATGTCGACCAGCGTTCCCGCGGCCGAGTAGGCGGCGAGCGCGTAGAGGCCGGCGGCCGCCCCTTCGGGAAAATGCTCGGCCAGGAACGTGCGGTACGCGGCGATGTCCTCGTCCGCGGCCCACTCCGGCAGGTCCGGATCCTTCATGAAGATGGCCGAGACGATGCCGACGGCGTTGCCCGGTCCGGCGGCGGCGAGGATGTCGGCGCCGGTTGCGGCGCTGGTCAGGATGTGGTGCGGCGTCCAACCGAGCTCAGCCGCGCGGGCGATGGCGCGGCTCGCGGCGGTGGCGATCGCGAAATCGAGAAAGACTTCGACGCCGTCGGCCTGGAAGGCGGCGATCTGGGCGTCGACCGTGGGGTCGTTGACGTCATAGGGGAGCGCGATGATCGGCGTTCCCGCCGGCAGCTGCGCCCGCATCGCCGCGACATACCCGATCCCCGCCTCGTCGTTCCGGTAGAGGATGCCGACCTTCGCGCCGGGAAAATTTTCGGCGACGTAGCGGGCATAGACGATGCCTTCCGCTTCGAAGGACGGGTTCCACCGCATGGTCCACGGATAGGCCGCGGGATCGTCGAGGAGCGGGCTGCCGCTCGACGCGAAGAGCTGCGGCACGCCGGCGGCGTTGAGGTAGTCCCGCACCGCAAGGCTCGGATTGGTGCCGACCTGCTGGAAAATCAGGAGGACATCGTCCTCCTCGACGAGACGCCGCGTCTGCTCGAGGGTGACCGGCGGGCTGAACCCGTCATCGTACGAGATGAAGCGGATCATGCGGCCGTTGACGCCGCCCGCGGCGTTGATCATGGCGAAATAGGCGTCGAACGTCCGGCCGAGGGCGCCGTAGGCGGCGGCCGGCCCGGTATAGGGCAGCGTGTTGCCGATGCGGATTTCCGTCTCCGAGACGCCCGGCAGGTTCTGCGCGGCGGCGGGCGAAGCGAGCGCGATCGCGGCAGCCAGCACGGCGGATGGGGACAGGAGGGCGGGCAGTCTCATGACACGTCTCCGACGGGGCGGGTGGCTTCCCGCCCGGTCAGTCGCTGGAGCAGGCGCGGCGCGTTCACCTGGATGTAGAGAAGGGCGAGGAGCGCGCCACCATACACCGCCCACGACAGCCGGCTCGTGATGTCGTGCGCCCAGGTCGGCACGAACACGATGAGCGCGCCGCCGAGATAGGCGGCGGGCAGCGACCGCGCGCCGGTCACGGTCATACCGACGAAGAGAAGGATCGACAGCGTGTAGGGGAAACTGTCGTAGCTGATGTAGCCGATGACGCCCGCGAGCAGCCCGCCGGCAATGCCTGCAAACGCGCCGCTCACCGCGAAGGCCGATACGTCGACGAGGGCCGTATCGACGCCGAGCGCGCCCGCTGCGAGGGCGTTGTCCCGGCTCGCCTGGAGCGCCCTTCCGAACCGGCTCCGGAGGAGGAAATGGACGCCCACGGTGATCGCGAGCGCGACGGCGAGCACGATCCAGTACCACCAGACGTCCCGTGCTGCCGGCGTCGTCGCCGGCAGGGGCGCCCGGTAGAACAGGCCCGAGGAGCCGCCGGTGATCGGCGCGAGCGCCGATGCCTTCGGCATCTGGAACAGCGCCAGCGCCACCATGAAGGTGAGAAGGCCGAGATAGTGGCCCTTGATCCGGAGGCCGGCGAGGCCGAGGAGCGCGCCGAGGAGCGCCGCGGCGATCCCCGCCACCGCGACCGCTGCGGCAAAGCCGATCGTCGGCGCGAGGATGAATGCGACGTAGGAGCCGAGCGCGAAGAACGCGCTGTGGCCGAGCGAGAACTGCCCGCCATAGCCGGTGAGGAGTTTCAGCGCGACGATGCCGATGCCGTAGCAGATCGCCATCGTCATCGAGTTGATCGCGTAGCCCGGGAACAGGAACGGGTACGCCACCGCCGCGACGAGGACGGCCGCGGTGAGGAGCGCATTGCCGCGCGCCGCGACGAGCCCGGCGAGCCGGCCGAAGACGCTCACAGCCGCGCCCCGGTGCGGCGGACGAAAAGGCCCTCCGGCCTGACGAGGAGAATGGCGAGGATCGCCACGAATAGGAGCGACAGCTTCAGCTCGCGGCCGAGCGCCGGCGCGTAGATCGTCACCAGCGCCTCGACCACCCCGATGACGAGGCCGCCGACGACGGCGCCGAGCGGGCTCGACACGCCGCCGACGATCGTCGCCGCGAACGCGAAGGGGAGGACGTTGAACATCATCTGCGGATCGAGCGTGACGATCGGCGCCAGGAGCATGCCCGCCGCCGCGCCAATCGTTGCCGCGATCCCCCAGCCGATCATCCGCATCCGGTCGACGGCGATGCCGGCGAGCCGGGCCGGCACCGGGTTGGCCGCCGTGGCGCGAAGGTTCAGGCCGAGCCGGCTCCGCCGGAGGAAGAGGTAGAGGACGACGACGAGCGCGCCGCCGACGAGGATGATGCCCACGCGCTGGCCGCTGATCGGTGCGCCCTCGAAGAGCGGCCGGGCCGGGAGGATCGACGGGAAGGCGCGCGCATTGGGTCCCCAGATCGCATTGGTGACGCTGTTGACGAGGAGGAACAGCGCGATCATCGCCGCGAACTGGACGAGCGCGTTGCCGCCGCGGAGCGGGTGCATCACGAGCCGCTGGATCGCGGCGCCGCCGGCGAAGGACAGCGCGAGCGTGACGGCGAACGCGGCCCAGTAGGGAACGCCCCAGCTGAGGAGCTGCCAGGCGGTGAGCGTGCTGAGCGTCGCCATCTCGCCCTGGGCGAGATTGAGGTGATGCGTGGTCTGGTGGATCACCACCAGCGCCAGCGCCAGCAGCGAATACACCGCACCCGTTGCCAGCCCTGTCAGCACCTGCTGCAGCAGCACGACCACGCTCCCCCAACCCCCGGCCATCTTGGGATCGGGTATCGCGGCAAGTCAATTTGGGACGTCCGGCCGAGGAGCTCCGGCCGGACGCGATTGCCCTACTCGCCGGCGGCGAGGCGGTGTCCGTTCGCCTGCCGGCCCCGCTTGAGGAGGTCGGACAGGAGGAAGGCGAGTTCGAGCGCCTGGTCGGCGTTGAGCCGCGGGTCGCAATAGGTGTGGTAGCGGCTCGACAGGTCCGCCTCGGAGATGGCCCGCGCGCCGCCGGTGCATTCGGTGACGTTGGTGCCGGTCATCTCGATGTGGACGCCGCCGGGGAAGGTGCCCTCGGCGCGGTGCACGTCGAAGAACCGCTCCACCTCGCGGAGGATGCGGTCGAACGGGCGGGTCTTGTAGCCGTTCGCGGCCTTGATCGTGTTGCCGTGCATCGGGTCGGATGCCCAGGCGACGATCCGCCCCTCGCGCTCGACGGCGCGGATCAGCTGCGGCAGATGCGCCTCGACCTTGTCGGCGCCGAAGCGGGCGATCAGGGTCAGCCGGCCCGGCTCGTTCTTCGGGTTGAGGACGTCGATCAGCCGGAGAAGGTCGGCCGGCGCGAGCGACGGCCCGCATTTTAGCCCGATCGGGTTCTGCACGCCGCGAGCGTATTCGACATGGGCGTTGTCGAGCTGGCGGGTGCGGTCGCCGATCCAGATCATGTGGCCGGACGTGGCGTACCAGTCGCCCGAGGTCGAATCGACCCGCGTCATCGCCTGCTCGTAGCCGAGCAGCAGCGCCTCGTGGCTGGTGAAGAAGTCGGTGGTCTGGAGCGCCGGACTGGTCTGTGAATCGATCCCGCAGGCGCGCATGAAGGCCATCGCCTCGGAGATGCGGTCGGCGATCTCCTGGTACTGGTGGCCTTGCGGGCTGTCCTTCACGAAGCCCAGCATCCACTGCTGGACGTGCTCGAGATTGGCGTAGCCGCCCGAGGCGAAGGCGCGGAGGAGGTTCAGCGTCGCCGCCGACTGGCGGTACGCCATTTCGAGCCGCGCCGGATCGGGCAGCCGGGCCGCCTCGGTGAATTCGATGCCGTTGATGATGTCGCCGCGGTAGGCCGGCAGCTCCCTGCCGCCGACCTTTTCCATCGGCGCGGAGCGCGGCTTGGCGAACTGGCCGGCGATGCGGCCGACCTTCACCACCGGCATCGCGCCGGCAAACGTCATGACCACGGCCATCTGGAGGTAGACGCGGAAGAGGTCGCGGATCGCGTCCGCGCCGTGCTCGGCAAAGCTCTCGGCGCAGTCGCCGCCCTGCAGCATGAAGGCTTCGCCGGCCGCGACCTTCGCGAGCTGACGCTTCAGCTTGCGGGCTTCGCCGGCGAAGACGAGCGGCGGAAAGGTCGCGAGCCGGGCCTCCATCGCCGCAAGCGCGGCGGGATCCGGATACTCCGGGGACTGCTCGATCGGTCGTGACCGCCAGCTGTCCGGGGACCAGGCCTTGCCCATCGAAAACCACTCCAACTGCCGGCAGGGCCGGACATGCTTCGCTACCGTCCGCCGGGAAGGGCGGCGTTATACACACGGAAGATGGAGATCACCATTCGCGCGGGGAAGGGCACCCTGCCGTGTCACGATGCTTCCGCTTCCCCTCGCCCCGTTCGGGGAGACCGAAATGAGCGGTCGCTCCGGGAACGATCCGAAATGCGTCACTCCGTTCGAGCCTCCCTCTTGCGGGGAGGCGAAAGGCGGCAAGCGCAGCGCCGTCGCCTTCGGAGGGGAGCCTCGGCCCCGGTCCGTTCACCGGCCGTGCGTCTTACGTCCTCCCGAACGGAAAGGGGGGGCGACCTCCCCGCAAGGGGGAGGTTCAAGTTACAATAGAATCAAGGCTCTAGCTGGCGGCCGTCTCCCGCCGCCAGCTGCGGCTCGGCGTCCGCATGGTGACGATCTCCTCCGCCACGGTGGGGTGGAGCGCCATCGTGGCGTCGATGCCGGCCTTGGTGGCGCCGAGCTTCAGCGCCACGGCCATCAGCTGGATCAGCTCCGGCGCCTCGTCGCCGATGATGTGGCAGCCGAGGATCCGGTCGGTCGCCGCGTCGACGATCAGCTTGATGAGGACGCGCTCGTCGCGGCCGGAGAGCTGGTTCCGCATCGGCTTGAACGTGGTCTCGAAGAAATCGAGCGCGGCGTATCCCGCCTTCGCTTCCTCCTCGGTGAGGCCGACGACACCGATCTCCGGGATGCCGAACACGGCGTGCGGCACGCCGGTGTGATCGACGACCACGTCCTTGCCGCCGAAGAGATTGTCCGCCACCGCCTGCCCCTCGCGGATCGCAACGGGGGTCAGGTTGATGCGGTTCGACACGTCGCCGATGGCGAGGATACCGGGCACGCTCGAGCGGTGGTGCGCGTCGACGATGACGGCGCCATTGCCGTCGAGGCGGACGCCGGCCTCCACGAGCCCGATGCCGCGCGTGTTGGGCGTCCGCCCGATCGCCATCAGGACGTGATCGGCGGCGATCGCAGCGCCCCCGCGGGTGCGCGCGAGGAGGCCGTCGGCCGTCCGTTCGATCGATGCGAGGCGGTCACCGAGGCGGATCGCGATGCCGCGCTTCTCCATCGCCGCCTGCATCGCGTCGCGGATCGAGACATCGAACGGGCGGAGGATCTCGCCGCTGCGGTGAAGGATCGTCGTCTCCGCGCCGAGCCCGTTCATGATGCCGGCGAACTCGACGGCGACGTAGCCGGCGCCGACGATGAGGATGCGCTTCGGCAGCGCCGGCAGGTGGAACATCTCGTCCGAGCTGATCGCGAGATCGCCGCCGGGAATGCCGGTGTCGAGGTTCGGATGCCCGCCGGTGGCGACGAGTATGGTCCGCGCCGTCACCTCGCGGCCGGAGCCGGCGAGGCGGATGCGGTTCGGCGAGACGAGCACCGCGCGGTCGTGGAACACCGCCACGCCCGCGGCTTCGAGGCCGCGGATATAGGCCGCGTTCAGGCGGTCGATCTCGCGGTCCTTGTTGGCGATCAGCGTCGCCCAGTCGAAGGTCGGCTCGCCGGGGTTCCAGCCATAGCCGACGCTGTCCTCGAAGGCATCGCGGAAGCGGGCGGCGTAGGCCATCAGCTTCTTCGGCACGCAGCCGCGGATGACGCAGGTGCCGCCGACGCGGCTCGATTCGGCGAGCGCCACGCGCGCGCCATGGCGTCCGGAAACGCGTGCGGCCCGGACGCCGCCCGAGCCGCCACCGATGACGAAAAGATCGTAGTCGAACGTTTCAGCCATGGGCCTCAGATAGGTGGAGGAGAGGCCGCAAGGATGATCCGGCCGCGAGGGGCAGCCAGCTAGAAATCGATGTTCTGCGCTTCGAAAGCCGCCAGAGCTCGATCCAGAAGCTCGTTCGACAGCCGCTCCGACCAGTCCTGCAGCGTCGTGACGGTCTGTTCCATCATCGGCTGGCCCTGGAGCGCGAGCTTGATGCCCGCCGGGCTCTGGTAGAATGCGGCGATCTGCCGGAGCTCGTCCTCGGTGAAGGCGAGGGCCCACACGCGGGCGACTTCGTTGTTGAGTTCGATGCGGCGCTGGACGAGCTCGATCGCGGCCGCCTGAACGGTCGCGGTGATCTGGCGGTAGAGGTCGGGCCGCTGCTGCATCATCACGCCCTCGACCTGGGTGGCGACGTTCGGCAGCACGAGGTCGAAATCGCGGTCGGTGCCAAGGGCGTGGATGGCCTCCATCGCCGCCTGGAGGTGGGCGGGGGTGATCTCCTGCGCGCTGGCCCGGCCGGCCGGCAGCACGGCGATGACCGAAAGGGCGATGGCGCCGATGAGGACCCGAGCTCTGTTCATCCCGTTCTCCTAGCGCTGAAGGCCGGCGGGCTTCAGCCGAATGACGTCGTTCTGCCGTGCGATGACTGCCTCGGACGCGATCCCGAGGAACAGCCCGTGCCCCATAACACCGGGGATCAGGTCGAGGCCAGCGGCCAGCGCTTCTGGATCGGGAATGCGGCCAAACGATGCGTCGATGATGTAGTGCCCGCCGTCGGTTCTGTAGGGATCATGGCCGGCGAGGCGGAGTTTCACCGTGCCCGTGAGCCCGAGCTTCGAAGCGAGGCGCTCGACCGCGCGCTCGGTGGCGCCGAGCCCGAACGGGGCGACCTCGATCGGCAGCGGGAAGGCGCCGATCATGGCGACGAGCTTCGAATCGTCGGCGATCACCACCATCCGCCTGGACGCGGTGGCGACGATCTTCTCGCGCAGCAGCGCGCCGCCGCCGCCTTTCACGAGGCGGAGCTGGTCGTCGAGTTCGTCGGCGCCGTCGATCGTGACGTCGAGGACGGGCTCGTCCTCGAGCGTCGCGAGGCGGATGCCGAGCGAGCGGGCGAGGTCGGCGGTGCGCTCCGACGTCGGGACTCCGATGACGTCGAGGCCGCCCTTCACCTTTTCGCCGAGGGCGCGGACGAACTGGTCCGCCGTCGAGCCGGTGCCGAGGCCGAGCTTCATCCCCGAAACGATCCCGTCGAGCGCGGCGACCGCGGCCCGGCGCTTCCTGTCATCGCCCGGCGAGGCAGCGCCTCCGGCGGAAGCGGCGGAACGGGCGATCTCCAAGGCGAACTCCTTCGCGATTCAGGGTCGCGCGGTGCTTATCACGGCCGTCCAAAAGGCGCCACAGCGCCGCGGGCGACGGATTCTGGGGGCGCCGGCCTTTCCTTTCGCACGCTTCCGCTTAGGGTGCGCGCCGGTTTTTCCGAGCCGGAGCACACCGTGACGCAACCGCCGATCCTCGTCCTCGATCTCGACGGCACCCTCGTCGACACCGCCCCAGACCTGATGGCGGCGCTCAATGTCTGCCTGACGCAGGAGGGCCTTCGGAACATGTCGCTCGAGGAATCGATCGCGATGATCGGCGCCGGCGCCCGCGCGCTCCTCGAACGCGGCCTCGCCGCGACCGGCGCCCAGCGCACCAAGGCCGAGACGGACGCGCTCTTCGAGGTCTTCCTCGACCACTACACCGCCCATATCGCCGACATGAGCCGGCCCTATCCCGGCGTCGTCGATGCCATCGACCATTTCGCCTCGCGCGGCTGGAAGATCGCCGTCTGCACCAACAAGCTCGAAGGCCTGTCGCGTTCGCTCCTGCGGGCGCTCGCCATCGAGGGGCGCTTCGCGGCCGTGGGCGGCGGCGACACGTTTCCGGTGAGGAAGCCCGACCCGCGCCATTTGCGCGAGACGATCGCGCTCGCCGGCGGCGACCCGGCCCGCGCCGTGATGGTGGGCGATTCCGAGACCGACATCGCCACCGGGAAGAACGCCGGGATTCCGGTCGTCGCGGTCGATTTCGGCTACACCACCGTCCACGTCCGCGAATACGGGCCGGAGCGGATCATCAGCCATTTCCGCGACCTTCCGGACGCGGTTGCCTCGCTCCCCGGTTTCGCCGGCCTCTGACCTGTCAGAAGCCGATGCCGATGCCCGCCGCGAGCGCCAGCCCGCGGGCGCCGTCGACATTGCCTGCGTCGAGCGAATAGGTCGCGGCGAGGCGCAGCGTCGAAGCTGCGCCGATGCCGACCTCGTAGTTGATGCCGAGGTCGAGCTGCCGGCCGCCCGGGGCGAGCGACAGCGTCACCGCCTCGGTCGTCACCGTGCCATCGACGAGCCGCGCCACCGGCACGCCGAGCTCCATCGCGCCGGACGCGACGCGGAGCGGGCGGCTCACCGAGAAGGTCAGCCGGTCGTTCCGGGCGATCACCCCATGCGCGGTCGCGCCGAAATTGAAGCCGTTGAACCCGACCGGCCCGATCGACCGCACGAGGCTCGACGAGCCGACGCCGAAGGCGTTGGCAACGCCCACCTCGACATTGGCGAACACGCTGAACCGCTCGCCGACGGCGCGCTCGTAGCCGAGATGCCCGGCGGTGATCGACGTGCCGCGGCCGAAGTCGAAGGCGTCGTTGCCGACGAGGCCGAGAAGGGCGCCCTGCTCGACGTTCTGGCTGGCGCCGATGGTGAACCGGCCGCCGAAGGCATCGAAGGTGCGGGCAAAGCCGAAGCCGGCAAGGAGGTTGTCCGACGCCTGCTGGCCGCCGGCATAGGCGAAGGTCGACCAGCCGTCGCCACCCGAGGTGACGAAGGCGGCATTCCGCGACAGGCCGAGAACCGAAGACGCCGCGAGCGCGTCGCGCCCATAGGCCGCCTCGACCACGCCGCCGCCGGCGAGCGACGGGGCGCGGACGGTCGGATCGAACGCGCCCGGCGCGACGCGGACGAGATCGGTGACGCGGGCAAGGCTCCCCGCGCCGCGGCTCACCACGAGGGCGCTGGGATCGACGACGAAATCGCCGTTGAAGTGATCGAACACCGCCATCTCGCGGTCGGCGAGGCCGCGCGCCAGCGAGTCGCCGAAGGCACTCGAAACCGCGACGCCGGCGCTGTCGAGAGCCGTGCGGGAGGCCGTGGCGACGTTGCCGCCGGTCACGATCGACACCGTGCCGATCGGCGACAGCGCCGCCGCGAGGTCGAGGACGCCGTGGCCCCAGACATTGGAGTAGTCGTGCGTTATGCCGCCGCCGAAATCCACCGTGCCGGTGACGGCAACGCCCTCGGCCGCGAACCAGCTGTTGTTCGCCGTCGCGAGGATGCGCGTCGTGATCTCCTCGGGCGACAGGGTCGGGAACGCCTCGGCCACCAGCGCGATGCCGCCCGAGACGATCGGCGCGGCGAACGAGGTGCCGGTTCCGGCGGCGTAGTCGCCCCGTTCCGCGCCGAACGTCGTGCCGTCGGCCGCGATGCAGAACCGCGCCGCCGCACCGCACGAGGCGGAGAGGAGTGCGGCAGTGGTGATCGCGCCGGAGCCGTTGACCTCGAAGTAGCCGTTGATCACCGCGACCCACGCCTCGCTCAGCGACGGCTGGTAGGCGGGGAGGGCGGCAAGGACGTCGGTCGGGGCTTCGTTCGAGATCGCGAAGACGATCACGCCCGTGTTCTGGAACGTGTCGAGCGCGTCGAGATAGTCCTGCCAGTCCGCCTGGCTGTAGCCGATGAGGTTCGAAAGGCCCGCGGCGACCTGGCCGGGATTGGCCTGCAGATAGGTTCCGAGCGCCGTCGCCGCGACGTCGAAGCCCCACGAATTGTTCTGGGCGATCGCCCCCTTGTTCGCCGCATCGAGGGTGGCCGCGACGACGTTGTCGAGGTCGAAGGTATTGCCGTCCGGGGCGAAGGAGGCGAGGTGGAGCGAGGCGTTCGGCGCCACCCCGAACATGCCGTTCCCGTCCTCGATCGCCGCGATCAGCGAGGCGACGTGCGTTCCGTGCGTGGCGCTCGGCGTGACGCCGAACACGTCGATCGTCTTGCCGGTGAATTCGGGATGGTTGATGCGGAAACCCTCGTCGACGATGGCGACGAGCTGTCCGGCGCCGCTGAGGCCCGCCGAGCGCGCCAGATGCAGGTTCACCAGCGCATAGGGGTTCGACTGGCTGTTCGGACAATCGACGAAGTCCGCGTCGGCATAGTTGAACTCGTCGTCGGCGAGGTACTGGTTCGCGAGCGTCGGGTTGAACGTCACGTCGCGGGCGATCGCCGTGATCGTCGTCGTAGCTGTGGCCTCGAAGCACTGCGCCATGCCGCCGCCACCACCGCCCCCGCCGCCACCGGTGCAGGCGCCGAGAACCAGTGCGAGCGGCGCGAGGAGGACGAAGACCGGCCGGGGCAGCAGCCAGCCCGCCGGGCCAGCGACGTAGTTCTCTCCGGTAGCCATAGCCGTGCCCCCGCAACCGCCGATTCTCGTGCCGCAACGGTGTCGGCACCGGAACGGCCGAGTCAAATCACGGCCGGGAGGAGGCATGCAAAGGCAGGATCGGGGTGAAGAAATGGTGGGCGCGACAGGGATTGAACCTGTGACCCCTCCCGTGTGAAGGGAGTGCTCTCCCGCTGAGCTACGCGCCCGGCCGGTTCGGCCGAAGGCCGCGATTTAGGGTGCGCGGGGTTCCTCCGTCAAGGAAACAGAATTTGCGGCCCACACGGGCGGCAGAATCCACCGTGCGACGGATTCCGAGGGGTGCCCGTGCGGCGACGTCGAAACCGATTTTTCGTTGGTGGCCGGCGGGACGATCAAGTCAGCCGGAGCAAGGGACTTCCGCCGGATCGCAGTTCACCCGGCCCGCTCGGTTCCCCGCACCGCATGATCTGCGCGGCGGACGGTCATTCCGCGATACCCGGAACGCGCGGAAGTATTACGAGCGACGCTGAAAGTCGTTCGGACGGGAGCGACGGACGCGGGCAAGCGAGCGCTGGCCATCTGCATTGTGATAGAGCAACGCCGCCGAGATCAGGCAGGACGTCAGGAACAGCACCGCGCTCAGAACCAGCATCGTCGTCATTCGTGCCTCCGTAACCAACCCTTTCCGCATTTGTTAACCCGCGGTATCGGGATCGGTTCCGACCTTTCGATTTCACGAAAATGCGCCGCGATGTCTGAACGTCGCGTGAACCAACCCGCACCGCCACCCTCGTCGGGACGAAGTGGTTAACGCGCCGCTTCGTCGGGGAAATCGAGCCGCATCGCGGTTTTCGGCGCAGGTGCACGGGCGGTTCGGCCCGCCGCGAAAACCCTTCGTTAACCATATGTTCGCACATTCGGGCCGGATTGGGATTCGGGTGCGGCCAACATGACTGAAGGACGAGGGCTCGGGGCCTCGCGGCCGCTCCGGCGGGTTTCTGACGCCGGCAGGAAACCGGCCGCGGGGCGCATTGCCGTATGGGCCGCGCCCCTCGTCCTGGCGCTCGCGGGCTGCACCACCGTGCCCGAGCCCGCCACGCTCCAGCAGGCGACCGAGGCGATCATGGTGCCGTCGGAGCAGGCTTTCGCGGTCCCGGCGCCGGCCGGCCCCGCGGTGATTTCGGTCGTCCAGCGCCGCCACTACAACGCGGTCGAGCAGGAGATCGTCCTTGGCCAGTCCTCCAATCGCGAGGGCCAGAACTTCATCCGAATCCAGCTGTTCGGCCCGGCGCCGTTCCGGATGGCGACCCACGCCACCATCGACAACAACCTCCTCGACATGGGCGACATCTGGGAGGAGATGGACGAGGCGGTGCCCAATGTCGGCATGACGGTCTCGCCGTTCTTCGTCCAGAACAAGTACGGCGCGTTCGGCTACGCCGTCGGCTACTACAGCAACGACCTCTGCCTCTACGCCTGGCAGCGCGTCGGCGCGGCGAGCACGACGCTCGAGGACGAGAGCCGGGACGCGGCGATCGGTCTCCGGCTCCGCATCTGCAGGACCGGGGCGACCGAGGCGCAGCTGATCGAGGTCATGTACGGCCTCACGATCACCACCTACTACACCGACGCCGCGTGGGCGCCCCACGGCACCGGCGTCCTCGACATCGTCCCGCTCCAGGAAATCCGCCCGCCGCGCGACGTGCTGGAACGGCCGCGCGCCACCGCGCCCCGCGCCGCCACGACCGCCACCGCCGCGGCTCCCGTCATCGTGCCCACCGGCCCCGCCGTGCCGCTTCCGCCCGGCGCGACGCCGACCGGCGGGACGGGCACGCCGACCGGCCCCACCGTTCCTTTACCACCCTGAAGCCGGCGCGACATTTCGACCGCGTTCGAGGAAGCGCGCTTAACCCGTTGCTAGCAGCCGCTGATCCATACTTCCGCTCAGACGCCGCGGCATTTGCGCCGCCCAACCTGCCGGTCCGATGCCAAAGCAGTTCGTCATAGCCCTCTGGGCGGTCATCGCCGGCGCGGTGCTGATCATCATCACGCTGCCGATCAGCCTGCAGACGCACCTCATCGCCGGCACCGCCGCCGTCGTCGCGATGATGACGCTGAAACTGTTCCGCGCCCAGGGCATCGGCCGCCTCATCGCGCTCGCGCTCGGCACGTCGATCGTCCTCCGCTACGTGTTCTGGCGCACCACCAGCACGCTGCCGCCGATCAACCAGCCGGAGAACTTCATCCCCGGCCTCCTTCTCTACGTCGCCGAAATGTACTCGGTGATGATGCTCTTCCTGTCGCTGTTCGTGGTGATGATGCCGCTGCCGCCGCGGAAGGCGCCCCCGATCAAGAAGGGCGAGGAGCCGACGGTCGACGTCTTCATTCCCACCTACAATGAGGATCTCTCGCTGCTCGCCACCACGATGGCCGCGGCGAAGGCGATGGACTACCCCGAGGACAAGTTCACCGTCTGGCTCCTCGACGACGGCGGTACGGTTCAGAAGCGCAATTCGGAGAAGGCGGAAGACGCGGTCGCGGCCCAGGGCCGCCACGCGGCGCTCCAGGCGCTCTGCGCTTCGCTCGGCGTCCGCTATCTCACGCGCGAGCGCAACGTCCACGCCAAGGCCGGCAACATGAACAACGGCCTCGAGCACTCGAACGGCGACCTCATCGCCGTGTTCGACGCCGACCATGCCCCGGCGCGCGACTTCCTCAAGGAGACGGTGGGCTACTACGCCCACGATCCAAAGCTCTTCCTCGTCCAGACGCCGCACTTCTTCCTCAATCCCGACCCGCTCGAGCGGAACCTCCAGACCTTCGAGCGCATGCCGTCCGAGAACGAGATGTTCTACGGCGTCATCCAGCGCGGCCTAGACAAGTGGAACGCCTCGTTCTTCTGCGGCTCGGCGGCGCTCCTCAGCCGCAAGGCGCTGAACCAGACGAAGGGTTTTGCCGGCCGCTCGATCACCGAGGACTGCGAGACCGCGCTCGGCCTCCATGCGACGGGCTGGAACTCGATCTATGTCGACAAGCCGCTGATCGCCGGCCTCCAGCCCGCGACCTTCGCGTCCTTCATCGGACAGCGCAGCCGTTGGGCGCAGGGGATGATGCAGATCCTCCGCTTCAACTTCCCGCTGTTCAAGCGCGGGCTCACGATGGCCCAGCGCTTTTGCTACATGTCCAGCATGATGTTCTGGCTGTTCCCGTTCACGCGCGTGATGTTCCTCATCGCGCCGCTGTTCTATCTCATCTTCGATCTCGAGATTTTCGTGGCATCAGGCCAGGAGTTCCTGGCCTATACGTCGTCGTACATGATCGTGAACCTGATCATGCAGAACTACCTCTACGGCGCATACCGATGGCCCTGGATCTCGGATCTGTATGAGTACGTCCAGTCGATCCATCTTCTGCCGGCGCTGATCTCGGTCATCCGCAACCCGACCAAGCCGACCTTCAAGGTGACGGCGAAGGACGAGTCGATCGAGAAGGCGCGCATCTCGGAGATCGGCCGGCCGTTCTACCTGATCTTCGCCTTCCTCGTTCTCGCGGTGGTGATGACCATCTACCGCGTCATCACCGAACCCTACCGGGCCGACGTGACGCTCGTCGTCGGCGGCTGGAATCTCCTCAACCTCATGATCGTCGGCTGCGCCCTCGGCGTCGTCTCGGAGCGGAGCGAGCGGCAGCGCACGCGCCGCATCCCGATCCAGCGGCGGGCCGAGTTCCTGTTCAACGGCGAGTGGCGCGCGGCGACCATCGCCGACGTGTCGGTGCACGGCGCCCGCATCCAGGTCGTCGGCGTCAGCGACGGCGACCTCCGCGGCATCGTCGAGGGCGCGGTGCGGTTCACGCCCTACACCGAGCTCTCGACCAACGTCCTGCCCCTGACGGTCCAGAACATCGCCACCGACGACAAGGGCATCGCCCTCGGCTGCCGCTTCGCCATCGCCGAGCCGGTGCACTACCGCCTCGTCGCCGACCTCGTCTTCGCCAATTCCGAGCGCTGGACGGCGATGCAGAAGGCGCGCCGCATCAATATCGGGCTCCTCCGCGGCACGCTGTGGTTCTACTGGACCGCGCTGTTCCAGACCTTCCGCGGCCTCGGCTATCTCGTGAAGGCGATCGGCAAGCAGCCGGAACCCGACGTCACCCGCCTCATCCAGCTCGCCGAGCGCATGCGCCAGGAAGACGCGAAGCCGGGCGCCGGGACGACGCCGGCGATCGCCTCGGGCAATGGCGGCGCCCGCGCCGGCGGGAGCGCCGCGTGACATCCGCAAGGCCGCTCGCGGCCCTCCTTCTGGCGACCGCGTTCTGGACGCCCGCCGCGGCCCAGGTCGCGATCCCGTTCGACATGGGCGTCGAACGCGATGCCCTGCCGCCGGCAATGGTGACCCCGCCGCCCGCCGTCACGGCGCCGGCAACAACGACGCCCGCGCAGCCCGTCGGCGGCGAGCTCCGCGGCGTGCCGGCGCCCGACACGACCGTCGCGGCGCTTCCTTCGGCGACCTTCGATCGCCCGATCGTCCCGTTCCAGGATTTCCGCCTGTCCGGCGAGGTCGATGGCCGCTCGTGGTCGACCTACCTCACCGCCGCGCAGGCGAACGCGCAGGCGACGCTCCACCTCGCCTTCACCAATGCGCTCCTCGTCGCGCCCGAAGCGTCGAGCCTTCGGCTCCTCATCAACGACCGCCTCGTCATCGAAGCGCCGATCGCGAACTCCGACGATCCCGCCGACTTCATCGTCGACCTGCCGCCCGGCCTCCTTCATGCCGGCGCCAACCGCATCCGCATCGAGGCGAGCCAGCGGCACCGCACCGACTGCACCATCCAGTCGACCTACGAGCTGTGGACCGAGATCGACACCGCCGGCACCTACATCGCCTTCGCCGATCCCGCCTCGAACGCCATCACCCAGCTCGCCGACCTCCGCTCGATCGGCGTCGACGCGACGGGCCATGCCGTCGTCAACATCCTCCTGCCGGCGCTCGAGCAGGCGGCCGCGACGCGCGATCTCTTCCGCGTCGCGGAAGCGGTCGCGATCCACATGGATGCGCCGTCGCAGGTCGTCCGCGTCTCCGCGACCGACGGCGGCGGCCACGGTCCCGGCATCCTCTCGGTCGTCATCGGCACCGTCGACGAGCTCCGCCCGGTCCTCGGCGCTGCCGTCGTCGACAGCGTGAATGGCCCCACGATCGCCTTCCTTCAGGGCCTCGACGGCCCGACGCTCCTCGTCAGCGGCCGGAGCTGGGCCGACATCGGGCTTGCGGTCGATGGCCTCGTCGCCCCGCTCACCCCGCCCGCCGGATCGACGCGCGTCGCGATCTCCTCGCAGTCCTGGCACTTCCCCGAAGTCCAGATGATGGACGGCGGCGCGAGCCTGACCCTCGCCCAGCTGGGCGTGCCCACCACCGAGTTCACCGGCCGGCGCTTCCGCACCGGCTTCGTCGTCGCGATGCCGTACGACCTCTACGCGCAGGCCTATGGCTACGCGTCGCTCTTCCTCGACGCGGCCTACTCCGCCGAGGTGCTGCCGGGCGGCCACATCGACGTCTACGTCAACGGCGAGATCGCGGCGACCACGCCGATCGTGACGCGCGGCGGCGGCATCCTCCGCCAGCTCGAGGTCGGCGTGCCCCTTCGCCACTTCAAGCCCGGCGCCAACAGCATCGAGATCGAGGCGGTTCTTCCCACCGCGGGCGACGAGGTCTGCGTTCCCGGCGCCACCGCCTCCAACATCAGCCGCTTCGCGCTCTTCGACACGACATCGATCGTCATGCCCGACTATGCGCGGGCCGCGCAGCTGCCGGACCTCTCGGCCCTGACCGGCGCTGCGTACCCGTTCGGCGACCAGCCTCTCGCCCTCGTCCTCGGCCGCCTCGCGCCGGAGACGATGTCGGCGGCGGCGACCTTCCTCGCGCAGCTCGCGGTGATGGGCGGCCGGCCGATCGACGTGAACCCCGCCGCCTCGCCGAGCAGTTCGGCAACGCCGTTCGGCCTCTTCGTCGGCGCGGCATCGCAGCTGCCCACCGGCGTCGCCGACGTCGCCGGCATCGCCGACACGGCGATCGACCGCTGGGTCGATCCGGTCGCGCCCGATCCGGGCATCCCGCTCCAGGTCAACGTCCAGGCCGACAACAACATCACCTTCGACCGCTGGCGCGACGCCCTCGCCGGGGGCGGCGGCTGGCGCGGGCAGATCAGCTCGTTCTCCGACTGGCTGAGCCGCACGTTCGACATCTCGCTCGCGACGCTCCGCTTCGGCGGCGCCCAGCGGCTCGACTATGCGCCGCCCGACGGGGCCGGCCTTCTCCTCGCCCAGGGCGCCCCGTCCGCGGGCCAGACCGCCTGGACGGTGCTCACGGCGCCGACCCGCGAAACGCTGCAGCGCACCACCGAACTGATGGTCCGTCCCGACAACTGGCGGCGGATCGAGGGCCAGGTCGCGACCTACTGGCCCGCCACGGGCGCGGTAGAATTCGTGCCGCTCGCGGGCGCCGACATCGTCTTCACGGAACCGGCGAGCCCCGCGAATCTCCGCATGGTGGCGACGAACTGGCTGTCGAAGAACCTCCTCGTCTATGGCGGCCTCCTTCTCGGCCTCTGCATCCTTCTCGGCATTGCCACCGCGTGGCTCCTCAAATCCGTGGGACGGCAGTCATGACGCCCTCGCATCGCCGGGTTCTGGCGCGCCTCCGCAACGGCGCCGCGGGCCTTGCCGTGGCCGCGGCGATGCTGTCGCCGGCGGCGTCGCAGGGCGACGATCTCTCGGTAGGCGCGCGCGATTTCTGGCCGGCCTACAAGGCCCGCTTCGTCGATCCGGGCGGCCGCGTGATCGACAACGCCAACGGCTCGATCTCGCACAGCGAGGGGCAGGGCTACGGGATGCTCCTGGCCTATCTCGCCGGCGACGAGGCGGCGTTCCGCCAGATCTGGCGCTTCACCGACCGCCAGCTCTACGTCCGCCCCGACGGGCTCGCCGCCTGGCGCTGGGACCCCAACGCGACGCCGCCGATCACGGACCTCAACAACGCCACCGACGGCGACATCCTCATCGCCTATGCGCTCGCGCTCGCCGGCGAGGCGTGGCGCGACCCCTCGCTCACCGCCGACGCGACCGCCATCGCCGAGGCGATCGGACGGGAGACCATCGCCGACAACGGCACCTTCACCTACATCCTTCCCGGCGTCTGGGGCTTCAAGGCGACCGATCGGTCCGACGGGCCGGTCGTCAACATCTCGTACTGGGTGTTCGAGGCGATGCCGGTGCTGAGCCGTCTGGCGCCGGCCTATCCGTGGGAGGCGGTGACCTCGTCGGGCATCGCGCTCCTCGACCAGTCGCGGACCGGGCCGGCCGAACTGCCGCCGGAGTGGTCGTCGCTCGGCAACCGCACGCCGCGGCCGGCCGCCGGCTTCGACCGGGTGTTCGGCTACAACGCCATCCGCATCCCGCTCTACCTCATGCGCTCGGGGCTCGCGACGCCGGGCCTCATTGCGCCGTTCCTCCGCAACCGTACCGCGAACGGGTCGAGTGCCGTGGTGCTCCTCGACACCGGCGCGACGCTGGAGCCGCTGTCCGATCCCGGTTACCGCATGGTGCTCGCCGCCGCCGATTGCGCCGTGAACGGCACGCCGGTGCCCGGGAACCTCCTGACCTTCGAGCCGGTCCTCTACTATTCGGCGACGCTCTATCTGCTCTCCTGGTTCTACCTCGCCGAGCACCGTCCCGCCTGCCTATGAAGGTCCGGCCCCTCCAGGTATTCGTCGTCGTCGTAGCCCTCGTCGCGGGCTTCTTCGTGCTGCGCAGCTTCTTCGGCGGCCCGGTCCCGACCGGCATGCCGACGGTGGCGACCACCCAGCAGCAGGTGCCGATCGCAACCATCGCCGCTGGTGGCGCGACCGCGGCGCCCGCCGTCGCCACGGCGACCACCACCATCAACGCCGCGCCGGCGGCCACCCCGGCCGCGGCGCCCGCCGTCCAAATCGCCGCCGCGGGCGGTGATACGGCCGCTATCCCCGAGGTCGACACCGCCGCGCTCCGTTATTTCGCCCGCCAGGGCGACACGGTCCGTCTTCAGGCCGAGATCGCGCGCCTCCAGGCGCTCTACCCGGCGTGGGTGCCGCCCGCCGATCCCCTCGCGACGCCCGTCTATGTCGACACCGAGATGGACCGGATGTGGGCGCTCTATTCCGAAGGGCGCTTCGCCGACGTCCGCACCGCCATTGCCGACCGGCAGGCGCGCGAGCCCGGCTGGTCGCCGCCGGCGGCGCTCCTCGACCTCCTCGCCATCGGCGAGGCGCGGAACCGGCTGATCGCCGCCTCCAACGCGCGCCGCTTCGACGAGGTCATCGTCGCCGCCGCCCAGAATCCGACGCTTCTCGTCTGCTCCGAGATGGACGTGATGTGGCGCATCGCCGAGGCGTTCGCGCTCACCGACCGCGAGCCGCGCGCCCTCGACGTCTACACCTACATCCTCCAGAACTGCGACGTGCCGTCGGAGCGCCTCGCCACCATGCAGAAGGCGCTCGGCTACCTCGATCGCGACGATTTCCGGACGCTGTACCGCTACGAGCGCGCCGGTACCGGCACCGCCGCCGAGTTCGACCCGATACGCACCGAGGAGGCCCGCATGGACCTCGTGGTCGGCGCCGAGGACGACAGGATCGTGCTCACCGCCGACGAGATCGCGCGGATGGAAGAGGCGGCCCGTCTCGGCACCGGTCCCGCCGATGCGCTCCTCCTCGGCTGGTACTATCAGCTGCGCGACGAAGCGCGGCGCTCGGAACCCTGGTTCCGCCTCGCCTATCAGCGCGACGCAACCGCCGAGGCGGCGCAGGGCCTTGCGCTGGCGATGATCGACCTCGACCGCGCCGACGAGGCGGAGGACGTGGTCTACGCCTACCGCGAGGATTCCGATCCGGTGATGGCGGTCTACCTCGCGGCGGTCGCGACCTATCTCGCCGCACAGCCGATCCCCGACATCGCGCCGGCCGTGCTTCGCCGCATGGCGGAGACGGTGGGCGAGGTCCGCGACGGCGTCGGCGCCCGCCAGCTCGGCTGGTACGCCTACAATCTCAGCCAGGTGACGACCGCGGTCGTCTGGTTCCAGACCTCGCTCGCCTGGCTCGCCGACAACGAGGAGGCCGCCTATGGCCTCGGCGTCGCGCTGCAGCGCCTCCAGGACACGGCGGGCCTCAATGCCTTGGTGGCACAGTGGGGCGCCCGCTCGCTCCGCATCCGGGCGCTGACCGATCCCGCGGCGGCCCGGCAGCTCCAGCAGCAGGGCGGCGCCGTCCAGACCACCGTTCCGGTCCCGACGATCGTCACGACGGGAACCCGCGGCGCAACCACGCCGACCACCACCTACACCGCCCCGGTCGGCGTCACCTCGACCTACGGCACCGTTCCAGCGACCTACGGCACGGCCCAGACCACCTACGCGGCCGCTCCCACGACGACCGCCTATGTCGCGCCCGTGGCCGCCGCGACCACCCAGGCGGCTGCCACCATCGCCGCGACGGGCGGTGGCGGCGGGACGACGGCATGCTCGACCTCGGTCAACCCCGAATCGCTATCGCCGGCGGCGGCGCTGAACCGCGGCTGGTGCCTGATGGACCTCGACCGGCCGACCGAAGCCGCCGCGGCGTTCGGCGTCGCGCTGCGAAGCAGTTCGGCCGCGACCCGCTCCGATGCCGCCTACGGCCAGTCGCTCGCCTATCTCCGCCTCGGTGTCACCGACCGCGCCGCGATCGCGGCCACCCAGGGAGAGATGACGGCGGCGCGGGCCGACGAGGTCCAGGCCAACATCCTCTCGCAGCGCGCCGTCGCCGCCTATCAGGACGGCCGCTACGCCGAGGCGATCCGCATCCTCGACGAGCGGGCGCGCATTGCCGGCGAGCAGAACGATCTCATGATCATCCGCGGCTACAGCTACATGTACATGGGCAATCTCGGGGCGGCGCGCTCGATCTTCGGCATGCTCGCCAATGCCGGCTTCCCCGACGCCCGCGACGGCCTCGCCGAAGTCGAACGCCGCGGCGCCGTCGCCGTGAACTAGGCGAGCGGGCTCAGCGTCCGAGCCCCTTCTGCGCCAGCTCCGACAGATACCCGCTCCACAGCGCATCGCGCTCGCGGGCGAGCCGGCCGAAATAGTCCCAGGTGAAGATGCCGGTGTTGTGCCCGTCGTCGAAGGTGATGCGCACCGCGTAGTTTCCGACCGGCTCGATCGCCGTCACCCGCACCCGGCTCTTCCCCGCAATCAGCCGCCGCTGCGCCGGACTGTGCCCCTGCACCTCCGCCGACGGCGAAAACACCCGGAGATACTCCGCCTCGAACGGCGCCGAGCTTCCGTCGTCATAGGTGATCGTGATCACCCGCCTGTCGTGGTCGAGGCGAATCTCG
>JADLGL010000001.1 GCA_020849325.1 Bauldia sp. | reverse complement strand
TGCGGCGGCTCGTCGAGTTCCGGCCGACGCGCCGGGGCGGCGGGCTTCGGCGGCTTGGCAGCGAAACCGCGGAGCACCTCCATGATGACGGCGGCGTTCGGCATGGTTTTCGCGATGTAGGCGTCGCGCTGCTGCGCGAAGATCTGCTCGAAGACGGTCGCCTTCACCGTGCCCGTCGCCACCATCACCTCCATGATGAGCTTCAGCGCGTCGACGAGGGCAATCTCGCTGTCGCGGAGGCGGTCGTCGGAAGGGGAGTCGGTCATCGGGCTCTCTCGGGCGCGTCCGCCGCCCGTTTTCCTTCGGCGGCGCTTGCGCCCTGAGAACGGATGCGGTACAGAACATAACAGGAACGGGGCGCCGCCGCTGCTGGCGCGATCATGAGCCACTGTTGAACAGGGAACGGGCCAATGGCAATGACCAGCAATTCGCTTCGCGTCATCGAGGGCAGCATGGACAAGTCGAAGGCGCTGGATGCGGCGCTGAGCCAGATCGAACGGGCGTTCGGCAAGGGCTCGATCATGCGCCTCGGCCAGAACGACGCGGTCGCGGAGGTTGCGACGGTCTCGACCGGCTCGCTCGGCCTCGACATCGCGCTCGGCATCGGCGGTCTGCCGCGCGGCCGAATCATCGAAATCTACGGGCCGGAATCGTCGGGCAAGACGACGCTGGCGCTCCATACCGTCGCCGAAGCCCAGAAGGCCGGCGGCATCTGTGCCTTCGTCGACGCGGAACACGCCCTCGACCCGATCTATGCCCGAAAGCTCGGCGTGAACCTCGAGGACCTCCTGATCTCGCAGCCCGACACCGGCGAGCAGGCGCTCGAGATCGCCGACACGCTCGTCCGCTCCGGCGCCGTCGACGTTCTGGTGGTCGATTCGGTCGCCGCGCTCACGCCGCGCGCCGAAATCGAGGGTGAGATGGGCGACCAGCTCCCCGGTCTCCAGGCCCGCCTGATGAGCCAGGCGCTGCGAAAGCTCACCGCGTCGATCTCGAAGTCGAAGACGATGGTGATCTTCATCAACCAGATCCGCATGAAGATCGGCGTGATGTTCGGCAGCCCCGAGACGACGACTGGCGGCAACGCGCTGAAATTCTACGCCTCGGTCCGCCTCGACATCCGCCGCATCGGCGCGATCAAGGACCGCGACGAGGTGGTGGGCAACCAGACCCGCGTGAAGGTGGTCAAGAACAAGCTCGCGCCGCCGTTCAAGCAGATCGAGTTCGACATCATGTATGGCGAGGGCGTCTCGAAGACGGGCGAGCTGATCGACCTCGGCGTCCGTGCCGGCATCATCGAGAAGTCGGGCGCCTGGTTTTCCTACGACAGCCAGCGTCTCGGCCAGGGCCGCGAGAATGCGAAGGCGTTCCTGCGCGACAACCCGCAGATGGCGGCGGTCGTCGAGAAGGCGATCCGCCAGAATGCCGGCCTCCTCGCCAACGCGATTCTCACCACCGGCGCCGCCGACGACGACGGCGGTTCGGCCGGCGAATAGGTGGCACTCCGATGGATCAGCGACTCAGCCTCGTGACGCTCGGCGTCAGCGATCTCGAACGGGCCGCGTCGTTCTATGAGCGCGGCCTCGGCTGGCGGCGCGGAACGAACAATGACGGCGTCGTGTTCTTCCAGACGCCGGGCATGATCGTGGCGCTCTGGTCGCGGTCGAATCTCGCGGCCGATGCCGGGGTCTCGCCCGAGGGAAGCGGCTTCTCCGGCATCGCGCTCGCCTTCAACGCGCGGGACCGCGCCGAGGTGGACGCGGTCCTCGCCGAGGCGAAGGCGGCCGGCGCGAAGCTCCTCAAGCCGGCGGCGGAGACTTTCTGGGGTGGCTATTCCGGCTACTTCACCGATCCGGACGGGCACGTCTGGGAGGTCGCCTACAACCCGTTCTGGCGTATCGACGCCGAGGGGCGGGTGTGGCTGAATGGTTAGCTTTCTCCGGGCGCTGCCGTTGCGCGCGCATGGGGTGACGGTCTAAATACCGCGGCTTCAACGGTTTGCAGGAGATGGGCTCGCCCGAAAGGGGCGGGGACCGTGTCCTGCGGCGCGTCGATCCGGGTGGACATGAGTAGCGTCAGCGAGATTCGTTCCCAGTTCCTGTCGTACTTCGAGCGCAACGGCCATCAGGTCGTCGCCTCGTCGCCGCTCGTGCCGCGGAACGATCCGACGCTGATGTTCACCAACGCCGGCATGGTCCAGTTCAAGGACTATTTCACGGGCCGCTCGACGGCGCCGATGCCGCGCGCCGCGACCGCCCAGAAATGCGTCCGTGCGGGCGGAAAACACAACGATCTCGACAATGTCGGCTATACCGCCCGGCATCACACCTTCTTCGAGATGCTGGGAAATTTCTCCTTCGGCGACTATTTCAAGGAACGGGCGATCGAGCTCGCCTGGAACCTGATCACGAAGGAGTATGGCCTCCGGAAGGACCGGCTCGTCGTGACCGTCTACCACGACGATGACGCTGCCTTCGACCTGTGGGGGAAGATCGCCGGGCTGCCGGACGAGAAGATCATCCGGATCGCGACGAGCGACAATTTCTGGGCGATGGGCGACACCGGCCCCTGCGGTCCGTGTTCCGAGATCTTCTACGACCACGGTCCGCACATTGCCGGCGGCCCGCCCGGCTCGGCCGACGCCGATGGCGACCGGTTCATCGAGATCTGGAATCTCGTCTTCATGCAGTACGAGCAGATCGCGCCCGGCGAGCGCGAAACGCTGCCGCGGCCGTCGATCGACACCGGCATGGGGCTCGAGCGCATCGCCGCGGTGCTTCAGGGCGTCCACGACAACTACGACATCGACCTTTTCCGCGCGCTGATCGGCGCGTCGGTCGATCTCAGCGGCGTGCCGGCTGAGGGGCCGGCCCGCGCGAGCCACCGCGTCATCGCCGATCACCTCCGCGCGTCGTCGTTCCTGATCGCCGACGGCGTGCTGCCGGCCAATGAGGGCCGCGGCTACGTGCTCCGCCGCATCATGCGGCGGGCGATGCGGCACGCGCAGCTCCTCGGTGTCCGCGATCCGCTGATGTGGCGCCTCGTGCCGACGCTCGTCCACGAGATGGGCCAGGCCTATCCGGAGCTCGTCCGCGCGCAGCCGCTGATCACCGAGACGCTGCGGCTCGAGGAGACCCGCTTCCGCCGCACGCTCGAGCGCGGCCTCGGCCTCCTCGAAGAGGCGACGGCCGGCCTGTCGCAGGGCGGGGTGCTCGCCGGCGAGACCGCGTTCAAGCTCTACGATACCTATGGCTTCCCGCTCGACCTCACCGAGGATGCGCTGCGGTCGCGCGGCATTTCCGTCGACAAGCCCGGCTTCGGCGCGGCGATGGAGCGGCAGAAGGCCGAGGCGCGCGCAAGCTGGGCGGGCTCCGGCGAGGCCCAGACCGACGCCGTCTGGTACTCGCTTCGCGACCGGCTCGGGGCCACCGAGTTCCTCGGCTATTCCGCCGATCGGGCCGAGGCCGTCGTTCAGGCGATCGTCAGGGACGGCGCTGCGATCGACGCGGCGACGGCGGGCGACGAGGTTGCCGTCGTCGTCAGCCAGACGCCGTTCTACGCCGAATCGGGCGGCCAGGTCGGCGATGCCGGCACCATCCGCAGCGACGACGCCACGATCGCGATCGAGGACGTCCAGAAGCGCGCCGACGGCCTCTTTGCCCATTTCGGCAAGGTCGTGTCGGGCACGATCCGCGTCGGCGACGCCGTCGCGCTCGAAATCGACGGGCCGCGCCGGCAGCAGATCCGCGCCAATCACTCGGCGACGCACCTCCTCCACGCGGCGCTCCGCGGCGTCCTCGGCACCCACGTCGCCCAGAAGGGCTCGATGGTTGCGCCGGGCCGCCTCCGCTTCGACTTCTCGCATCCGAAGCCGGTCGAGGCGGCCGAACTCGAGGAGATCGAGGGGCTGGCGAACCGGGCCGTCCTCCAGGACACGTCGGTCGAGACCAAGCTGATGGACCGCGATTCCGCCGTGGCGTCGGGCGCGATGGCGCTCTTCGGCGAGAAGTATGGCGACGAGGTCCGCGTCGTCTCGATGGGCGAGAGCGACGGCCGGAAGCGCTGGTCGGTCGAGCTGTGTGGCGGCACGCATGTCGGGCGCACCGGCGAGATCGGGCTCGTGACGGTGGTGGGCGAGGGCGCGGTGGCATCGGGCGTCCGCCGCCTCGAAGCGCTCACCGGCGATACGGCGCGCCGCTACCTCGAGGAACAGGACCGCCGCCTCCGCGCGATCGCGAGCGCGCTCCGCGTTTCGGCCGACGAGGTCGAGGCGCGCGTCGCCACGCTCGTCGAGGAGCGGAAGAAGCTCGAGCGCGAACTGAGCGAGGCCCGGAAGGCGCTCGCCATGGGCGGCGGCGCGGGGGGCGCGGCGGGGCCGGCGTCGGCGAACGGGGTGCCGGTGATGCTGCGCGTCGTCCGCGACGTGCCGGCGAAGGATCTCAAGCCGCTGGTCGACGAGGGCAAGAAGAACCTCGGATCGGGCGTCGTCGGCTTCATCTCGGTCGGCGAGGGCAACCGCGCCAGCGTCGTCGTCGGCGTCACCGCCGATCTCACCACCACCAACAACGCGGTCGAGCTCGTCCGCATCGCCGCCGCCAAGCTCGGCGGCAGCGGCGGCGGCGGCCGGCCCGACATGGCGCAGGCCGGCGGGCCGGACGGCGACAAGGCGGAAGCGGCGCTCGAAGCGATCGCCGCGGCCATCCGCGCGGCGTGATGCGAACGGTCCAGCCGGATGGAACTCGACGGCTGGACAGGTGACCTCCTGATCTTCCTGGTGACCGCCGGCATCATCGTGCCGGTGTTCTACCGGGCGCGCGTCGGAACGGTCCTCGCCTTCCTCATCGCCGGCGTCGCGCTCGGTCCGCACGGCCTTGCGACCTTCGCCGACGACGTGCCGTTCCTCGCCCACGTCACCTTCATCGACGAGGAACGCGTCGCCTCGTTCGCCGAACTCGGCGTGATGTTCCTCCTCTTCACGATCGGCATCGAGCTGTCGCTGGCGCGGCTGTGGGCGATGCGGAAGCTCGTGTTCGGCGCCGGCTCGGCGCAGACGCTGGTCACCGCGACGGCCATTTTCAGCATCGCGCTCCTCTTCGACGTGCCGCCCGAAGCCGCAATCGTCTTCGGTCTCGGCCTTGCCTTCTCGTCGACGGCGATCGTCCTCCAGCTCCTCATCCAGCAGCGCCGCATGACGGGCGATCTCGGCGCCGTCACGCTCGGCGTCCTCCTGATGCAGGACCTCTTCGTCGTGCCCGGCGTCATCCTCGTCACCGTGCTAGGCGACGACAGCACGTCCGTCGCCACCTCGCTGCTGCAGGGCATCGGCCTCGCCGTGGCGATGGTCACGGTGATCCTCGCGGTGGGGCAGTACGTCCTCCGGCCGCTGGTGCGGCTCGCGGCCTCGACCGGCAGCCGCGAGATCGTCCTTGCGATCGCGATCCTGGTAGCGATCGGCGGTGCGGCGCTCACGTCCTCGGTCGGCCTCTCGCCGGCGCTCGGGGCCTTCCTCGGCGGTCTCCTGTTCGGGTCGAGCGAATACCGGCACCAGGTCGAGGTCGACATCGAGCCCTTCAAGGGCCTCCTCCTCGGCCTCTTCTTCATGTCGGTCGGCATGTCGATCGACCTCGGGCTGCTGTGGTCGGAACTCCCGGCGGTCATTGCGGCCGTCGCCGCGCTCCTCGTCCTCAAGAGCATCGTCGCCGCCGGCGCCGCGCGGCTGTTCGGTGTCCCGACGCCCGCTGCGATCGAGGCGGGCATCCTCATGGCGGGCGCGGGGGAGTTCGCGTTCGTCCTCTTCACCCTCGCCCGCAGCGAGGGGCTGATGACCGGCACCGAACTCGGATTCGTCACGACGGTGGCCGCCGTCTCGATGATGCTGACGCCGGCCTTCGGCATCATCGCCCGCGTCGTCGGCAACCGCCTCGCCCGCGCCGCGCCCGCCGGCGCGCCGACCGCCGAAGCCTCCTCGCAGGAACGCTCCGGCCACGTCATCATCGGCGGCTATGGCCGCGTCGGCGAGGTCGTCGCCTCGGCGCTCGAAGCGACCGCGACGCCCTATGTCGCGCTCGACCTCAATGCGAACCGCGTCTCCGAAGCACGCGCGGCCGGCCGGCCCGTCGTCTTCGGCGATGCCAGCCGGCAGGAGATCCTCGAGCGCGTCGGCGCGGCGCGGGCGGCGGCGTTCGTCGTCACGGCGGACCTTTCGGCCGAGACGGACCGCACCGTCGCAATGATCCGCCGGGCGTGGCCGGGCGCGCAGGTCTTCGCCCGGGCCCGCGACACGGAGCACGCCCGCAGCCTCACCGCGCAGGGGGCGACGGCCGCGGTGCCCGAGGCGTTCGAAGGGAGCCTCGCGCTCGCCGATCGGGTTCTTCTCGGGATCGGCGTGCCGGAAGAGGCGGCGACCGCGGCAATGCACTCGGCGCGGGCGGAGGCGCTCAGCGGCGACGCCAGAGCGTGACCCGTTCAATCCGGATCACGCTCCGACGCCTGTTTCCCTGACGGAGCAGGCTTTTCGAAGAACCGCCAGCTGCTTCTTCCGATCAGCCCCAGCGCCGCGTCATGGCGCAGGCCGCCGCCGGCGGTCGCCCGAGCCCTCGGCCCGGCGCTCGGCGAGGGGCGTGTAGTCGCGCCTCGGGGCGCCGGTGTAGAGCTGGCGCGGCCGGCCGATCTTCTGCGAGGGGTCCTCGATCATCTCCTTCCACTGCGCGATCCAGCCGACGGTGCGGGCGACCGCGAAGAGGACGGTGAACATCGACGTCGGGAAACCGAGCGCCTTGAGGATGATGCCCGAATAGAAGTCGATGTTCGGGTACAGCTTCCGTTCGATGAAATACTCGTCGGTGAGGGCGATGCGCTCGAGCTCCATCGCGACCTCGAGCAGCGGGTCGTCGCCGATCCCGAGCTCGGTGAGCACCTCGTGCGTGGTCTCGGCCATGATCTTCGCGCGCGGATCGTAGCTCTTGTAGACGCGGTGGCCGAACCCCATCAGGCGGAACGGGTCGTCCTTCGACTTCGCCCGCGCCATGTATTCCGGGATGCGGTCGACCGTGCCGATCTCGGCCAGCATGTTGAGCGCCGCCTCGTTCGCGCCGCCGTGCGCCGGGCCCCACAGGCAGGCGATGCCGGCGGCGATGCAGGCGAACGGGTTCGCGCCCGAAGAGCCGGCAAGGCGGACCGTCGAGGTCGAAGCGTTCTGCTCGTGATCGGCGTGGAGGATGAAGATGCGATCGATCGCCCGCGACAGGATCGGGTTGACGACGTACTCCTCCGCCGGAACGGCGAAGCACATCCGAAGGAAGTTCGCCGAATAGTCGAGCGAGTTGAGCGGAGAAATAAAGGGCTGGCCGATCGAATACTTGTAGGCCATCGCGGCGATCGTCGGCATCTTCGCGATCATCCGGAGCGAGGCGACCATGCGCTGCTTCGGATCGAAGAGGTCGAGCGAGTCGTGATAGAAGGCCGACATCGCGCCGACCGTACCCACCATCACCGCCATCGGATGCGCGTCCCGGCGAAAGCCGGAGAAGAACCGGCTCATCTGCTCATGGATCATCGTGTGGCGGGTGATCTGGAGGTCGAACTCCGCCTTCTCCGTCGCCGTCGGCAGCTCGCCGTAGAGGAGGAGGTAGCACGTCTCCATGAAGTCGCCGTTGAAGGCGAGCTGCTCGATCGGATAGCCGCGGTAGAGGAGGACGCCCGCGTCGCCGTCGACATAGGTGATCTTCGATTCGCACGACGCGGTCGAAACGAAGCCTGGGTCGTAGGTGAACATCCCCGTCTCGCGGAACAGCGGACCGATGTCGACCACCGCCGGCCCGATCGATCCCTCGCGGACGCCGAGGTCGAGCGTCTTCTCGCCGTAGGTGAGGGTGGCCTTGTTATCGGTCATGGTTCCCCTGTCCGAACCCCGGTGCGCTCGCGCTGCCCCGAGAGTTCATTCCGACTGCCAGCCATGTCGGGAAAGCCGAAAAGTCGCTCGCCGGCCGAAGGGCGGCTCGCGACACCACATCAGCGGGACGGGACCTTATCGCCGCGTCGCGGCGGTGAGAAGCGATCACCGCAACATGGCTGCCAAAGCGTCATCCGGCAGCCGTCATCTCCGGCCATCGTTACTCAACGATAGCGAATCTTCTCCGCGCCGAACCTTGCGGCAGGGTTGAAGCGCGGGGGAACTCGAACCTCCCCCTCGCGGGATGTGGAACCGTCGCCTCGCCGGTTCGGGAGGGGTAGCCGCACGGAAGGTGCCTGTTTCGAGGCCGCGACCCCCACCGAAGGCAGCGGCGCTGCGCTTGCCGCCTTCCGCCTCCCCGCAACAGGGGCCGCAAGGGGGAGGCTCAGAATGGCGGAATTGCGCCACGCTGGCGGGTTGCGAATCCCTGGAGCATGATTCGAATAAGTGGCCGCCGGTTCTTCGAAGAAGATCATGCTCCATCAAGGAACCAGGCGACGAGCATGATCCGACTTCAACGGATCATCCTCTAGGCCGAGCGCGCCTGATCGCGGATGCGGCCGAGGGCTTCGTCGCGGCCGAGGATGGCGAGGACGTCGAAGATCGGCGGCGAGGTCGTCCTGCCCGTCACGGCGGCGCGGATCGGCTGCGCCACCTTGCCGAGTTTCAGCCCGTTGGCGTCGGCAAAGGCGCGGACAGCAGCCTCGGTTGCCGCCGCCGTCCAGTCGTCGAGCGTCTCGAGCCGCGGCAGGATGCCGGCCAGCGCGGCACGGCCGGCGTCGTCGAGGAGCGCTGCGGCCGCGGCGTTCATGGCGAGCGGCCGCGAGACCGTGAGGAAGCCCGCGCCGCTGACGAGGTCGATCAGCGTCTTCGCCCGCTCCTTGAGGCCGGGCAAAGCGCGCCGGAACTGGGCCTCGCGCCCAGGCGTGAGGGCGGCGCGGAACTCGGGACCGCCGGGAAGATAGGGGAGCGTGTCGAGGACGATCGAAAGCAGCTCGTCGTCCGGCGTGTTGCGGATGTAGTGGCCATTGAGGTTCTCGAGCTTTGCAAAATCGAAGCGCGAGGCGGAGCGGCCGATGCCGGGGAGGTCGAACCACTCGATCATCTCGGCCTCGGTCATGATCTCGGCGTCGCCGTGGGCCCAGCCGAGGCGGACGATGTAGTTCCGCATCGCCTTCGGCAGATACCCCATCGCGCGGTAGGCATCGACGCCGACCGCGCCGTGGCGTTTCGACAGCTTTGCGCCGTCGGGGCCGTGGATCAGCGGGATGTGGGCGTAGCGCGGCGGGGTCCAGCCCATCGCGTCGATGATGATGCGCTGGCGGAAAGCGTTGTTGAGGTGGTCGTCGCCGCGGATGATCTGCGTGACGCCCATGTCCTGATCGTCGACCACCACCGAGAGCATGTAGGTGGGCGTGCCGTCCGAGCGGAGGAGGACGAAGTCGTCTAGCTCCTTGTTCTGGACGACGACCCGGCCCTGGACGGCATCGTCGATCACGGTCTCGCCGGTCTGCGGCGCCTTCACGCGGATCACCGGCTTCACGTCGGCCGGAGCTTCCGACGGGTCGCGGTCGCGCCAGCGGCCGTCATAGCGCTCCGGCCGCTTCTCGGCGCGCGCACGCTCCTTCATCTCCTGCAGTTCGGCCGGCGAGGCGTAGCAGCGATAGGCTTTTCCGCGGGCGACGAGTTCCTCGGCCACCTCGCGGTGGCGGGCGGCGCGCGCGAACTGGAAGACCGTGTCGCCATCCCAGGTGATGCCGAGCCAGGTGAGGCCGTCGAGGATTGCGGCGACCGCCGCGTCCGTCGAGCGCTCGCGGTCGGTGTCCTCGATGCGGAGCAGCATCCGGCCGCCGGTGTGCTTCGTGTAGAGCCAGTTGAAGAGCGCCGTCCGCGCCCCGCCGATGTGGAGGTAGCCGGTGGGCGAAGGGGCGAAGCGGGTGACGACGTTCGGCATGGCGGGTGGCTCGTAGCGGCAGGTCAGCGGGCGGGCGTGGTCTATCACGGTTCAGCCACGGCGCGGCAAGGCGGCGTTGCGCGCCCCGTCCCCGACGGAGCACGATCTTTTTCGAAGAACCGGCGGCCGCTTCCCGGATCATGCTCTAGACTTGCGGCAGGGGGACTTCGATGGCGCGGCAGGACGTTGCCGTCGCGGACCGCGCGGCGGAACGGGACAGGGCTCGGACGGCGCGGCGGCTTGCCGGCGCGGCAGCCGCCGCTGCCGGCCGCACCTTCGAGCGGGAGATGGAGCAGCGCCGCGGCGCGCTCTGGATCCCCGTCCTCCTCGGAGCCGGCATCCTTCTCTATTTCGGCCTTCCCTTCGAGCCGCCGGCGGTGTTCGCAGCGGTTCTGGCGATCGGAGCGGGCGGCGGGGTGATCCTCGCCCGCGACCGATCGCGTCTCCGCTGGCTTGCGATCGCGCTCCTCGCGGTGGCCCTCGGCCTCGCGCTCGGCAAGGCGCGGACGGAGATGGTCGCCACGCCGATGATTTCGGCGGAGTACACCGGCGACCTCTCCGGCTGGATCGAGAAGGTCGAGCGGATGGGGCCGCGCGAGGTCCGCATCGTCGTCCGCGTTGCCACGCTCGAGGATTTTGCGGCCGGCGAGTATCCCCGAAAGGTGCGGATCACCGTGCGCGGCGACGTGACGGGGCTCGTCGTCGGCGCGGGCGTCTCGGGGCTCGTCGGGCTGCAGCCGCCGGCGGCGCCGGTCATTCCGGGTGGCTACGATTTCGGGCGCGAACTGTTCTACCGCGGCATCGGCGGATCGGGCTTCTCGTACGGACCGCCGGACCTCGTCGACATCGGACCGCCCGCCTTTGCCATCGCCTGGCGGGTGCCGATCGAACGGCTCCGCGACGCGATCGGGGCGCGGATCGAGGCAGCCTTGCCGGGCGATGTCGGGCAGATCGCGAACGCGCTCGTCACCGGCGACCGCGGCGGCCTCTCCGACGAGGTGACCGAGGACTACCGCGTGTCGGGCCTCACCCACATCCTGTCGATCTCCGGGCTCCACATGGCGCTCGTCGCCGGCATCTCGTTCTTCGGCCTCCGCGCGATCCTCGCGCTCTTCCCGCCGCTCGCGCTGCGGCGGCCGATCAAGAAATGGGCGGCGGGCGGGGCGCTGGCGCTGTCGGCGTTCTACCTCCTCCTCTCCGGCGGCGACGTCGCGGCGCAGCGCTCCTTCATCATGCTGGCGGTGATGCTCGCGGCCGTGATGCTCGACCGCCGCGCGTTCAGCGTCCGCAACATTGCGATCGCAGCGCTCATCGTCCTCGTCCTCACGCCGGAAGCGATCCTCACCGCTGGCTTCCAGATGTCGTTCGCGGCGACCCTCGCGCTCGTCGCCGGCTTCGAGTGGCTTGCAGCGCGGCGGCGCAACCGGCTCGCGATCGGCCCGGCGCCGGGGTGGTCACCGTTCCGCTACGCCGGTGCATGGTTTGCCGGCGCCATCCTCACCTCGCTCCTCGCCGGTCTCGCGACGGCGCCGTTCGGCGCCTTCCACTTCAACCGGACGCAGCCGCTGTCGCTCGTGGCCAATCTCCTCGCCATCCCGTTCGTCACGTTCTTCGTGATGTGGGCGCTCCTCGTGGCGGTGCTCCTGATGCCGCTCGGCTGGGACGGACCCTTCCTCGCGATCGCGGGTTTTGGCATCGAATGGATGAACTCCATCGCCCTCGTCGTGACCGCGTGGACGGGGACCTCCGGCATGGTCGCGGCGTCGCCGACGCTCGCGCTCGTCCTCGCGGTCGCGGGCATTCTCTGGCTCTGTCTCTGGCGGGAGCGATGGCGGCTCCTTGGGGTCGTCCTGCTCGTGCCCGCGGTCCTCCTCGCCGGAACGGCGCCGCGGCCGGACATCCTCATCGACGAGACCGGCGCGGCCATGATGGTCCGCGGACCCGACGGGAGCTACCGCTTCGCCGGGCGGGGGGCGACGTTCGAACAGGAGGTCTGGCTCCGCGCCGATGCCGATCCGCGGCTACCCGGCGATCCGACGCTCGGGGAGGGCGTCCTCTGCGATCCCGTCGGCTGCACGCTCCCGCTGGGAACGACGGGCGGCCGGGTGGCGCTGTCGATCGAACCAACGGCGCTCGCCGAGGATTGCCGCATGGCGCTCGTCGTCGTCACGGCGCTCGATGCGCCGGAGGGCTGTACCGCGACGGTGGTCGACGGTCGCGACCTCGGCAGGCGGGGCGTCCACGCGCTGTTCCTCGTCGAGGGGCGAGACGGTGAGCCGGCGACGTTGCGGGTGACGACGGCGCGGCCGGAAATGCGGCGGCCGTGGATGCCGCCGCTGCCGGGCTGGCTGCGCGAAAGCGGAGAGTGAAGCCCGCGCGTGCCAGCGCGGCCCCCTCGTCGGTTGCTCCCCGGAACTCCGACCCGTCTTCCCCGGGCTCGACGCGGGGACCCATGAGGACGCGACAGCTACTCCTGGCGAAGAGGCACCTGCGATCTCATCGACCGCTCGCCGTGCGGGTCATTTGGGTAGCCGGGTCGAGCCCGGCAATGACGAAGGGTGGGCAGGGATCGAGTGGGTGGTGCCGCTCAGTACCGCCGGATCAGCCCCACGAGCCGGCCCTGGATCTGCACCCGGTCAGGCCCGAAAATGCGGGTCTCGTAGGCCGGGTTGGCGGCTTCGAGGGCGACGGAGGCGCCTTTGCGGCGGAGGCGTTTCAGGGTGGCTTCCTCGCGGTCGACGAGGGCGACGACGATGTCGCCGGTGTCGGCGGTGTCGGATCTGCGGATGACGACGGTGTCGCCGTCGAAGATGCCGGCCTCGATCATCGAATCGCCCTTGATCTCGAGCGCGAAGTGCTCGCCGTTGCCGATCATCTCGGGCGGGACGGGGATCGAATGGCTGTGGTTCTGGATCGCCTCGATCGGAGTGCCGGCGGCGATCTTGCCCATCACGGGGATGGCGATCGCATCGTTCGCGGCGGCGGCGGGGACCGCGGATCGCTGCCTGCCGAGATTGCCTTCGATGACGGCGGGCGAGAACCCGCTGCGGCCGCGAGCCGTGCCGCCGACGACCGTCGATTCGGGCATCCGGATCACTTCGAGGGCGCGGGCGCGATTGGGCAGGCGGCGGATGAAGCCGCGTTCCTCGAGCGCCTTGATGAGACGATGGATGCCCGACTTCGACTTCAGGTCGAGGGCGTCCTTCATCTCGTCGAAGGACGGCGGGATGCCGGATTCCTTCAGGCGCTCATGGATGAACATGAGGAGTTCATGCTGCTTGCGCGTCAACATCGGCGGCGGCTCCGGCGGGCTCTGTTCGCGACTCGGTACAAAACACGAACAGGCTATCGGTTCTCATTGTGTTCCGCAAGCCGTGAACATCGCGTAAACCCCGATGCGATCCGCGGGGTTCACGAAGGGCGTTTCCGGAGGCCGGGGCAGGGTGGCGTCAGGCCGCTTCCGCCATCGCGACGTCGAGGCGCTCGGCGAGCTTGTCGAGGAAGGCGCCGGTGGTGAGCCAGCGCTGGTCCGGGCCGACGAGAAGGGCGAGGTCCTTCGTCATGTAGCCGGCCTCGACGGTGTCGACCGAAACGCGCTCGAGGAGGACGGCGAAGCTCGCGAGATCGTGGTTGTGGTCGAGTTTTGCGCGGTGGGCGAGGCCGCGCGTCCAGGCGAAGATCGAGGCGAGCGAGTTGGTCGACGTCTCGCGGCCCTTCTGGTGCTCGCGATAGTGCCGGGTCACCGTGCCGTGGGCTGCTTCTGCCTCGACCGTCTGGCCGTCGGGGCTCATCAGGACGGACGTCATCAGGCCAAGCGAGCCGAACCCCTGCGCGACCGTGTCGGACTGGACGTCGCCGTCATAGTTCTTGCAGGCCCAGACGAAGCCGCCCGACCACTTCAGCGACGCGGCGACGAGGTCGTCGATCAGGCGATGCTCGTAGGTGATGCCGAGCTGGCGGAAGCGGTCCTCGAATTCCGATGCGTAGATGGCGGCGAAGATGTCCTTGAAGCGGCCGTCATAGGCTTTGAGGATGGTGTTCTTGGTCGACAGGTACACGGGATAGCGGCGGAGGAGGCCGTAGTTGAAGCTCGCCCGCGCGAAATCGCGGATGGAATCGTCGAGGTTGTGCATCGCGAGGGCGACGCCGGGGCCCGGAAAGTCCATCACCTCGTGCTCGATGACCTTTCCGTCCTCGCCGACGAACCTGATCGTCAGCTTGCCCCTGCCGGGAACGGTGAAGTCGACCGCGCGATACTGGTCGCCATAGGCGTGGCGGCCGATGACGATCGGCTGCGTCCAGCCCGGCACGAGACGCGGCACGTTGCGGCAGATGATGGGCTCGCGGAAGATGACGCCGCCGAGGATGTTGCGGATCGTGCCGTTCGGCGACTTCCACATCTTCTTGAGGTTGAACTCGTCCACGCGCGCCTCGTCGGGCGTGATCGTCGCGCACTTCACGCCGACGCCGACCTCCCTGATCGCGTTCGCGGCCTCGATCGTCACCCTGTCGTCGGTCCGGTCGCGGTTCTCGATGCCGAGATCGAAATGGAGGAGCGGCAGGTCGAGATAGGGGTGGATCAGCCGCTCCTTGATCATGCGCCACATGATCCGGGTCATCTCGTCGCCGTCCATGTCGACGATCGGGTT